>CAJOIA010000026.1 GCA_905234505.1 uncultured Selenomonadaceae bacterium
AGCCTCAAATTTTTTCTGTAAATCGTCTATAAAAAGCGGCTCAATGACTTTGTGAATATTTTCCGGCGCGGTGTAATGAATGCCACCTTCGCGGCGAATGTCCTGAGTTTTATCGGTCAATTTTTTATCCTTGCTGGGGTGCAGCGTTGCCTCAAATACAGCGCCAAAAATCGTGGGCGAAATATCCTGCCAACGCAAATTGCAAAGTTCATTGAATAAAATCTCGCGCAGTTCATATGTAGTTTCTGGAAAATCCAATTCTTTATCGAAAAGCCCGCCGTCAACGTACGGGAAATTTTTCAAATCGTCGCCGAGATATGGACTGCGTTTTTCAAGCGGCGTATTCAAAGTTTTAAATAATTCAATGAGCGCGCTCCGAAAACTGAGTCTGTCATTTTTAAATTTGCAGAGGTATTCAGTAAACATCTTGTGCTCTTTGAAAACATCGGCGCTTTCTGCATAGAGGCAAAAAACTAGCCGCACGCAAAGCTTATTCAAACTTTCAAAAGTTTCTCGGCTGTACGGGTCATAATATTGCTTTTTGAGTTTCAAATAAAACTTCTGGATAACTTGACCGGCTTTAGCGGATAAATTTTTTTCTTTAACAAAGTCGCGCTTTTTAATGAGAAATTTATCGGGCAAATCGGAAAGCAAAATTTTAGTCGGCGGCTCCAGCGTGGACATATTATAAATTTGAAATTCCTGGAAGTTGCAAGTTACAATCCAACGAGCCTTTCTTGGCAAATTCAGCGCGTTGTCATATTTTTTCGCCTGCTGATAAACCGCGTCGTCAAGTTTAACATTCAAACTTTTTTGTTCGATAATTACGCGAGTATCCTTCAAATAAGCGTCAATAAAACCGCTGGATACTGGCATTTCAAATTTGATAACATCATCCTTGCCGGAATAATTTAAAACGTCGCGCAGGAATTGTCGCCAAAAATCTTGAGCCTCG
Organism: uncultured Selenomonadaceae bacterium; assembly: GCA_905234505.1. GTDB lineage: Bacteria > Bacillota > Negativicutes > Selenomonadales > Selenomonadaceae > Quinella. The sequence continues at coordinate 956 of CAJOIA010000026.1, forward strand.
CCTCTTTCGTAGCCGCGACCTGTCCATCTTTCAACAAAACTTTTTACATTCATAAAAATCACCTGCGCCGATATTACCATAAAAAAAAGCCCTTGCCAATTTTGCAAGAGCCGCATTTTAAAATTTTACTTAGTCAATTATTTCTTCTTGCCTTGATTCGCCACTGCCGCCATCTTAGCCTTAATAGCTTCCTGGTCGCCAAGATAATAATGATTAACCGCCTTCATATTATCGTCGAACTCATAAACGAGCGGAACGCCGGTTGGAATATTGACGCCGACAATGTCAGAGTCGCTGATATCGTCGAAGTATTTAACCAACGCGCGCAAAGAATTTCCGTGAGCCGCGATAATTACGCGTTTGCCAGCTTCCATATCTTTCTTGATAACTTCATTGAAATATGGAACAGCGCGCTCAATCGTGATTTTGAGACTTTCGCACTTGGGCAGGAGCGCAGGATCTACGCCGCGATACATGGGCTGATTGTGAGCCGCGCGTTCGTCATCGTCAGCAAGTGGCGGGGGCGTTACGTCGAAGGAACGGCGCCAAATCTTAACTTGCTCTTCGCCGAATTTTTCAGCTGCTTCACTCTTATTTTTGCCCTGCAGGTCGCCATAATGACGCTCATTGAGTTTCCAGCTTTTAACAACCGGCAACCAATTTCTGTCGAGCTCATCGAGAATATGATTCAGCGTATGAATGGCGCGCTTAAGGTAAGACGTATAGCACACGTCAAAATCGTAGCCTTCAGCCTTCAAAAGTTTGCCGCCTTCAATAGCTTCTTGATGTCCCTTTTCGCTGAGGTCAACGTCAGTCCAGCCGGTAAACAGATTGAGTTTGTTCCATTCGCTTTCGCCATGACGAACCAAAACCAATTTTGTCATACAATCATCACCTTTTCTAAAAACACAGTGAACTTTAACTGCTCATATTATACAGGCAATGATAACTATTTGCAATAAAAAATTTTAGCAAGTGTGGCAGGCGTCATAAATACCGGCTTTTTTGAGTGTTTCAACTACAGTCGCGCCGATATGTGCAACGGTATCAGCCACTTGGATACCGACAGAATTTAACGCTTTAATTTTGTCAGCAGCTGTACCTTTGCCGCCGGAGATAATTGCGCCGGCGTGCCCCATACGCTTACCAGGAGGCGCCTGGCGCCCCGCTATGAACGCTGTGACAGGTTTATTCGGCATATTCTCAGAAATCCATTTAGCGGCGTCTTCTTCGGCACTGCCGCCAATTTCGCCAATCATTAAAACGGCAAGGGTTTCATCGTCATTTTTGAAAAGTTCGAGCGCGTCAATAAAATCAGTGCCCTTGACTGGATCTCCGCCAATACCCAGCGAAGTTGTAATACCAATGCCCGCGTTCATAAGTTGGAAAGCTGCCTCGTACGTCAAAGTTCCACTGCGCGAAACTAAACCAACACGCCCGCGCTTTTGCACATTGCCAGGAATAATACCAAGCTTGCATTCGCCAGTCGTCATAATGCCAGGACAATTTGGACCAATCAGCCGAGTTTTTTTGCCTTCCATATAGCGGCGAACTTTAATCATATCTTGAACCGGAATATGTTCAGTAATGCAGACAACCAAATCTAAGCCTGCGTCGACGCCTTCCATAATTGAATCAGCCGCAAATCGCGCAGGCACATAAATAACTGAAGCCGTCGCGCCCGTTGAATTAACCGCGTCAATCACAGTATTAAAAACCGGAACGCCTTCAACAGTCTGCCCCGCTTTGCCAGGTGTCACGCCGCCAACAATTTTTGTGCCGTAAGCTATCATTTGTTTTGTATGAAAAGTAGCCTGCTTGCCGGTGATACCTTGCACGATAACTTTTGTATCTTTATTAACCAAAATGCTCATAACTTTATCACCTCACGCTGTAGCTTCATTGACAAGCCGCACAATTTCTTCGGCGCCGCTTTCCATAGTTTCAGCCATTATAACATTTTTAATCGGCGAATCTTTTAAAATCTGCCGCCCAATTTCAACGTTTGTGCCTTCCAATCTTACAACGACCGGCACGGGAATTGATTTACCGTCTTCAGAAATAATCTTAGCCGCCTCGACAATTCCGGAAGCGATCGCGTCACAGCGATTTATCCCGCCAAAAATATTTACAAAAATACCCTTAGCCTGCCCGCCGTCCAACATAATCTTGAAAGCAGTAGCAATTTTTTCTGGCGTAGAATCGCCGCCCACGTCAAGGAAATTAGCAGGATTGCCGCCGTAATATTTCAGAATATCAACCGTCGCCATAGCCAAGCCCGCGCCATTAACCATACAAGCGACGTTGCCGCCAAGATTAACATAGCTCAAACCTTCCTTAGCCGCCGTGCGTTCTTTCGGGTCTTCTTCAGATTCGTCGCGCAGTGCTTCAATATCAGCGTGGCGGAAAAGCGCGCTATCGTCGAAATTCAATTTAGCGTCAAGGGCGATAACTTCATCTTCAGCCGTCACAACCAGCGGATTAATTTCAGTTAGCGAGCAATCTTCACCAACAAAAACGTTATACAACTTCATCATAAACGCAGAAGCTTTGCGAATGACAGCCGCCGGAAAATTCATTCTGTAAGCCATCCTCGACGCCTGGAAGGGCATTAAACCAACAGCAGGGTCGATATATTCGCGGAAAATTTTATCGGGCATTTCAGCGGCAACTTTTTCAATTTCCATACCGCCTTCTTCCGAGCCCATCATAACCACGCGCGCCGTTGTCCTGTCAATGACAAAGCTAAGATAATATTCTTTTTTAATGTTAGATCCTTCTTCAATGAGCAGGCGATTAACTTTTTTGCCGTCCGGACCGGTTTGGTGCGTGACAAGAATTTTTCCGAGCAATTCAGCTGCGTAATTTTTAACTTCCTCAAGATTTTTCGCCAACTTGACGCCGCCAGCTTTACCGCGCCCGCCCGCGTGAATTTGCGCCTTGACAACTACAACAGGCTTATTCAATTCCTGCGCGACGGCAACTGCCTCGTCAACGCTAAAAGCAGGTTTACCATTTGGAACCGGCACGCCGTAGCGTTTGAGAATTGCCTTGCTTTGATATTCATGGATATTCAAATTTTCTCCCTCCTAAAAAATACTCGATAATATTTTAAACCAATTTTCTAAACTGAGCAAGTGATTTTACTCGAAATGGTAAATGTAGTATAATAATTTTTGAGGTGGACTTGATGGATTTTAAGATGACAATCTACAATACGCTGACAAGTGAAAAAGTTAGAAATTTAGTTAGGCGTGTTGATGGCTTCTGCGCGAGGAAATTGCCCAAATTTCACGAAAAAGTTTTTTTGCCGGTGAAGTTAATGGCAAAATCCGCACTGCTCAAAATGATAATGGAACAACCCGAACCGGTAGAATTGCCACCGCAGCCTGCTCAATCTGAACAAACTGAACAAATTCAAACGCCAGCACGCGCGGCACTTTGGCAATATTCAAATCGAGCTAACGATAAATTTCAGCCATTGGTTAGCGTAGTTGTGCCGAATTTCAATCACGCTGAATATTTGCGGCAAAGATTAGAAACTGTTTACAGTCAAACCTATAAAAATTTTGAAGTAATTTTGCTTGACGACGCGTCCACCGATAACAGCCTTGAAATTCTGCGCGAATTTTATAATCTGCACAAAAAAAATACGCGCCTCATTCCCAATAAAAAAAATTCCGGCAACGTATTTAATCAGTGGCAGAAAGGAATTGACGCAGCGAATGGCGATTTGATTTGGATAGCCGAATCCGACGATTACAGCGCTGAAAATTTTCTTGAGACGCTCATTGGCGCATTTATCGATGAATCTTTGCAATTGGCGTTTGTGCGCACGGATTTTATTCAAGACGGCGTTAAAATTTACGACACCGAACATTATTTATCGGATATTCCGGATTTCGATTGGCAAACAAATTTCACTGTGTCCGCTGCAAATTTTGTTGCGCGCGGTATGGCGATTAAAAATATTATTCCTAATGTCAGCGGTGTAGTTTTCCGCAAACCTTCTCTAATTCGCGCAGAGATTATTAATATTTGGCAGAATATGAAACTTTGCGGAGATTGGCTTTTTTATCTTGAAATTATGAAGGGCGGCTGTGTGCATTATAATCCCGCCGCCACGAATTTTTATCGCGTTCATCAACAAAGCACCTCTCTAAAAATCCAGAAAGAATATCGTTACTACGAAGAACACGAGCGCATTGCTGAATTTATCGCGCAGAATTATAACGTCCCTGCTGAAGCCCATATGCTTCATTTGCACCAACTTGAAGAGCATTATTTGAGTTATTTTGGCGGTCTTGACAAGGCTGACGTTTCTAAATATTTCAGTTTGGAAAAAATTTTGAGCGTTAAGCGCAAGCCCAATATTCTAATGTGTGTTTTTTCAATGTGCATAGGCGGCGGCGAAACTTTCCCGATTATTCTTGCAAACGAAATGCACCGCAAAGGTTATCCTGTCGCCGTGCTGGATTTTCAAATGTCTGACGATCTGCCGGAAATTCGCAAAAAAGTTCTGCGCGGCATTCCATTTCTGCGATTGAAAGAAATTCAGCCGCTCTCTGAAGTTATCGAACAAATGAAAATTGACATTGTTCACAGTCATCACGGTTCGGTTGACGAAGCCATAACACATCTGACATCGCCGAGTATTCGTCACATTGTTACACTTCACGGAATGTATGAGGCAACCGTTCAGCCGCATTTGAATAATCTTTTGACGCGCACTAAAAAAAGTGTTAGCGCCTTTGTTTATATTGCTGATAAAAATTTGCAGCCGTTCGTTGATTTTAATTGGCAGCCGGACGAACATTTTTACAAAATCGGCAACGGTCTTGAAAATTTTCCCATCCATCCAATTTCAAGAAAGAGTCTTGATATTCCTGAGAAATCTTTTGTTTGTTGCGTAGTAAGCCGCGCAATTCCAGAAAAAGGCTGGCAAGCCGCCATTGACGCCGTTGAACTTGCCAATAAAAAATCTTCGCGCAGAATTGATTTGATTCTTGTCGGCGCGGGCGAAATGTACGATAAATTGAGCGGCAAAGTTTCAAAATTTGTGCACTTGACCGGCTTTAAAAGTAATGTTCGAGATTATCTTGCAGCGGCTGATATTGGGCTTTTGCCGAGCGAATTTGCGGGTGAAAGTTTTCCGCTAATGATTATTGACAGCTTTTTTAGCGGCAAGCCCGTTGTTTGCTCAAATTTGGGCGAAGTTGTGAATATGGTAAAAGATTCGCAAGGCAATTTCGCGGGCGTAGTTTTTGATTTGGTTGACGGCAAAGTCCCTGTTGAAAAGCTCAGTAAAATTTTGAGTCGCTTAGCTAATTCGGGCGAATATAAAAAAATTGCTGCGCGAGTGCCTAGTGCCGCTGAAAAATTCTCTATCGACTGCGTGACCGATAAATATCTCACGGTTTACAATGAGGCATTGCAACAAAAAAGACCGTAGCATTTTCGCCACAGTCTAAATTTTTTTTATTTATCGTCAAGTTGCTTTTCGAGCTGGCGGATTCGCTTAATCAGTTCGGGAATTTTTTGCATTGACGCCTGCATTCTTAACCAATCGCCATGAGGTTGAACTGGAAAGCCTGATCCGAAAAATCCTTCCGGCATATTTTTAGTAATACCAGAGCGCCCCGCGTAAACCGAATTGCCGCCGATTTTTATATGACCGACAGTCCCAGTTTGCCCACCGAAAGTCACATTATCGCCGACAATAGTTGAGCCGGAAATTCCTGTCTGCGCGACGATTAAACAATTAGCGCCTATTTTGCAGTTATGCCCAATGTGAACGAGATTATCAATTTTCGTGCCGTGCCCAATGACAGTTGAACCCATCGCCGCGCGGTCAATTCCGACGCACGCGCCAATTTCAACGTCATCTTCCACAATCACATTGCCAATTTGCGGGACTTTCGTATGAACGCCGTTTTTGGTCGTGAAACCAAATCCATCAGCGCCTATAACTGCCGAACTATGAATCACGCAACGCGCGCCAATTTCGCAGTATTCGCGAACCGTCACATTTGAATAAATGATTGTGCCAGCGCCAATTTTTACATTCTGCCCAATATAAACGTGTGGATAAATTACCGCGCCGGCGTCAATTTCCACGTTATTGCCGATATACGCCAGCGCCATAATCTTAGCACTAGGTGAAATTTTTGTATTCCTGCCAATTTCAGCTTTATCGCTGATACCGGCGGGAATTTCAATTTTCGGCATAAAAATTTCCATCAGTTTAGCAAATGCAATTTTGGGTTCAGCAGATTTTATGCAATTTGCGGGAAGTTCGCCGCTAAAATTCATGGGAATTATAATCGCAGACGCCGCGCTTTTCTTTGCTAGTGCTGCGTGATTTTCATCAGCAAAAGTTATATCGCCGGCTTTCGCAGTATCAAGACTGTCAAGACCGGTGATTTTTATTGCGCCGTCTCCAATTAATTTACCGCCGATTATTTCTGCTATTTCGCGCAGAGTTTTATTAACGCCGCTCATTGCAATTTCTGGATGACTTCATCGGTAACATCGATACCGCCTTTCAAAATAATTGGTTGCTCGCCGGAACTGTCTATAACCACATCAAGCTTTTTTTCCTGCGCGATAACCGAAAGAACTTCGTCAAGTTTGTGCTTAAATTGCGTGGCGTAGGCTTGGTCAATGCCCAAAATCTTTCGTTGAACATCGGCTTGAGCTTTGCTGATTTCTTCGTCGGTCCAATCTGGATTATTTTCCAATTCAGTGGCGGCCGCAGTTTGAATTTCAGTCATTTTCTGCGCGCCCTCGTCCATAATCGCCTTCACTTGCGGAGCATCAGTCATAACCTTATCGATATCAATAACGCCAACATTAGCTTCACTGCCGCAGCCCGTCATTAACAATGACGCTATTATCAGCGCGGCTATTTTGCATTTCATTAATAACTTCACCCTTTAAAATTTTATTCACTTATTCTATCAGTATAAAAAGAAATTGTAAAGAATCACCGCCGCAACGCCTTTAGCAAATCCTTAGTTAAATCTTTCGCGCCTTTGCCAGCGATAATCTTTGCATTTCTCTTTTGCTCAAATTTAATATCCATATTGCCATAAAAAAGTTTTTCCTCAAAATAAGAACTTTCGCGTTTAACAAAAATCATTTCCAATTTATTGAGCGCGCCTAATTTTCCCGCTTCGTCGACAATCGAATTTAAAATTTTATCTTCAAGTTCTGCGCGAGCATTGGAAGTTTCTTCAAGCTCATTTAAAATTTCCCGCCGCCGACGCTGCCGAAAAGCAATTTCATTAGTCGCCGCCTCCATCAAAGCGCGGTTCCTATCCTGCAATTCTCGAATTTTCGCCATAGCTTCGTCGTTATATTTATTGTAAGTCTCTTCAGCCTCGCGCTTAATCCGTGACTCTTCATCTGCAAATTGCGCATTGGCATAATCATTAATCTCCGCCGTCCATTCTTCAAGCAAAACTCGCTGAACTTCATTTCGCTTAATAACGAGGTCGTCAAGCCGCTTTTCCAATTCTTGAATTTGCTCCGGCGACAAACGCAAAATATCAGCATTTCGCAACTTCATTGCAATGTTAAATGATTCGTTCAAATATTCGTCGCGAATGGCGTCGCGCTTTTTAATATAATCCGGCTCGGTCTGTTTCTTGTATTCCTCAGCGGCGCGCTGTTTTTTAGCTCGAATTTCCGAAAGCTGGCTAATTAAATTTTGCATATTTTTTTCGCGCGCGGATTCTTCAAAAGGCGTAATGTCAATTTCCGGCAATTTCGGCGGCATAACTGGACGCATAACTTCATTCAATTCAAGTTTAAGGCGAATTTCCCGCGCGTTTAACTCTTTCAATTCGTCACCAGCAGGATTATTTTTTTGAATTTGCTCAAGGTCAATTATTCCAAAACCATGCACAGCATCTGTTTCTTCAATCGGTTTAGGTCGTTCGACTTTGACAGGCTCATAAAAATACAATCCGCCGCCTATCATCAAAGCCATTATCGCCGCCGCCGTTAGCCTGTAATGCGACACCGCTATCAATCCTTCTGCATAAAAAAAGGAAAGACTTCAACGCCGCCTTTCCTTTGGAAATATTTTTGCCAAATCAATTTTATTTTTTATTGAGTTGCGAGATAACATTTTGGGTAATGTCAGTGCCGCCGTAAATTACAACTGTATCATCGATAACAACGCTTAAACCTTTGGAATCCGCAACTTTTTTAATTGCCGCGTCAATGGATTTGGTAATGGGTTCCATAAGCTCAAGTTGTTTCTGAGCAAAACGTTGCTGACACTGTTGGAAATAATCGGATTTTTCTTGGTCGCTCATACCAGCTGCTTTATCTTCGAAATCTTTTCTAATTTCGTTATAAGCCGCTTCTATTTGTCCTCGCACTTTTTGAATATCGGGATGTTGCGAGCCAATCTGCTGATAATTAACTTTGCCAACGTTAGCAGAAGCTGCCGCTGAGGCAATACCGCTGCCGGTCTGGGTCAACGCTATTGCAACTACACTGCCTATAAACATAAGCGCAATTGCAATACTGATAAATTTCACGTGCTTCTTCTCCAATTTGAGCATTCTATCAAGTCTCCTTTAATTTTCAAACTTTATTCATTATATCAAACTCATTTTGTCTTTGCAAGATAATTTTCAAACTCGCCAAATTCCACCCAATAGCAAGAAACAGATTGTAAGTAACCCAATGCATCCTGCCATTAAAAGTACCCAGTCCGGCAGATATTTCCAGACTATATCAGCCGTTAATTTTTCCAGCGGTATTTTCGATTCGTAATGCGCCACCGGCAAATAAATCACTGCGCCCATTACCACGCCTATTGCCAGGATACTTGCAAAACCCATTAGCACGTCAATTCGTGGCAGGTACGACAATATCACGTCCAAATCCATTTAACCAACTCCTAACTTCAATGATACGCTGATTTTTTGAGCCGCGAAAATCCAGATCCCAATCGCGCAGTTCCTCGATATATTCGCCGTCAACTAGAATATCGACAAAATTTAAAAGCTCCATTGCTGCCGCCGGAATTTCTTCAATCTTATAACCGGTATAACACCAAACATTTAAACCGAGATTTTTTGTAGCCTTAGCAATTTCAATAGACGCCGGAATTTGTAAAAGTGGCTCGCCGCCCGTCAGGGTAACGCCCATTAGCAATGGATTTTTTTTAATATCAGAAATAAGTTCAGCCGTGTCGATAATTTTTCCGCCGTTAAGCGCGTGCGTCGCCGGATTGTGGCAGCCTTTGCAATTTCTTAAGCAACCCTGCATAAAAATCGCATAACGTATACCCTCGCCGTCAACATAAGATTCTGGAACCACGCCCGCAATTCTCACCTCCAAATTAATCACCTCAAGCTTAGTATAAGCAATAAAATTTTATCAGTCAACCGGTTTAATGGTTGTCTAATCACTATCCACATAAACTGTCCGCTGATTCGTAAAAATTACAAAGCCAGGTTTCGCGCCCGAAGGTTTCTTTACAAATTTGCACAGCGTATAATCCACCGGCACATTTGAAGAGCCGCTAGCCTTAGAAAAATTCACAGCCAGTTTCGCAGCATAAAGTAAAGTTTCAGCAGAAGGTTCAACACCGCCGCATCGAATTATCACGTGCGAGCCGGTAATTTCTTTTGTGTGCAGCCAGATATCATTGTCATCAGCAATTTTAAAAGTTAAGCGGTCATTCTGCGCGTTATTCTTGCCGATAAGAATTTCAGTACCGTCCGGCGCAATGAATTTAAAAGGCTCAGGCTTTTTGCTAAGCGCAGTACGTTTGCGATTTTCTTTCAAATAGCCGCCGCTTAAAAGTTCTGCGCGAATCTCCTCAATATCAGCCAAAGTCGCGCTTGCCGTCAATGAATGTTCGACACTTTCAAGGTAAATAATTTCTTCGTGGCACTTGTCAATTTGCCCCAAAATGTGACTGGTTGAGCGTTTCAGTTTGTCGTACTTCTTATAAAAATTTTGAATGTTGGCGGTGATTGTAAATTTTTTATCCAGCTGAATTGTAATTTCTTCGCCGCTCTCGCTGTAAATATTTTCAACCGTCACAGAATCATCGGCGTGGTCTTTGAATTGATACCGGTAAGTTGAAAGATTATCCGCGCGAACCCGCCAATCATCGGCATTTTCAGCGGCGGCAAGTTCGTTTTCCAACACGCTAATTTTATTCGTGGCGCGTTTCAGCTCATTGTGTACCAGCTTAGAAAATTTTTCCTTGTCGGGCGGAGTATAACTGCCAATCAGCGTGTCAGCCTCTTCAAGCATTTCAGAAATTGTGTTGAAAGTTTTAACCGCCTGCGAAAAATAATTCAGCCGAATAGCCGAAATTGCTAAAACTTTTCCGCCATCTTCAACAAGGCATGGCTCAGACTTTGCGTCGCGAATTTTTATCAGCGCGTCGGTTAAATTCGTCAAGCTCGCTTGATAAATAACTTCCTTAACAGTTTGCGGACCGAATCCTTGACAAACCTCCATTATCGCCTTGTCAATTCGCGCAGGACTGGCATTAATCCTTTCAACAACTTCATCAATATTCGCCGAAAAAATATCCAGCTTATTTTGAGCGGGCGGCATTTGGTAAATCTGATTTGGCAAAACAGTTCGGACGCGGCTTGAATTTGTGCCAATTTTTTTCAGTGCGTCAATAATTTTCCCGTCCGCAATTAAAATAATATTGCTGTATTTGCCGATAAGCTCAATCGCCAGCGTCACGGTTTGAATTTTGCCGCCCGCGCCGATTGTATCAATATCTATAAAAATAATTCTGTCGCGCTCAAATTGGCGAATGTCAGCAATTCTGCCGCCTTCAAGATTTTTTCGCAATACCATACAAAAAGTTGAAGGTTCGGGCAGATTTTCAAGCGAATTTTTCACAGCGTAAATTGCGGGATTTTGCGGCGCGACTGAAATTCTTATCGCGTGGCTTTGATATAAATTTCTAACAGTGAGCGTGAAATTTGCTTTATTCTGCTGAGTAATTTTTTCGACGCGCCCGCCAATCAAAATTTCGGCAAGTTCGGCAGTCAACGCGCGCATTGAAAAGCCGTCAAGATTCATATTTGCACCTCTTTACATAAAAAAATAGCTAGCGGCTTTCGCCACTAACTTTTTGATATTCAGCTCCGCTCCAGTTGTCGACGCATCATCTGTTGCACTAATTCTATTGCGCTACGCCCCAATTTTGTTTTTCGCGAAACTTCTTCAATCGTCATTCCGGATAATAGCATATCGCGGATTGTTACCGAATCGGTTACAACGTCAATTTTTTTTACGACCGGCGGCTTAAACGGTACAACTTTTTTTTCTGCAGGATTTGAAGGTTCCGGCGCCTGCATTGATTGCTCTAAAACTTTTGCGAAGTTTTCAGCCTGCGTAGCTCGGACTTCGATTGGCTTTGAAATTGGCGGTGCGGTTTCCTGCGCTTTTATCGTTACTGTTGGCGGTTCAATTTGCGCGGGCTCGGCACTTGGTAAAGGGAGTTTTTGAACTGCTTGCAATTTCCGCTCGACTAATTCAATTTGTCTTTTCATTAATGAAACGTCTTCAACCGCGTCGTCCAGCCGCCCCAGCAGATCTTTAATTTCAGTCGATTGCCCTTCAGTTTTTTTCAGCAGTTTTTTCAATTCGACAATGCGCCCTTCCAACTGCGTCCTGTCTCGCGTGGTATCGTCTAATAAATTTTCGATTTGTGAGGCTTGCCCTTCCATTCGATTGATTATTTCGTTTGCTGTGCTTTCCAAATCTTTTTTAAATCGTTCGGTTGAATCTGCAATTTCCTTCCGCTCTAACTCTTTATTTTTGCGCCGCCGGTTGCTTATCCACACCAATAAAACTATCGCCGCTCCGACCGCCGTCGTTATTATCATTAATTCAGTTATCACAGCGAAATATCCAACAACCTTCCGCGTCTTGGGTCAATTGCTAATTGAGCTTCGGGCTCTTCATCGTTTTGACGCCTTTTAGTCGCCTTGTAATAATATCCGCCGCCACGACTGCGCCGCTCTGGATCATCTTTAATAGTGCCGCCTTCAGCGTCTGATTTATTCCGAACCTGTGTTTGCTTAAGTTCGGCGTCTTTTTCTTGGCGCGTAGTTTCGTAGCCTTGCTGTACTGCCGCTTCGTGATTCAAATTGTGTTGCACTTGACTTGCATTCGCCGCGTTGGCGTAAGTCATTTGCATTCCTACTGGCGCTATCTCCATTTCAATCACCTCTTAATAAGCCCCTAATACAATTTCGCCGTCCTCCAAATGCATTGTGCAATGATGATATTCTTCCTGCACATTTTTAACTATCGAATTAACCGACAACCGCACGCCTGGATAAATCACATCGTCCGCGCGAATTCTGCCGTGCTTCATTTCCGCCAATTTCGCTTCCAATTCCAATATGCGCTTTTCATCGCGTTTCAACTGTCCGGCTATAGGAAATTGTGAACGCGTCAGTGCATTTAATTGATTAAGTCTTTCTTGCGGAATTTTGCTCATATCAATTTTTGAAAGTGTATTTAGTGTTTGCGTGATATGCAGAAGTTTTTTCTTGCCTTCCTTGTAACTCTTGCAAACCGCGTGATATTCTTTCTGCAAATTTGGATCTACGCCGACAGAAACTCTCGTAATAACATAAGCCTCATTGCCGATAACTTTTGCTTGAACTTCTTCACCAGAAACCGCCAATCCGCCCATAATCTGACCGTGCTTGCCTTCAACGATAATTCGCTTGCCTGCGCGAAGAGTCGAATGTAAAGCCACGTCAACCACGTAAATATCCTTGCCAGCTTCAATAACCGCATTTTCAGCAAAAGCAATTCTAACGTCGCCCTGCGCGACAACTTTACAGCGATTAGCGCCCGTCACACCGCCGCCTATCGCAACGTTGCGTCCTTCGACTTCGCCGCCATTGACGCTGCCTTTAATTTCAATATCGCCCGTCGCTTTGACTTTGAAACCTTGCTTAACATCGCCGCCAATAACAACCGCGCCGTCAAATTCAATATCGCCCGTCGCCACGCCAACTGAGCCTTTTATTGTAAGTTGAGGCTCAACGCTAATTTTTGTTCCGGTATCAACAATTTGCCCGTTTATCGCCGCGATTAATTGATTTTCGCCCAAAACGATTGTATTTTTACCATTTGGCATTGGAATAGGGCGACCATTTTGCGCGGGTACTGTATCGCCGAAAATATTTTTGCCAGGTGTGCCTTTTGTCCAAGGAATTCTAATTGCGAGCGTGTCATTTGCCTTAACCAATACAAACAAATTCAAATTTTTATAATCAACGCGGTCGTATTCGTCCATAACCGGACGCCCCTTGACGCCAAGATTAAACTTCCTGTCAATGTAGGCATTTTCACCTGGAATTGGAGCATCACCTTCCGCCGCCACGAACATTGAAAAATGTGTTACGCCCTCTTCAATAGCATCATCGTCAATTCCGTAAACAACGCCTTTTTCTTTGAGCGCCTCTTTAACCATGTCAGCCGTCGGTAATTTTGAACCGTTTTTAGTATCGAATTTAACTGTGGCTTTCATTTTATCGCGGGTAATTTCTATTACTATTCGCGCGTATTCGTCTTCTTCGCTCACAAGTTCAGGTTCAGGTTGATTAAATTTCTGTAATTCTTCTTCGCTAATTTCTATCGGCTCGGCAATTTTTTGAGGTTCGCCGCTTGCTTCACGTACTGAGCGCGCCAATAACGCCACGTCATAATCCAACACGCCATAATCTTTCAATATTTGGCGCATATCTGAAAGCTCGAATAGCAGTTCATCTTCCACTGGATATACCGTTAAATATACTCCGTCCGGTCGAAATTCATATTTATAGCCCGATTCTGGACCGCCTATAGATGGATATTCTGCCACTTCGTCACCCGTCCTTTCACTCATTAACTTTATTTCGCGCCAAATAGGTGCGCATTCTAAATATTGCTTTTGTATGCAACTGCGATATTCTTGCCTCGCTCAAATGCAATATCAAGCTTATTTCTTTTAATGTCAATTCTTCATAATAATACAATGATATTACCGTGCGCTCTTTTTCTGGCAAGCGGTCAATCGCCTTTGCAAGCATATCTTTCATTTCAAGAAATTCTATTGAATCTGCCGGATTTGCGTCAACTGCTTCCTGCGTGTCGGTTTGTAAATATTCTTCCAGCGGTATTATTGTTGCCGCGTTACTCTGTCCAATGAGCGTGTGCAATTCTTCAAGAGTTATACCAAGTGCTTCTGCCACTTCCGCGTCAGTTGCACTGCGCCCTAGTTCATTTTCAAGCTTGTAAACTGCTTGCTCGTATTTGCGAATTTTTTGCCTTAACGTTACCGGTATCCAATCTTTGGAGCGTAAATAATCTATCATCGCTCCGCGTATCCGAACGCCTGCATATGTTTCAAATTTTATATTCCTGCTTAAATCAAATCGGTCAATTGCGTCAAGTAAGCCAAAAAAGCCGCTACTCATTAAATCGTCGCGGTCAAGGTGTGGCGGTAAACTTATTGCCAATCGTCCGCCGACTATTTTTATTAATGGCAAATAATGCTCCGCCAAAATATTTCGCAACTCTACAGATTTTGTCGCCTTGTACTGCTTCCATACTGTTAAAATATCCATTATCATTCACCACCCGCACGCGGTAAATTATTTACATTCATCGGTTGAAAGCCTTCAGGCGGCGGAGAATTTTCTTCGTTTTTGTTTTGTTCAGTACTAGTATCAGACCCTGCACTTGCATTTTCAGCTGGTTCAAGTTCCGCCTTCAACTTTTGTAATTTTTTTTCGCGCAGTTCCATATACAAATCAAACAGCATCATAAAAAAATAACTAGAAACCCCTGCAAATGCAAAGGCAAATACCGTGCGGTAAATTATCGTTCCAATTCGTACTACGCCGCTTGTTATGCCCGAAATTAATACAATGAGCATGCAGATTATTGCTATTAACAGCGCTATCAATATTACCTTCATAGCGCATCACCTAAATTTCCTTTTCACCGCGATCTATCGTTTTAACCTTGTATGCGCCGTTTGTCAAATCAATTTGAACCGTGCGCCCGTAATTGCCGCCGGTATCTTCAGCAATAACTCTAATTCCATTTTTGCGCAAGATTTGTTTAACAGCTTCAGCATTTCTATTGCCGACGCGCATTATGTCGGTTGCATTAGCAAACGCAAACATTTGAGCGCCGCCTGCCAATTTAGCCACAAGCCGTCCCTTAGCCGCGCCCAATGCTAATACGTCATTCAACATTAGCGGAATTCCGGTATCTGCAAATTTTGCAGGATTATCACTAGCTCGCGCTTGAGTGGAATCTGGGAGCATGATATGCAACAGTCCGCCAATTTTAGTCTGCGGATCGTACAATGAAACTCCTATGCACGAACCCAAGCCGTAGCTGATAAGAGTAGACGGACTGCGACCGACCTTGTAGTCAGCCATGCCGACTTTGATAAGGTCTGCCATTTTTATTCAACTCCTACTGCTTTTATCAACGTTCCTAGTGAACCAGGATCAGGCACTAAGAAAAAATGTCCGTTAATACCTTCGTCCTCAGCAAGAAATTCAGTTTCAATAACCATAGCTTTATCGCCCATCTGCCCAAGCTGCACTAAAATTACATTCAGAATAGCGCCAGCAAAATCTATTGCCAAAGCCGGAATACTGGGTAACATCGAGATATGGGTAAAATTGAAGAAAGCATTTAAATAAGCGCCCGAAAGAATATTGCCAATCTCCATAAGTGCCGATTGATCCATTGAATCGAGAGACTGAGTGGTACCGCGAGGGCGTCCCATAAGAGTATCGACAAGATAAAAAGCACTATGCTGAGGCATTAAAAACAAAATATTTGAAGGTGCTTTGCCATAAACGCGAAGGAAAATACCAGCAACGACCGTATCAGCACCTCCAACTAAATCGGGAACGTCTTCAATTGGAATAAAGGCAACTTTCGGGACATTCATATCAATGCGTTTGTTGATAATTTGAGAAAGGGCAGTAGCGGAATTGCCCGCGCCGATATTGCCAATTTCGCGCAAGGCGTCAAGCTGAATGGGCGTTAAATCAAATTCGTCTTTCATATTCACACCACCTTAAGCTGGCAAACCAACAATCTCTTCTAAATTGAGCATAATAACAAGACGCCCGTCGATATTACCAATGCCACTTAAAAATTTGCCAATGTCTTTGTCGTTAATTGCTTTTTTGGTATCGACCAATTTGCTGCGAATTGTTAAAACCTCGGTAACGCTATCAACCAGCATGCCAACGGGCAAATCGCCGACCGTAACGGTAACAATTCTGGTTTTATCAGTGTATGGGGTAGATTCAAGCCCCAAGCGTTTTTTTAAATCTATAACCGGCAAAACAGAGCCGCGCAGATTAATAACGCCTTTAATGTAACTGGCGGAGAATGGAACGCGGGTAATATCAACCAGGTTGCGAATTTCCTGCACGTGAAAAATATTAACACCGTATTCTTCGTCGCGCAATTTGAAAGCAACAACCTGCATGCCCTCGCCCATGCTAATATCTTCGCCCAAATCGTTAGTCAAAGCTTCTTTAGCCATATTAACACATCCTTACTGCATCATAGTAGCAACGTCGAGAATGAGAGCAATTCTGCCGTCGCCAAGAACAGTTGCGCCGGAGAACATTTTCAAGCCCATAAATAAATTGCCGAGTGTCTTAATAACAATTTCCTGCTGACCAATCAATTTATCGACAACCAAGCCTGCTTTAGCCTCGCCGCTATGAACAACCACAACAAAAATTTCGTCCCAGTCTTTAACGTGCGGCACAGCAAGCGTTTCTTCCATTCTAATAATCGGAATAATTTCACCGCGCAAAACAATAACTTCGCGATTTTGCACAGTTTTAATATCTTCCGGCTGAATAGAAATTGTACTGTCAATAGAACCGAGCGGAATAGCATACATTTCGTCTTGAACACGAACCATCATTGCTTGAATAATAGCAAGGGTAAGCGGCAATTTAATTTTAAAAATAGAGCCTTCATTAACGTGGGTTTCAACGTCAACGTGACCGGAAAGTGCTTCGATTTTGGAACGAACAACATCCATACCGACGCCACGACCGGAAATATCGGAAATTTTTTCAGCTGTAGAAAAACCTGGCAGGAAGATAATTCTAACTGCGTCTTGGTCATCCATTCTTTCAACTTCGTCTTGAGTGTAAAGTCCTTTTTCGACGGCTTTTTTACGAATAACATTAGCGTCAATACCTTTGCCATCGTCAGTAACCATAATGACAACGTTATTGCCTTCGTGGCGGGCGATTAATTTAACTTCACCAACGCGGGGCTTACCTTTAGCAACGCGGTCATCGGGCATTTCAATGCCATGATCGAGTGAATTTCTGAGCAAATGCATGATGGGGTCGCCGATTTCGTCAATAACGGTACGGTCAAGTTCGGTTTCCTCACCTTCAATGGTAAGGTTAATTTCCTTGTTCAGTTCCTTAGTAACGTCGCGAACCATACGCGGGAAGCGGTTAAACACTTGGCTGACCGGAACCATACGAACCTTCATAACGATATTCTGCAAATCGGTAGTAACTCGATCCATCTGTTCGAGCGTTTCAGTGAGTTCAGCTATTCTATGCGTTTGTCCAATTTGTTCAATGCGAACTTTATTAATAACCAGCTCGCCCATTAAATTCATCAAAATATCGAGTTTATCAATATCGACGCGGACGGATTGGCTAGCATGGCTTTTTTTCTGAGCACCGGCACCGCCACTAGCATTAGCAGGAGCAGCAGGTTTAGCCGCTGGTTTTGGAGCAGGCGCCGGAGCATTAGCAGGAGCGGCAGGAGCAGCAGCTGGCGCGGGTGCAGGAGCAGCAGCGGCAGCAGGCGCTGGGGCAGGAGCGGCAGCTTTTTTAGCGTCGGGGTCAACTACATAAGTTACCGCGCTTTCAACTTCAGAAACATTCATAGCCGCTTCTTTAACAGCGGATTCTTCGCCGTCCGTGATTAAAAGCACGTCGAACGAGCGATCAAATTTTTCTTGTTCAAGTTCCTCAGCGGCTGGTACAGATTTTATAACTTCTCCGACTTCGTCAAGGGCATTCATAACCATGTATGAACGCGCAGATTTGAGCAAGCAGTTTGCAGCAAGCGTAACCACCAAATGGATACCTCGAAGACCGCTAGTCGTTGCCTCGCGAATAACTGTTTTTTCAGTTTCAGTCAAATCAAGAACTTCATTAGGATCTTCAGCCGCCGGTTGAGCAGCCGGTGCAGTTGCCGCAGGTTGAGCCGCTGGAGCAGCCGCCGCCGCTGGTTGAGGTATTGGTGCTGGTGAAGAAGGTGCTCCGCCGCCTTTTAAAATCGAAGATAACTTTGCAACCAAATCTGAAACGTCAACGAGATCTTCGGGGTCGCCGTTGCCGACGTTATCAATCATTTGTTCGAGTGAGTCAACGCATTTAAAAAGCGTATCAACGATATCTTCATTGATTTTAAGTTGTTCTTTGCGAAGGGCGTCAAGGACGTCTTCCATTTCGTGAGTAAGTTCGGCAATTTTGTTATATCCCATAGTGGCGGACATACCTTTAAGAGTATGAGCATTACGGAATATTTCATTGAGCACAGACAAATCACTGGAGTTATCTTCTAGACCGAGCAGACCGTCGTTAAGGGATTGTAGATGTTCGTGCGATTCGTCCAGAAACATCTCCATGTATTGATTAGTTTCCATTCATATTCCTCCTGTTTAGGTTATAGGCTACAGGCTATAGGTTAGGAAAGGAACTCTAAATCCATAACCTAAGACCTAAAACTATTTTAACGTCGAACAGCTTCAACGATAGCCTCCGCGATTTTAATAAGTGGTTGAATTTCATCAGCGAGTCCCGCATCAACAACAGATTTTGGCATTCCATAGACAACGCAACTTTGCTCGTCCTGCGCGATGGAATACCCGCCGCAAGCCTTAATTTTTTTCATACCTTCGCAACCGTCCGAGCCCATTCCGGTCATAATTACAGCAACTAAATCTTTGCCGAATTGTGCGGCGGAATCGTACATAACATTAACTGCGGGGCGATGGTTGCCAACGGGCGGCTCTTGACTTAAAACTATTTTTCTATTATTCGCCATTGGAGCAATACGCAAATGAAAATTACCGGGCGCTATATATACTTGCCCGTCCTTGATAATTTCGTCATTTTCGGCTTCTTTAACAGCAATTTCACTAATTGAATTAAGCCTGTCAGCCAAAGATTTTGTGAAACCGGCAGGCATATGTTGAACGACGACTACTCCGCAGGGTAAATTTCCCGGTAAACGTGTTATAACGGCTTGCAAAGCTTGAGGACCGCCGGTTGAAGTACCAATTACCACAAGCTTTTTTCCTGTCGGGGCTAATGGCGCGGTAACTTTTGTTGCCATTATTGACGATGTAAAAGTGGGTTTTTGCCCCAGTGTCAATCCGGTTCTCCGCCTGGATTCTATAAATTTCTGAACTGCTGATTCTGAACCTTTTGTCTTTGGTGTATAAATCAATGGTTTAGTATCGGCGGAATTAGCTCTGCCTTTTGATACGTGAGCCTGAGCTGCTTCACGGCATTTTTCGAGAATTTCATCTTGAATACTATCTATCTTAGAAATTGGTCCGCCAGCTTTACTAACGAAATCTACAGCACCCAAAGCCAACGCCCTAACCGTGGCGTCTGTGCCGTGTTGTGTCATGCTGCTAACCATAATTACCGGCAGAGGGCAATCTTCCATTATCACTGCCAAAGCTTCGAGTCCGTCCATTACTGGCATATTTACATCAAGCGTTAATACATCTGGCTTTAATTTTTTTACTTTATCGATTGTGTCTTTCCCGTTGACTGCTGTGCCAACAACTTGGAAGTCGCTTTGCCCGTTGAACATATCGGACAAGACTTTTCGCATAAATGCCGAGTCGTCAGCAATCAATACACGAATCATCAGCGTCACTCCTTTTCCTAACGCCGCGACAACATTTCAAACAATTATTGTATACTATTCGCCTGTCTTAAAAAAGTTCCTTCATTAATTCAACAAATTTTTAACGAATAGCCTTTGCTGCGTCGCTTAAACTGGCGTAAATCCCTGTACAAAGTTTCTTAATTTCGTCATTTGGCTGATTGGTATCGGGAATCATAATTGCTGCGCAACCCGCTCTGTACGCTCCGCGAATCCCATTAAATGAATCCTCAAAAACGTAGCAATCTTCCGGTGGCAAATTAATAGCTTCAGCCGCTTTCAAAAAAATGTCGGGCGCGGGTTTCCCGTTTTTTATATTGTCGCCGCCGATTATCGCGTCAAAATAATTTCTGATATTAGTCTTAGTCAAATTCTGCTCCACAAGCCACGCGGGCGAGGAACTTGCCACAGCTATTTTTACGCCATTGTCTTTGAATAACTTCAAAATCTCTTCCACGCCAATCATCAATTCAACGCCATTTGCAAAAATACTTTGCGCTGAATCTACCACGTGCTTAAAAAATTTTTCAATGTCAATTTCAGGATAAAATTCTTGAATCATCTGCCTACAATATTTATCGCTGCCGCCGCTCACCTTCGACGCCAATTCAGCACCATTATCTTTACCAAAAATTTTAGCCGTATCAATCCACACTTGCCTATAAACTTTCTCGGTATTAAAAAGCAAACCATCCATATCAAAAATTGCGCCTTTTTTCATGGTAATCTCCTTTCAAAATGTTAATCGGCATTTCTTTCTTTTTGTAAAAATAAAGAAACGCCTGTCAAAGAAAGAAAAACAAAATAGGATCGGTTCCGCGAGATCAGACAAGAGCGATTAAAAAATAACATACAGCCGCGCAAATTTTCAATCCTGAAAATGGCGCGGACGGCGCGCGTCCCTGCGCGCCTCTTAATCACATAGGGATTTATTTATGTCAGATATACTAATTGTACCTTGACGCAAAACTTTTATTCCATCTGTTAAGTCTAATACTGTTGAAGATATTCCTACCAAACATTCGCCACCATCCAAAATCATCCGTACCCTGCCGCTTAAATTATCAAAAACCTCTCGCGCAGTAATAGGCGCCGCCTCTCCAGAAATATTCGCACTCGGCGCTGCTATAGCTCTGCCTGATATCTTTATCAAGTCCTGCGCGATCTTATTATCAGGAAAGCGTATACCTACACCCTTACTGCCGCATGTTACAAAATCAGGTACAATATCTTTTTTCGGTAATATTAATGTCAATGGTCCAGGACAAAATTTTTTAATCAATTTCTCTGCCACCGACGATATTTCCGCCAATTCCGCTATCTGAGTAAAATCAGCAACATGCAATGTTAACGGCTTATTCTGCGGTCTCCCTTTCGCTATGTAAATTTTTCGGCAAGCCTCTACATTCAAACCATCAGCGCCGAGCCCGTAAACAGTTTCAGTTGGAAACGCAACCAATTCACCGCGCCTAATCATTTCACCTGCGCGAAGCATATTTTCAGTGGTCGGCAAAAATATTTCTGTCGTCATTTTTTCCAAGCCGCTACAACCCTATCAATATTTGCCAAGTCTTTCCAAATTTGAATAGCGCCAAAGCTGCCGTTAGCCTTCAACAATTCAATAACCGGTTCAGATTGATCTATGCCCACTTCAAAAACTATAAAGCCCTTGTCATTGAGAAATTCGGGCGCAGTGTCAATAATTTGCTTGTAAAAGTCTAAGCCGTCCGTGCCGCCATCAAGTGCACCATGTGGCTCAAATGAAATTTCCGGCTGAAGTGTTTTAAATTTGCCGCTTGGAATGTACGGCGGATTCGAGACAATTACGTCAAATTTTTGTCCATTCAGCGGCTCAAGCAAATTACCCTCATAAAAATTAATTCTGTCAGACACGTTAAATTTTTCCGCGTTAAATTCGGCAACGTCCAGAGCATTTCTTGAAATATCAACAGCCGCAGCCGTGATTCTATCAATGTATTTCAAAATAGAAATGCAAATAGCGCCGCTACCAGTGCCAATGTCAGCTAATTTCAAGTCGCCGCTGTATTCTTGCAAATGTTCAATTACGCCCTGCGCGAGTACTTCGGTATCTTGGCGAGGAATTAAAACGTCGTTTGTCACGGCAAAATTCATTCCCATAAATTCTTTGTGCCCCGTCAAGTAAGCCACCGGAATATGTTCAAGGCGGCGGGCAATTAATTTGTCGTAGCGAACAATCTGCGCTTCTTCTAAATCTCGCGCAATGTGGACATAAAGAGCAAGTCTGCGGGTGTTTAGAACGTAAGCAAGCAAAACTTCGGCGTCAAGGCGCGCATTTTCAATTCCAACTTCAGTAAGCTTTGCTGTCGCCTCATTCAATTTTTGAGCAATAGTCATTCCGTTCAAAATATTTCCCTCCTTAAAAAAACTTTAAATCATATCGTCGCTAATCGATAATTTCTTCGACTGGTCGGCGGTAATAAGCGCGGAAATTAATTCGTCAAGGTCGCCATTTAGCACGCTGTCCAATTTGTAAAGCGTCAAATTTATTCTGTGGTCGGTAACTCTACCTTGCGGAAAATTATATGTTCTTATGCGCTCGCTGCGATCGCCGCTTCCCACTTGATTTTTTCGATCGGCGGCTATGGCTTCATTTTGCTCACGCACGGCTAAATCTTTAACTCTGGCGCGCAATACGCGCATAGCTTTTTCCTTATTCTTAAGCTGAGATTTCTCATCTTGACATTGAACAACAATTCCGCTTGGCAAATGCGTAATGCGAATGGCGCTTTCAGTTTTATTAACATATTGCCCTCCCGCGCCGCTCGCGCAGTACGTATCAATTCTCAAATCTGCCGGATTTATTTCAACTTCAACTTCTTCTGCTTCCGGCAAAACTGCAACAGTTACCGCGCTGGTATGTATTCTTCCGCTAGATTCAGTCACAGGCACTCGTTGCACGCGGTGAGTTCCACTTTCATATTTCAATTTACTGTAAGCGCCGACGCCGTCAACTGTAAACGAAATTTCTTTGAAACCGCCAATCGTCGTAGCATTTGAATCGACAATATCAACTTTCCAGCCTTGCCGCTCGCTGTAGCGCGTGTACATTCTGAATAAATCGCCAGCGAAAAGTGCTGCCTCTTCGCCGCCAACTCCGCCGCGTATTTCCACGATAACGTTTTTGTCGTCATTTGGATCTTTCGGCAAAAGCAAAATCGGCAATTCCTTATCAAAGTTAGCCTTTCTTTTTTTCAATTCATTCATTTCTTCGGCGGCAAGATTTTTCAGCTCTTCATCTTCGGCGGTTTCGATTAAATTTTTATCTTCGTCAATCTGCGCGAGGATTTTTTTATATTCGCGGATTTTCTGAACAATCGGCTCTAAACTGGAAAGTTCGCGCGTCAATTTGGTAAATCTGTCCACTTCAGAAATAATTGTAGGGTCTCCGAGTTGCGATTCAATTTCGCGAAATCTATCTTCAACTTTTTGCAATTTATCAAGCAAGTGCGTCACCTCTTTTCAAAAAAATTATAATGAATATATTCTACACTTTTCACGGCAATTAGGCAATTATCAATCTTTCTAAAAAAAATCTTGAAACATAGCGCAGCAGGAAATATAATACGCGCGGTATAAGTTCTAGCTTTATTTTTGAAAGTGAGGCAGATTTATGGAAAGATATTTCCAAGAGGAAATTGAATGCGCGCCAATTGAAAAAATACGTGCAATTCAAAATGAAAAACTTGTTAAACAGGTTCGGCACGTTTGGGATAATGTCCCTTACTATCGCCAGAAAATGCAGGAAAAAAATTTGACGCCGGATGATATTCAATCGATTGATGATTTGTACAAATTGCCGATGTTGTCGAAGGCAGATTTAAAGGCGGCTTATCCTTATGGTTTATTGGCTTGCCCGCTGAAAGATTGCGTGCGTATTCAATCAACTTCTGGAACTACCGGCAAGCGCGTTGTAGCTTTTTACACGCTCAAAGATATTGATATTTGGGAAGAATGCTGCGCGCGGGCGATTGTTGCGGCTGGCGGTACTAATGAAGATGTTTGCCAAGTTTCCTATGGCTACGGTTTATTTACCGGCGGACCTGGTTTGAATGGCGGCAGTCATAAAGTTGGTTGCTTGACTATACCGGCTAGCTCTGGAAATACCGAGCGACAGATTATGTTCATAATGGATTTGAGCGCGACGATACTTTGTTGCACTCCGAGCTATGCGGCTTACTTAGGCGAAACTATGAAAGAAATGGGCTTGACGCCTGAGCAAATTCCATTAAAGGCTGGAATTTTTGGCGCTGAAGCTTGGTCTGAAGAAATGCGTCGTGACATTGAAAAAACTCTCGGAATTAAAGCCTATGACATTTACGGCTTAACTGAAATTTCTGGTCCTGGCGTTTCATTTGAATGTTCCGAGCAACACGGCATGCACATTAACGAAGATCATTTCATTGCCGAAATTATTAATCCCGACACCGGTGAAGTTTTGCCGGAGGGTACTCAAGGCGAATTAGTTTTCACTTCATTGGACAAGGAAGCTTTTCCGCTTTTGCGCTATCGTACTCGTGATATTTGCACCCTTACGCGAGAAAAATGTTCTTGCGGCAGAACTCATATTCGTATGTCGAAACCTAAGGGGCGTTCTGACGATATGCTGATCATTCGCGGCGTTAATGTTTTCCCCAGCCAAATTGAAACTGTTTTGCTCAATAATGGCTACGCGGCTAATTATCAGATTATCGTTGACAGAATTAACAACACGGATACTTTCGATATCAACGTGGAAATGACGCCTGATATGTTTACTGATAATGTTGGTGAAATTCAAGCGCGCAAAAAAGTTCTTGAAGACGGTTTGAAGTCCATGCTTGGTATTAAGGCGAAAGTTACATTGGTTGCGCCGAAAACTATTACTCGCAGTGAAGGTAAAGCTGTTCGCGTTATCGACAAGCGCAAGATTTAGGGGCTAGTGAAAAGGGAATAGGGAATAGGGAATAGTGATTTTTACCCTAATCCCTAACCACTAACCCCTAACCCCTAAAAAACGACTGAAAGGAGTTTTTTCAATGAGCGTAAATCAAGTTTCTGTTTTTCTCGAAAATAGACCTGGCACACTTAACAAAATGACTGAAATTCTTGCAAATCACAATGTCAATATTCGCGCGTTGTCTCTTGCCGATACCAATGATTTTGGAATTGCGCGGCTGATTGTTAATGACGTTTACGAGGCTACTAATGTTTTGAAGGAAGAAAATTTTGTAGCGACTTTCACACCGGTTTTAGTTTATAAAATTTCCGACGAAACCGGCTCACTCAATAAACTTTTGCAATCTTTCACTGAGGCGGACGTCAATATTGAATATATGTACGCTTTTGCTGGCAAAAAAGACGCCTATATGATTTTCCGCGTTAAAGACACAAAAAATGCCGAATCAGTTTTGATCGGCAAAGGTTTAAAATCTCTCACGCAAGAAGAAATTGCAGAGGTTTAATTTATATTTGCAAGCTTGATTTATCTAAACCAAGAACGAGTTTTTTCAGCTTGTACTGTAGTTGGCGGCGTATGTCCGGAGAGCAATATTGTTTCTTCGGGCAACGTCAATATTTTTTCCTCGATATTTTTAAATAATGTTTGCGCGTCGCCTCCATAAAAATCAGTGCGACCAATGCTGCCATTGAAAATCGAATCCCCTACAAATGCGGCGTTGTCTTTTGCGCTGTAATACATCGCGCCGTCTGTTGTATGTCCGGCAATCGGAATAATTTTCAACTTAAAATTCGGATTGGCTGCTAAAATAATTTCGCTGTTATCATCCAAGTACGTCACATTGTCAAGCGTAATATCTAACCCACAAGCTAGCGACAAATTCCAAACCGGATTTTCAACATAAGCGCGACCGTTTTTCTGCATGCAAATTGGAATATTCAACGCCTGTTGAATTTCATTAGCCGCGCCGATGTGGTCAAAATGCCCGTGCGTCAACAAAATTTTTTCAATGGTAAATTTTTGCTTATCAATTATCTGCAGAAGTTTTTTAGCTTGCGCGCCCGGGTCAATCAAAAAACCGCTGTGGGTTTCGTCGTCAATGTAAAAATAGGCATTGGTGGCAAAAACGCCGCGCACTTCAACCGGATAAATCATTTTAACACCGCCTCAAGGAAGATATTTATGGAAACGAAATTTGCTGATAAAGATTGCCCGCTTGAGCGCGCCGTTGACATTCTAAGCGGCAAATGGAAAATCAAGCTCATTTGGATTATTTATGAGTACAAGACAATTCGATTTAATCAGCTGAAACGCGAATTGCCAGGAATTACCGATTTAATGTTGGCGAAAATCTTAAAAAACCTTGTCGCTGAAAATATCGTACACCGCGAGCAGTTTAATGAAATCCCGCCGCACGTTGAATATTCACTGACTGAAAATGGAATAAAATTAGTTGAATCCTTATCGGAAATTCGGCAATGGATACGCGCTCAAGATTAACCGTCGAACCTGCAGCCATTTGGACCGCAAGTCATACCGTCAAGCGCGGTTTCCGAAATATAATCTTCAATCGCCTGCTTAATAATTTGCGTAGGTTGCGCGCCGCTCAATGTATATTTTTCGCCGATAATGAAAAACGGCACGCCGTGAATACCGAGCATAGCAGCTTCGCGTTCGTCGGCTCTGACTTCGGCGGCGTATTTATCGCTGTTCAAAACTTCGGCAACTTCATTAGAATCAAGTCCGCATTCAGCGGCAATTTTTTTGAGTACGTCAAAATCTGCAAGTTCGAGATTTTTTGTAAAGTAGGCGTCGAAAAGTTTTCCGATAATTTCAGTGTGCCCTTTGTCCTGCGCGAATTTGGTAAGGCGCAAAGCGTCAAAAGTATTCGTGTATTGCGTCGTGGCGTATTTAAAATCAATTCCCTCGCGGCGTCCCATTAAAGAAATCTGCTCGATTCTGTCAGCCGCCTCAGTTTTGCTCAAGCCGTACTTTTCAGCAAATCTGTCTACGGTATTTGAAACAACATTTTTGCTGGCGGTGGGGTCGAGTTCAAAGCTCTTAAAAACCACTTCGATTTTGTCAGCGTCCGGAATTGCGGCAAGTGCTTTTTCAAGGCGTTTTTCGCCGATATAACAAAACGGGCAAGCATAATCTGAATAAATTTCAATCTTCATAGTGCGTTCAACCTCCAAAAATTTTCTGTCATTATACATTTACTAAAATTTTTAGCAAGAACGCAGTTTTTATTTAGATACTATACAAAAGTTTAGTAGCGTTTTCACCGAGAATTTTATTTTTATCGGCGTCGCTGATTGGCAGATTTTTTATAAATTCAATTGAAGTATCGAGGGCACTCCAAGGGCTGTCAGTTCCAAATAAAATTTTATCAGCGCCAAAAATTTTATACAGCGTCATAAATCCGCTTTCGTCAAGCAAATTTAAATCAGCAGCCGCCCAATTAAAATCACTTCGCGCAGGAATTTTGCCAGTCGAAAATGCGGTATCAATAAAAATATTCGTACCTGCAAGCGCGGGAACTTCAGCCCAACTTTTCCAACCGCCCATATGCGCCAAAATAAATTTAAAATCACCAATTTCTTTAACGACATTCAACGCCATTTGCGGAGTACAACGCACAACGCCAGGAAAGCCAATGTCAAGTCCCGCGTGCGTCACGACAATTAAATCAAGTTCGGCGGCGCGTTCAATTATTCGCAGAAACTTTTTATCGTCCAGATCGGTATCTTGATAAACCGGATGAATTTTAATTCCGCGCAAGCCCAAATTTTTAATGCGGCTGAGTTCTGCGCGATAATTCGTAAAATCCGGATGAATGCAACCAAAACTGATAACGCCTTGCGCGCTGAAATTTTCAGTGAGATTGGCGGAAGCGTCATTAACTTTTTCAACTTGTCGCGTATTGGTGGCAACCGGCAAAACCACTGAAAGCTCAACGCCAAATTTTTTCATAGAATTTAAAAGCCCGCTCAAAGTGCCGTCGGTGAAGGCGCGCGATTTGCTCGTGCGACTGAGTTTGTCGATAACTTCGGCGGCAATTTTATCTGGGAAAATGTGCGTGTGCATATCTATAATCAAAAAAATCACTCCTGGAGGTAATACAATTTGAAAATCGCTCTACTAGTTTTATATTTCGCCTTGCTGATTGGAATTGGCTTGTACTGCCGCAAAAACGCCACTGATGTTAATGGATTTGTTTTGGGCGGACGCAGCGTCGGTCCCTGGCTAACTGCCTTTGCATATGGCACGAGTTATTTTTCTGCGGTTGTTTTCGTAGGTTACGCCGGTCAATTTGGTTGGCGTTATGGAATTGCGGCAACTTGGGCGGGTATCGGCAATGCTTTAATCGGCTCGCTGATGGCTTGGTTTATTTTGGGGCGTCGAACTCGCATTATGAGCCAGCATTTGGATTCAGCTACTATGCCACAATTTTTTGGTAAAAGATTTGGCTCAACCTCATTAAAAATCGGCGCGTCAATCATAATTTTTATTTTTATGATACCCTACACCGCGTCATTGTACAACGGTTTATCGCGGTTATTCGGTATGGCGTTTGATATAGATTATTCGCTGTGTATCGCGCTTATGGCAATTTTAACGGCAATTTACGTTATCGCGGGCGGCTATATGGCAACTGCAATTAATGACTTCATACAGGGCTTGGTAATGCTTGTAGGTATCTCTGCGGTAATTTATGCAGTGCTTGAGTCGAAAGGCGGTTTTATGGGCGCACTGGACGGCTTAGCTCGAATCACTGATGAAAAAGTTGCAAATACGCCTGGAATTTTCGCGTCATTTTTTGGACCCGACCCGCTCAATTTATTATTCGTGGTAATTTTAACCTCACTTGGAACTTGGGGCTTGCCTCAAATGGTACAGAAATTCTACGCTATTAAAAACGAACAATCAATACAAAAGGGCACAATCATTTCAACATTATTTGCGTTTGTGGTGGCGGGCGGCTGTTATTTTTTGGGCGGCTTCGGCAGATTATTTTCCGACCAAATCGACATTGCGGCAAACGGCTTTGACTCAATTATTCCAACAATGCTGTCCGGCTTATCGGCGGGAATGATCGCGCTGGTTGTAATTTTAGTATTATCGGCGTCAATGTCAACATTGTCTTCATTAGTTATCGCGTCAAGTTCCACTCTGACAATCGATTTGGTGAGCGGCACCATTGTAAAAAATATGAGCCAATCCGCGCAAGTGCTTTTAATGCGAATCTTGATTGTGGTATTCATCGCAATTTCGGCATTTTTAGCGCTCGTGCAATATAAAAGTTCGGTTAACTTCATCGCGCAGTTAATGGGTATATCTTGGGGCGCAATGGCGGGCGCATTTTTAGCGCCGTTCATGTATTCGCTTTACTCTAAAAAAGTTACAACCGCTTCATGCTGGGCGTGTTTCTTATTCGGAACAATTTTAATGACGGCAAATATGTTTATTCGTCCGGAATTTCCGCCAATAATGCAGTCGCCAATTAATAGCGGCGCTATCGCAATGCTCGCAGGTTTAATCATTGTGCCGGTTGTCAGCTTGTTCACACCTGCGCCCGATAAAAATTTAGTCGACCAAGCTTTTGCCTGCTACGACAAAGAAACTACCGTTCCGCAGAGCGTCGCACTTGGCAAAAAATAATTTAATACACGAAAAAAGGCGCCCAAGGATGGGCGCCTCAATGCGGCGAACTAGTCGCGTGACGCGACTATCTGAGCCGCGCTTTTTTTTTAAAGAAATGCCTATTTTATTTACTTAAGTTGAGCTGCAACTTCCGCCGCGAAATCAGATTGTTTCTTTTCGATACCTTCACCAAGTTGGAAGCGCGTAAACGCCAAAACCTTAACATTGCCGAGAATATCTTGGACTGATTTATCGGGGTCTTTAACAAAAACCTGTTCTACAAGGCAAACTTCCTTGTAGAATTTCTTAATGCGCCCTTCAACCATCTTGTCAACGATATTTGCGGGTTTACCTTCTTCAAGAGCTTGCTTGCGGAGAATTTCTTTTTCGTGTTCGAGTTCCGCCGCGTCAACGCTGTCGCGATCAATTGCTGAAGGATTCGAAGCCGCAATTTGCATAGCAACATCTTTGCCGAGTTCGTCAGAGCCGCCGCTCAACGCAACCAAAACGCCGATTTTGCCGCCCGCGTGAATGTAGCTAACAACTTTGCCGCCGGTCTGGTAGCGGGTGAAACGACGCACGGAAATTTTTTCGCCAATCGTAGCAGTAGCTTCAGTTACAAGGTCGTTAACGGTTTTGCCATTTTCGATAACGCTTGCATTGAGAGCGTCAACATCCGCCGGATTTGATTTAGCAATGAACTCGGTGATTTTCTTAACCAACGCGCGGAAATTTTCATTATTCGCCGTGAAGTCGGTTTCGCAATTAATTTCAGCAACCGCGCCTGTTTTGCCGTCAGCTGAAACATACGCCGCACAAGCACCTTCAGCCGCGATTCTGCTGGATTTTTTTGCCGCCTTAGCAATTCCTTTTTCGCGCAGATAGTCAATCGCCTTTTGCATATCGCCGCCGGTTTCAGTCAATGCTTTTTTGCAGTCCATCATTCCAGCGCCGGTCTTTTCGCGCAGGTCTCTAACCATTGCCGCACTTATTGCCGATTTTTCAGCAGGTTTCTCTGCAACTTTCTCAACTGGTTTTTCTACAGGTTTTTCAGCAGCCTTTTCAACAGGTTTAGCAGTTTCTTTTTTAGGTTCAGCGGTATTATTAGATTTCTTAGATTTCTTAGACATTATTAAGCCTCCAAATTATTCCTGTTCATTCGCGTCTTTATCGACGTAGTCTTCTTGATTAACTTCTTCTTCAGCATAATCAGCATTTGCCGGAGTATAATCAACCGCGCCGCCTTCGCCTTGATTGCCTTCAATAATCGCGTCAGCCATTCTTGCGGTCAAAAGTTTTACTGCGCGAATCGCGTCGTCATTGCCTGGAATTACATAATCAATTTCATCCGGATCGCAGTTAGTATCGACAATAGCCACAATCGGAATATTGAGCTTGCGAGCTTCTGCCACTGCAATTCTTTCTTTGCGCGGGTCAACTACGAAAAGCGCGCCTGGAAGTTTATTCATTTCCTTGATACCGCCAAGATATTTTTCAAGGCGGCTCATTTCGTGCTTAAGTTGCATAACTTCTTTTTTGGTAAGCACGTCGAAAGTTCCATCTGCCTGCATTGTTTCAAGTTCTTTCAAGCGACGGATACGTCTTTGGATAGTTTGAAAATTGGTGAGCATACCGCCGAGCCAGCGCTCATTGACGAAAAATTGTCCTGCGCGAATAGCTTCTTCTTTAACTGCTTCCTGAGCCTGCTTTTTAGTGCCGACAAACAAAATTGTCTTGCCCTCTTCGGCGATACTGCGAATGAACATATACGCTTCGTCAACTTTTTTAACAGTTTTCTGAAGGTCGATAATGTAAATTCCATTGCGCTCCGTGAAAATGTACTTCGCCATTTTCGGATTCCAGCGGCGGGTTTGATGCCCAAAATGCACGCCAGCTTCCAAGAGCTGTTTCATTGAAATAACTGCCATTTAAAAAATCCTCCTGTTCAAACTTTCGCGGGGAATTTACGCGCCGTTAAACCATTTGGCACAGGTCGACGCTCCGCCCCGTGTTTTTTTCAACGCCGCAAATTATAGCACAACGCACTTTCATATTGCAAGATTTTCAGCGCAAAAAAATTCTCTCGAACGTTTTCAGTCGAGAGGAAACTAACAATAACAATGGTGTAATTATATGATACGCGGACTCACTCGTCAGCAAATTCGCGATATCAACTGATTTATTAAAACGATTAAATCGGTTGTTTGAAAAAGAATGCGGGTCTATTCCCTCAAGAATAAACTCCGACTATTGGTAGTAAAAAACTTTTAAATATCGCAACCTGAGCTCGGGACTCGAGGCTGCGGTATTAGCGATTTATAAAACAATAATTAAGATGATTGCAGAGCGGGAAACCGCCTTGACGATTCCCCGCCAATTTAGGTTTGCGTATAAATTATTCTTGACACATTGTAATTTCGTTCGGCTTATATATTCTTGCCGACTGTAACATGTTTGTAAATTCTACCAAAGAGCCTCACATTCGACTCGGAGTTATTTTAAATTACTGGAGCAAGCTCAGTACTGCGCTGGAATTTTGGTTAGCCTGCGCGAGCATTGATTGAGCTGCCTGCAAGAGTACGTTGTTCTTCGTGTAGTTGGTCATTTCC
>CAJOIA010000027.1 GCA_905234505.1 uncultured Selenomonadaceae bacterium
GCGCTGTTTTTCAATTTCAATCCAATCTGAAACTGCGTGGAGCTGAGTTTTCCGCGATTTAATCGAACCGGCTAAATGTATCGCGCCGCCGTACAGCAGCAATTTTTCTGTCAAGGTAGTTTTGCCGGCGTCGGGGTGTGAAATTATCGCGAACGTCCGGCGTTTTGATATTTCTTCGGCTAATGTCATTTTCAAGATTCACCTTGCTAACTTTGAATTTTAGTCTTAGAATATTTTTGTTAATGATACCAGCAAAAATTTTTTATGACAAGGAAATTTTTTATGGCGAATTTCACGCAAGGCAACGTGCCGCGCCAATTAATAACTTTTGCCTTGCCGCTTTACCTGTCGAACATTTTGCAAA
Organism: uncultured Selenomonadaceae bacterium; assembly: GCA_905234505.1. GTDB lineage: Bacteria > Bacillota > Negativicutes > Selenomonadales > Selenomonadaceae > Quinella. The sequence continues at coordinate 365 of CAJOIA010000027.1, forward strand.
TAATTTATAACGTCGTGGACATGATAATTGTTGGACAAACGCTAGGCAAAGTCGGATTATCGGCGGTGGCGATTGGCGGTGACGTCACGGCGTTTCTAACATTTTTTTCAATGGGATTTTCGGGCGCGTCAATGGTCGGACAAAATATTGGCGCAAAAAAATTCGAGCGCGTCACAAAAATTTTGCAAGTGATTTATTTACCGCTGGCAATTTTATTCTTTTTCGGTAGCGCGGTACGCTCGCCGATGAACGCACTGATTAATGGCAGCGGCAATTACGTTTCAAACTTTTTAACGGCGCTATTCGACGGAATAATTTTAAGAATCGGGCTGGCGTTGCTGTTTTGCTTGGAATTTGAAATGAATTATTTAGGCTTTTGGTTAGGCGATGCTCTGGCTGGATTTACGCCGCTTGTAATTGGAATGGCGCTGTATTTTTCCGGCAAATGGCGGCAATAGCAGGATTTATTTTCAGTTTCACGAATAAATTTTTAAAAATTGCGGAGGCGGTTCAAATATGAAGAGAATTTTTTTGGAAGAGGCGATTAGCGAAAATGTGACGATAACAGGCAAAGATGCGAATCACCTTGCAAATTCGTTGCGCGCTCAGAAGGGCGATAAGATTATTGCTGTTGATAAATTTGGTAACACGGCGACGCTTGAGCTTATTGATTTCGCGCAGGACAAAATTTTTGCTAAGTGCGTGAGCGAAATTACACAAATTACCGCTGATAAAAAAATTACACTGGCTGATTGCCTGCCCAAGCAAAATAAATTTGATACTATCGTTGAAAAGGCGACCGAACTTGGCGTTTATAAAATTGAGCCGCTCATTTCGGATAGAACTATCGCGCGTCCTGGAAATTTCCGCGCCAAAACTAAATTGGAGCGCTGGAATAGAATTGCCAAAGAAGCCGCCGAGCAATGCGCGCGTGATACTTTGCCGGAAATTGGCGAAATTCGCGAAATTGCCGATTGGCTCAAAGAAATTACTCCGACGCTCGGGCGTTTTGTTAATGGTAAATTCGACGGTAAAGGCGCGCTTTTTTTGTTTTTTAATGAGAAAGAAACCGCCGATAATCTTTCTGAAACTCTGCGCGAATATAAAAATTGCGACTGCGCGAAAGAAATTATAATTTTAATTGGACCGGAAGGCGGCTTCAGTGAGCGCGAGGCACGAGAAATTAAAGCTTGCGGCGGAATTAGCGTCAGTTTAGGCAAAACTATTTTGAAGACGGACACCGCGGCAATTTCTGCGCTTTCAATCGTCCAATATGAAATTAATTAATGGAGCTGATAAATTGAAAGTTGCGTTTTACACTTTGGGCTGTAAAGTCAATCAATATGAAACCGAAGCTATGCAGAAACTTTTTGAGGCGGCGGGCTATGAAACTGGCGAAATTGAGACGGCTGATGTAGTTGTGGTAAATACTTGCACTGTGACGGCGTTAAGCTCTCAAAAATCGCGGCAAATAATTCGTCGTGCTGTTCGTGCGAATGAAAATGCTGTAATTGCAGTTGTTGGCTGTTACGCTCAAAGTGCGCCGGACGAAATTTCTAAAATTGAAGGCGTTGACGTAATTATTGGCACGGCTGAACGCACTAAAATTGTTGAATTGGTCGCGCAGGCTTTGAATAATCGCGCAGAAAAAATATATAGCGTTGGTGACGTTGAAAGAATTTCCGCATTTGAAGAATTGCCTCACGCGCCGCATCGTACCCGCGCCTTTTTGAAGATTGAAGATGGCTGCAATAATTTTTGCTCGTACTGCATAATTCCTTTTGTGCGTGGCAGAGTTCGCTCGCGCAGTCTTAAAAGTATTCGCGCAGAATGTATTGATCTTGCCGCCGCCGGTTACAAAGAAATTGTTTTGACTGGCATTCACATCGGCGCTTATGGCAAAGATTTTCGCGACGGTACAAATTTAGTTGACGCGATTAAAACTGTTTTGGACGCGGCGAATCCTGCGCGACTGCGTTTAGGCTCGATTGAATCTGTTGAAATGACTGACGCGCTAATTGATTTAATGAAAAATGACAGCCGCATTTGTAACCACGTACATTTGCCGCTTCAATCCGGTTGCGACGAAATTTTAAAACTTATGCGCCGTCCGTACACCACGAAAAATTTTGCAACTCTCACTGAAAAACTTATTAGCGCTATTCCAGATATTTCTATAGGCACTGATTTAATCGTTGGTTTCCCGAATGAAACTGATGAAAATTTTGATGAGACGCTTGCTTTCATTAAGAGTCAGCCCTTTAGCAAAATTCACGTGTTCCCATTTTCAGCGCGCGCCGGTACTGTTGCCGCTGGTATGGACAATCAGATTTCCCCGCAAATAAAAAAACTTCGCGCAGGTCGTGCTATCGAAGTTTCTAATATCAAAGAAAAAACTTTTGCTGAAAAATTAATCGGCAAAACTGTTGAGATTATCGGCGAAACTGAAACTGATGGATTAATCGACGGCTTGACTAAAAATTATGTCCGCGTCTACGTTCCCGCAAATGACCACATTAAACTTGGAAATATCATCAACGTTTCTGTTATTAATTCTTTTATGAACGGAGTTATGGCTTCCTTCAAATTCGATTGACATATTTTTTACCGTTTTGTAAACTACCTGCGGAGAAAAATTCTAAATGAATGTAGTTTATCGGAAGCAGGGGACGCAAATGCAAAGTTTGAATCGAAATACAATGGTTGCGGCTATTGCTGGCGGTATCATTGTAGCGGTAATGTTAATCGCAGGAACTTTTTGGGTTGGAAGGAGTGCCAGTCAAGATACCGAAAAAGCCGTTAGCAACGTTAGCCTGCTCTACCTTGAGGAACTCGCGGGCAGGCGTGAGCAAGTGCTCGCCTCTACTTTGACTGATTATATCGGCGATTTGGACGTAGCTATTAGTTTACTTACTAAAGATGATCTAAGTTGATTATCAGTCAATTTCTAATCCGGAAATTTCCATTAAAGCCGCCGAGGATAACATTAAGGTTGTTATAGCCGTGCCGACTGACAGGTTGCCCTTCGAAGGGCATTTTTTGGTTGCCTGTTTTATGGAGATTGATATGGATTATATGCTAAGAAATTTAACAACGATCAAGCCACCTGCATTAGAAATGATTCTTCAGATACAGAATTTGCGCAGGGCGAGACTTTTGGTTTCACTGGAACTTTCACGAGATACGCCAATGAACACGTCAAAATCAGTGATACCGGAATTGGTATGAGCAAAGAATATCTTCCAAAAATATTTGATACATTCAGCCAAGAAAATTCGGGCGCGACGAATAAATATGGCAGTTCCGGCTTGGGAATGGCAATCACCAAAAGAATTGTCGATATGCTGAACGGCGAAATCAGCGTTGATAGCGAAAAGGGCGTAGGCACAACTTTTGTTGTAAGTATCACGCTGCTGGATTCGAGCAGAAAAATTTCAAGCGAATCAGATGAAATTGATATATTCGTGCAGGATATGAAAGTGCTTGTTATCGACGATGACATTGTTGCTTGCGACCAAGCTAAATTAGTTTTGTCGAAGATAGGAATTGCGGCGGAAACGGTTCAATCTGGAAAAATGGCTATCGAAGCGGTGAAACTTAGTCAAGCAAGACAAGAGCCTTTCAATCTGATTATTGTAGATTGGCAGATGCCAGAAATGGACGGCGTTGAAACAACTAAGCAAATTCGCTCGATAATCGGCAAAGAAACTGCGATTATTATTTTGACGGCGTATAATTGGGACGATATTTTTGAAGAGGCTGTTTCAGCGGGCGTAGATAGTTTCATTGCAAAGCCGCTTTTCTCTGAGAATCTGCTCAATGAATTGAAGAAAGTCTTGAAAAGTAAAAAGCCGACCTCTGTTAATAAAGAGAATCGGCACAAAGCTAATTTGCAGGGGCGGCGTATTTTATTGGCGGAAGATATGGAAGTCAACGCGCAGATTATGATTGAAGTGTTATCAATGCGCGAAATGGAAACAGATCACGCTGTGAATGGCAAAGAAGCTGTCAATTTGTATGAGTCGAAACCGGAAGGATATTATGACGCAATTTTAATGGATATTCGAATGCCGGAAATGGACGGGCTTACTGCAAGTCGAACGATACGCGCCTCTAAACGCGCTGACGCCGCCACTATTCCGATAATCGCACTAACTGCAAATGCATTTGATGAAGATGTGCAACGCTCTCTGCAAGCGGGGCTTAATGCGCATTTGAGCAAGCCAGTAGAACCGGAAATACTCTTTGAAACTCTCGAAAAACTGATTAAAGATTAAACTAGCAAATACGCGGAACTAAATTACCAATCGGCATATCAACAATTCTGATACCGCCGATTTTTGTTTTTATACCAACTTTGCCGGAAAATTTATCGGTAACTTTGCCAATTTCCGCCGCATTTTCGCCATAAGCAAATTTTTTCATTGCGTCAAGAATTTTATCTGCAGAATCAGCCGGAACTACCGCAATAATTTTTCCTTCGTTAGCAAGTTCGAGCGCGTCAAAGCCGAGAATATCACAAACGCCGCGAATTTCTGCGCGAATCGGAATTTTATTTTCGTCAAGAATAATTCCAACATTCGCCGCCGCCGCAATTTCATTCAGCACAGCCGCAATACCGCCGCGCGTCGCATCTCGAAGCATCGCAATTTTGGGCTCAACTTTCAGCATTTCAAAAATCATTTTGTTCAAAGGCGCGCAGTCAGATTTAATATTCGCGGGTAATTCCAAACCATGACGCTCGGATAAAATCGTCGCCGCGTGTTCGCCAATCGTGCCGGAAATTAAAATTTTCATACCTGCGCGAACGTTTTTAGCCGAAATATCAACGCCTTCAATCAGCTCGCCAACGCCCGCCGTGTTTATAAAAATCCCGTCCGCTTGCCCTTTGCCGACAACTTTTGTATCGCCGGTAACAATTTTGACGCCAGCCTCATTAGCCGCCGCCGCCATCGACGCCGCAATTTTTTTCAAATCGTCAATGTCAAAACCTTCCTCAAGAATCACGCCCGCCGAAATATATTTAGGAACAGCGCCAGTAACCGCCAAATCATTTACAGTGCCGCAAATCGCCAGCTTGCCAATATCGCCGCCGCGAAAAAATATCGGACGCACAACGTAACTATCGGTAGTCATCGCCATTTTGCCAATTTTAGCGCCGTCGTGCAATTCATTCAAATATTCATTGCCGAGCGCTGGCAAAATTATTTCGCGTATCAAATCGCCGCTGAACTTGCCACCCGCTCCATGCGCCATCGTAATTTTACTCAAAACTCAAGCCCCCATATTTAAACCAGGCTGCGCAGACGCCTTCAACTGAAATCATACAAGGTCCAACCGCGTGCATTGGCTGACAATTTTTCCCGAATAATTTACATTCCGGCGGCGCAATAATCCCGCGCAAAACTTCACCGCAGCGACAAGCGGTATTTTTTTTAGCAGATTTAATTTCCAGCGGCAAAATTTTTTCAATGTCAAATGCCGAAAATTCTTCACGCACTTTCAAGCCAGAATTTTTAATCACGCCCAGCCCGCGCCAAGAATCGTCAACTGTCTCGTAAACCTGCGCGAGAATTTTTTTTGCCGCTAAATTTCCATTGGCTTTGACGACGCTTTTATATTCATTGGCAACTTCAGCGCGCCCTTCGTCAATCTGCCGCAATAAATTTACCAATGCTAATAAAATTTCTTCCGCTTCAAAGCCCGCCACTACCGCCGGTATTTTTAAAAATTTAAACGCCGCCGAACCTATCACAACCGCCACGTGTCCTGGCAATAAAAAACCGTCAACTTTTACCGCCGAATCCTCCAATAACATTTTCAGCGCGGGCGGGACTAATTTTTGCGCCGATAAGAAAAATAAATTCGTCACGCCCAAATCTCGCGCAGTCAAAATCGTTGCCGCCGCGGTTGGCGCTGTCGTTTCAAAGCCCACCGCCAAAAATATTACGCACTTTGCCGGATTTTCACGCGCAATTTTTATGCAGTCAAGCGGCGAATAAATTACTCGTACGTCCGCCGCTATTTCCGATAAAGTTTCACTCGAACCTGGCACTTTCAACATATCGCCGAAAGTCGCAATAATCACGTCGGGGATTTTCGCGTAGGCAATGGCTTTGTCAATGTATTCATCATTCGTCACGCAAACTGGACAGCCAGGACCCGAAACCAATTCAACATTTGGCGGCAAAATATTTCTGATACCTGCGCGAAAAATTGAAACGGTATGAGTGCCGCAAACTTCCATAAAGCGCAAATTCTTTTTGCCACGCGCCAAATTTTTAATTTCGTCAATCAAACTCATAATGAAAATACCGTTCGTGGCGCGCCGTTCATTTCCGCTACAAGGGCGTCGCGCAGTTTTACTTCTTCTTCGTCAACGATCTGCATTGCAAAGCCCGCGTGCACCAATACATAATCGCCAACTTTCGCTTCGGGCAACAGCATTAAACTTGCCGCACGCTTTACTCCCGAATGCTCAACCGTCGCCAAGCTGTCTTTAATCTCAATGACTTTCGCTGGAAATGCCAAACACAAATGAATTACCTCCGCTCATAATAATTTTAAAATTATAAATGCGCCGCCGCAAACTGTCAATTTTTTGCAATTAAAAAGCGACGCTCCGAAGAGTGCCGCTAATTTTTTTGTGTGAAATTATTTTTAAGCTTGATTCATTGAAATTCTATCGATTTCTTCAAGAGATTTTTGTTTGCTCTCAATTCCAAGCCCCAAAATTACTATCGAAATGAAGACGAACACCGAAGCGAACATTGCGAAAATCATATCCATTTGCGCGCCATTTGTCAAAAGTACGCCGACCAACATTGGCGCTAACATTCCGCCGATTCTGCCGAAACCTGCCGCCCAGCCCGAGCCTAATGCTCTTATCGACGCCCCAAGCGCCCAAGTTGAAGAAACTCATTGCCGCGCCCCACATTAACAGTTCATTTGCCGTAGCCGCGTTTCCGAAAAAGTAACTGCACACGCCCGACATTAACAAAAACAGTGATAATGTATAGCGCCTTCCGATCACGTCAACAAGCCACGCCGCCGCAAAATATCCTGGCAACTGCGCGAGCGTCATTACTAACACATATTCAAATGATTTGACAACCGCAAAGCCCTGCGCGAATACAATTGACGGCAACCACATAAATATTCCGTAGTAACTGTAGACAATGCCGAACCACGCCAGCCATAACATAATCGTCCGGACTCTGAATTGCGGCGACCACAGCGTTGAAAATTTCGGTTTAGCTGTAACAACTTTGCCGGATTCTATATCGCTCAATTTTTCATCAAAAGCTTTGCCTTCTACGCCAAGCTTACATTCCAAATCCGCGACAATTTCTTTCGCTTCGTCAATTCTGCCCTTTGAAATTAAATAGCGGATTGATTCTGGCATATGCAGGCGGATTAAAAATACGTACAACGCCGGCGCTGCTCCGATTATAAATGCAATATGCCAGCCAAATTCAGGTATCAAGAAATATGAAATGCACGCCGCTACCAGCCAGCCTACGCCCCAGAAACTTTCAAGCAAAACTATAAATCTGCCGCGTAATTGTGAAGGCGCATATTCGCTCATTAATGTTGCCGCGACCGGTAATTCGCCGCCTAAACCGAAGCCTACTAAAAATCTGAAGAATAACAGCGATTCATAGCTCCAAGCTACCGCGCATAATCCGGTTGATACGCTGTACAAAATAACTGTCGCCGCAAATACATTTTTTCGCCCGACTCTGTCAGCAATTGTCCCAGCTAATACTGCGCCCAGCGCCATTCCGATTAAGCCAATGCTGCCTATCCAACCGACCTGTTCCGGCGTTAAGCCCCATTCCTTTGCCAATATTGGCAACACGAACGATATTAAGCCGGTATCCATTGAGTCGAACAGCCAGCCTAAACCAGTGACCACCAGCAATTTGTAATGAAATGAACCTACCGGCAAATTTTCTAACCGCTCTAGTATCAATCAAACTTCCTCCAATCAACGTCTATTGCTTAGCACCGCAAATTATAACACAATTTACCAGAAAAATACTTTTGCACTTATAAAAAATTCCAGCAGCAATGTCACTATAATTTTAATTTAGCTTTTTATTTATCTTGGTGTATAAATTTTTAGCATCAATATCATTTGGATCTAATTCAATTGCGCGCTCCAAGTCGGCAAGAGCCTTTTTATACGATTTTTCTTGATAATAAGCCAGCGCCCGATTGTAATAAAAAATCGGTTGATTTGGATTAAATTTTATCGCCCAAGTGTATTCCTTAATCGCTTTGTCATACGCATTTGAGAAAATATAAATACCGCCTAAATTATTATGTATGCGCGCGTCATTAGGATTTAAATTCACAGCATTTACAAAGCAATTTTCCGCTTCTGAATAATTTTTGAGCGCCACATAAGTATTTCCGAGATTGTTATATGCTTCAGCTGAATTTGGATTTAATTTCAGCGCGCTGAGGTAACTTGCCTTAGCTTTTTGATATTCTTTGCGCAAATAAAAATCGTTGCCGCGCTCTAAAGCTTGTACTGCTTCAAAATATTTGCTGTTCTGCGCGACGGCTTGTTTAATTTCAGCCTTTTGTTTAACGTTAGAATTCGAATAATTTTGTTTCAGATTCTCCATCTGACTTTGTAATTCGTCATACTGTTTTTGAAGCGCAAGATATTTTTCAGTTGCCTCTTCTAAGCTTTGCTTATCCTGCATAAGCGTCTTTAAAATTTCGTCGTTAATATCATTATCAACCAGCGCCTTCATATTCACTGTGATTTTTAACAAATTTTCTCCGGCAGATTCAGCATAAACTGCTTCATCTTGAATTTTTAAAAGGTGAGCCGTCACAGTTCTAACTTCATCAGATTCAAGCGCCAAATCCACCGTCTTTGAATAAGCTTGAATGTAAACGCCCGCCTTATCAATTGCTTGTCGCCTAGCATCTTCACGCGCTCGCGCAGTGCCACTTGCAAAAGTTTCGTCAACTCGCAAATCCATAATGTAATCGCCGGAAGCCTCAATCAAAATTTCCTCTGCAAAAGAAATATTTTGACTACCGAAAATCAGCGTAAAAATAATCAAACTCGCAAGATAAAAATTTTTTTTCATAACAAATCACCTTACAAAAATAACCATACAATTACTTAAAAAATTCGTTGCCTTATTCGCTGCTAAAATTTTATCGGCGTCTTCATCGCTCACAACAACATCGCATTCGCCAGAAATAAACATAGCCTCGACAATCAGCGGATTTGCGCCCGCACGTCTCACGTCAGAATCCATATCGTCAGCATAGCCTACCATGCCGCGCCCGGTTATTACTTGTCTGTTTAAATATTTAGGAGCGTAAATTTCTTGGTCGCTGGCAGATTTAATTTTCGGCATAATCGCTGTAGAAATTTCCATGCCATTGCATTTCACAATCAAGCCAGTATATTTGTTGTCAATAGTTATAAATTTCGGTTGCGGAAAATCTTCCTGCTCAAGGTCTTTGGGAACAGCGACATTTGCTAAAGAATTTTCGCCGCCAAAAACATTCAAACGCACAACGCAGTGAAAATTGCCATCATTGTCTCTTGTAGAAGAAACAATCCTTGCGCCGCTGATAGCTTTTCTGACGCTTACTTTCACTTCATCATTAATGTCTTCCAAATTTTTCATGACAGTTTCTGAGTCAACGCGTAATTCACCGATTTCTTCAGCTAATTTCCTGTATGCCAGTAATTCAGCCATCCTCTGCGCCTTGTTCGGCGATACACCTTCTTCGTAATAATAGACGCCTTCAACTTCAATGTAGCCTTTGTTACTAATCTGTGCGGCTGAAGCTACATTCAAAATGCAAAACACAATCGCCATTGTTAATACCGAAAAAATTTTTTGCATAATTAACCTCCTTAATCACCACTCGGCATAATCGGACGCGAAACGCTGAAAACATTTTTAACGCGTCGCAACTGATTCATAATCCTTGAAACTTGCTCAGAATTTTTTACTTCAAGTCCCAGTCGAACTGTCGAAGTTTTATTGCTTTTGTTAGGTGACGCGTGCACTGAATGAATATTCACTTGCATAGCCGCCGGAACTGCTAAAAGATCAGTTAAAACGCCGCTCTTATCCACGCAAATAATTTCAATTTCGACAACGTAAATTTTATCAGCGCCAATTTCCCAACTAACCTCAATCATTCTGTCAAGCTCGCCGTGTAAAATATTTGGACAATCGACGCGGTGAATTGTAACGCCTCGCCCGCGTGTCACATAACCGGAGATTTCGTCGCCTGGAATTGGGTTACAACATTTCGCCAGCCTAACAAAAAAACCACTTTCGCCTTCAACGAGAACGCCGGTTTCACTTTTCGGCTGATTACTTCGCGCAGGTTGTTTAATTTCTTTCAAAAGCGCTGAAACTTCCTCCGGAGCATTTGAGGCTAAATCTTTATTGTGCATTTCAACCAGCTTGGTGATAATCCCATTGATATGAATTGTGCCGTAGCCAATTTGCGAAAGTAAATCTTCTTCGCTGGGAATGCTCATTTGCGCGGCAATTTTTGAAATTCTATCGCCCTTCAATAAATCTTTCGGTAAATATCCAAGTTTTTTTAGCTCTTCATCAATCATTTGGCGAGCGTGTTGTATATTTTCTTCGCGATTTTCTTTCTTAAACCAAGAACGAATTTTAGTCCGCGTGTCACTCGACGCCACGATATTCAGCCAATCCTTGCTTGGACCATTATTTGAGCGATTTGTAATAATTTCAACATAATCGCCCGTGTGCAATTTATATTCCAGCGGAACAATTTTACCGTTAACCTTGGCGCCGACGCAATGATGCCCAACTTGCGAATGAATCCGGTATGCAAAATCTATCGGATTTGAACCTTTCGGCAATGAAATTAATTCGCCAACCGGCGTGAATACAAAAACTTCATCGCTGAAAATATCAATCTTCAACGCCTCAAGATATTCTTTAGGGTCTTTAATTTCACGCTGAAGTTGAACCATTTGATGAAGCCAAGACATTTTTTGATCAGACGCTGCAGAGGCTTTGACACTTTGCCCAGTTTCTTTGTACTTCCAATGAGCAGCTACGCCATATTCCGAAATTTGGTGCATTGCATAAGTACGAATCTGAATTTCCAGCGGATAACCCAAAACCATAACCGTTGTATGAAGCGAGCGATATCCATTAGTTTTCGGCACGGCAATATAATCTTTAAATCTGCCAGGTATCGGTTTCCAGCGCGAATGAATTATCCCAAGTACATTATAACAATCTGGCACTGTATCAACTAAAATTCGCACAGCAAACAAATCATAAATCGCGCCGATTTCTTTTTTGTCGCGAATCATTTTTTTATAAATGCTGTAAAAATGCTTGGCGCGCCCGCTGATTGAAGCGTGAATATCAAGGTCATCAAATTCTTCTTCAATCTGCTTAACCGCCTCAGTGATATAAATTTGCCGCGCCTTGCGTTTAATCTTTACATTTTCCACCAGGTCATAGTAAATTTCCGGCTCAAGGTAGCGCAGGCTCAAATCTTCCAGTTCCCATTTGATATTTGAAATGCCAAGTCGATTCGCTATCGGCGCATATATTTCAAGAGTCTCTTTCGCTATGCGCTTTTGTTTGTCCGCGCGCATGTATTTTAATGTGCGCATATTGTGTAGCCTATCCGCCAATTTTATCATTATAACGCGTATGTCTTGCGCCATCGCTATTATCATTTTCCGATAAGTTTCAAGCTGCTGTTCCTCTTTCAAGCGCGCGCGTTCAACGTCTTTTTTGCCGCGTTGCTTTGTTTCGCCTTGTATCGTTAGTAAACTTATTTTCGTTACTCCATCTATTAGTAGCGCCATTTCGTCGCCAAATATGTCGCGTATTTGTTCGAGCGTGAATAATGTATCTTCAACAACGTCGTGCATCAGAGCCGCCGCTATTGTTACGTCGTCTAAATGCAATTCAGTTAATATTTCAGCAACACTAAGCGGGTGAATTATGTACGGTTCGCCACTCGCTCGCACTTGGGCGCTATGCCCTTCCGACGCTATTAAATATGCGCGCTCAATCATTGCGATGTTTGAATTGGGCGCATAACTTTTTACCAGTGAAATTAGCGATTCAATTGTGGGTATTTTGCGGTCTTTGTCGTTCATGGTATCACTCCAATAACTATTTTGTAGTCGTTAAATTCGTGTAATATACGCCAAGGGCGGTGAGTTAATTGAATAAATTCGTCAAAGCGGTCGTTGTCAATGAGAGCGATAATTTTTTTGTGAGAAATTAATTCAGAAAAGCGAATGAAGGGCATAACATTAACGGCAGTCCAGGAATTATTATTTGGGCGTAATTCGGCGAGGCGCGCGTCGGTTTCAAGGCGATAAACAGTTAAACCGGTATAAAAAGTAAGAGATCCAGGGTAAAATTTGCGGAAGCTGACGATTGAATAATCTGTGCGAATGAACTGAACAGCAGATTTAGCGGAATGGCGTTCGAGAATAGGAATGGCGGCGAAGTTGCCAATGAAAAGTAATAAAGCAGAAACAGCAGCAAGTTGGAAAATGACTCGCGGATTAATGAACTGAGTAAATAAAATAGATAATGGAATTACGTAAGGAAAAGTATAAGTGGGATATTTGGTAGCAGCAAGTTGGAAAAAAACAAAGACAGTAAGAGCCCAAATGAAAAGGAAACGATTGAGAGCTGAGCGCGGCGTCTTGAATTGAAAAATAGCGAAAGAGTAAGGACAGAAACCAATGAAGAAAACAATGAAGTAATAATACCAAACATTAAAGATAGGGTGTTCGCTGACAGTGGCGCGCAGTAAATTATGAACCCCAAAGAATTGATAAATGAAGTCGTCGCCGTGAATAATGTACATAGGCAGATACCAACTGGCGGCTATTAACAGGAAAATGGCGATGCCGCGGGCGCGGAAAAGAGCAACTAAATGGGAAAGGCGAGATTCGGCGCATAAAAAAATAAAAATAATGAGGGCGGGCAGGCAGAAACCGATGGGACCTTTGGTGAGCACAGCAAAAGCCGCCGCAGTCCAAGCGAGATCGTAAAGCGCGGTCTTTTTTTTTGTGTAACCGAAATAAAATGCGAATAACGCGGCGGAAATGAAAAAAACAAGGGTCATATCGGTGATAATGGCGTGAGCGACGTACCAAAATTCGACGGAACAGCACAAAATCACAGCAGCGCAAAACGCGCTTTTTTTATTTAAGAGTAATTTCGCGCAGAAATAAGTAAGAGCGACGCAAGCGGTAGCCATTACAGCCGAGGGAAATCGCAAGGCAAATTCATTCACGCCGAATATTTTGCACGATATAAGCAGTTCCCAGTAAAAAAATATTGGTTTGTCGTACCAGTAGTTACCATAAATGCGAGGCGAAAACCAATCGCCCGCTTCAAGCATTTCTTTGACGGTCAGCGCATAGCAATTTTCAGTCGGATCTGTCACTGGTAGTAGCCAATTGCCTAAAAAGAATAACGCAAAACATAGTCCTATTAAAATTCTAATTTCCATTTAGTCTAAATGTCCTCGAATTATTTAAATTTCTTTTACCAGCGGCGGGCATATCGAAAAATTTATTTTCCTCAGTAAATCTAATCAAGCCAAGCTCGCGGAAAACTTCAATCACAGTCAAAATCGTATTTAAAGAAAGATTTTTGCCGTTCGATTCATTGAAAAGTGTAGTAATGGCGTAGCCGTCAAACAGTCTATTTTTACGTCGATAAACTTTGAGAAATTTATAAACGTCCGTGAGCAATTCGCGCGTCAAAATAATTTTTTCATTGGTAGAAGGCGCAATATCACTAACAAAACATTTACGTTGAATATTGCCCTGCCATTCGTCCACGCCAATTTGATAAACAATATCCACCGGCGAATTTTCAATGATGCTAGCAAAACGCGCTGCGCCAAATGCCACCGCAAGAATATTTTCACCTTCGCCATTGTCAGACATAATAGCAAAACTCAAATGAGATTTGTCGTTGCCAATAATTTTAGCAGAGGAGCAAGAGACATTGCGGCAAGCGAAGAGCGGCACAGGGTTATCAACGCCGCAAGGCTCAAGGGATTGAAATTCTTCAGCGGTAGTTAAATCGATATGAGCAGGAGAAATGAGAGCATCGACAATGCACGTTGGAGGGAAGTCGGCGTCGCTAAGGTGACTTTTAACATATTCATCAAAGCGGCGCTGAAATTCTGATAGATTGCGAGTGGCTAATGAAAAACCCGCCGCTTGTTTATGTCCACCGTAATTTTCAAAAAGCTCATTCATAGAATCCAGAGCCTCTTTCATGTGCAACGCCGGAATACTTCGACATGAGCCGCGTGAAATAAATTCGCCTTCAGCAATTACAACTGTAGGCAATGTATATTTTTCAACCAATTTAGAGGCAGTCAAGCCGATAACGCCAGGATTCCAGCGCCTGTCGCAAATCGTAATTGCCCACAAATCGCCGCCTTTTTCGTCGCGCAGAATTTGAACTTTTTCTTCAGCTTGCGTGAAAATCTGTCGCTCAATGCGTTTACGCTCGCTATTCATCATTTCAAGGCGCTCGGCAATTTCTTCAGCTTCAGTTTCGTCTTCGCTCATTAACAGTTTTGCACCAGTTGACGCACTTTCAAGCCGACCGATAGAATTTAAACGCGGAGCAATTTGAAAGGCGACTTTCGACGCAGAAATTGTTTTGTTTTCCAAACCGGCAATTCGAACTAGAGCATTTAAACCAATACAGCGGCTGTTGCTCATTTTTTTTAAACCAATACGAACGATTTTTCGATTTTCGCCAGTGAGCGGCACTAAATCAGCAATAGTAGCCAATGCCGCCACTTCAATATCAGTTATGTATTCGTCGAAGCGGATATGTTTAATTTCCTGCGCGAGAGCCTGACAAAGTTTAAAAGCAACGCTCGCGCCGCACAAATTTTTTTCTGGATAATTACAATTAGGCTGATGAGGATCGATAATTGCAACAGCGTCAATAATTTCTTCCAGTGCGGGAAGGTGATGGTCGGTAACAATGACTTCAAGCCTGTCGCTAACCTCAGCAATTTCTTTCGCATTGGAAATACCGCAGTCAACCGAAATTAAAAGAGTTACGCCTCTTGCGATAATTTTCTCAAGCGCTGGAATATTCAAGCCGTAACCTTCACTGCGCTCGGGAATGTAAGTAATAACTCGCCCGCCAAATTTCCTAAGCGCCCGCGTCAAAAGCGCCGTTCCGCTCATCCCGTCAACGTCATAATCGCCATAAACGCAAATTTTTTCGTCGCTCTCAATCGCCGCGATAATCCTGTCAACCGCATCTTCCATGCCGCTCATTTCAAAAGGATTATAAAATTCCTGCGCGACTTCCGGATTTAAAAATTTATTGGCTTCTTCAGCAGTGGTTATGCCGCGGTGAATTAAAATTTTAGCCGTTAATTCGTTAATACCAGCGGCGCGAGCCAATTCAGATACTTTTTGCGTATCGTCGTTTTTTACTTGCCATATTTTTTGCATTGTGAATATCCTCTACTTTTTGCTAAAATTTTTCAATGTTAACCATAATGGTCCCGCAATAAATATCGAAGAATAACAGCCTGAGACAAAACCGACGCAAAGTGCGAAAGCGAAATCTTGAGTAGTATCGCCGCCGAAGAAAAGCAGAGCGAGCGTAGTGAAGAGGCAAGTAGAAACGGTATAGATAGATCTGGTAAGAGTTTGAGCGATAGAGCGGTTAACGATATCAGCGAGAGAAGAATGGCGATTGAAATGGAGTCGAAGGTTTTCGCGGATGCGATCGAAAATGACGATGGTATCATTAATGGAATAACCGACGATAGTGAGCAAAGCGGCGATGAAAGAAGAGTCGATAATTCTTTGAGAGAAAGAAAAAGCGGCGAGGACGATTAAGATATCGTGGAATAGGGCGATGATAGCGGCTAGAGCGAAAGATAATTCGAAGCGGAAAGCGATATAAGCGATAATGAGGAGCCAAGAGAAAAGGAGAGCGTAAGCGGCGTTAAAAATTAATTCAGTGCCGATAGTAGCGCCGACCTTTTCGAAACGCAGGACAGTGAAATTATCGACAGAGCGGAGAGCGTTGAAAACAGCGGTTTTGTCGTGTTCGTCCAAATCGATAGTGCGGATTATGACGGCATTAGAATTAGAGAGTTGGATAGTAGCGTTATCGAGAGCGAGAGGCTGGAGAGCGTTGCGAATGGAAGCGATTTGAACAGGTGAATCGAATTTCAGATCGAGGATAGAGCCGCCGGTGAAATCGATACCGAAATTGAGACCGCGGGAAGCGAAAGAAAATAAGCCGCAAGCGATAATGATTAGAGAGATAGCGAACCAAAGTTTAGAGCGGGAAGCAATATCAAGCATTATGATTCACCGCCTTAAAAATAGTGAAGCCGTTAGCAGCGAAGAAAGCGGGGCTATCAGTCAAACGCGAATTGATTAAGAGTTTGAGCAGGTAATGAGTAAGAGTGAGAGCGGTGAACATAGAAAGAGCGACGCCGATACCAAGAGTGATAGCGAAGCCGCGAATATTGCCGGAGCCGAACAAGAAAAGTACGAACGCGGCGATAATGGTAGTGGTGTTAGAGTCGAAGATCGTAGTGAAGGCGCGTTTGAAACCGGAGTCCATAGCAAGGCGAATTGACTTACCAAGTTGGAATTCCTCTTTGAAATGTTCGAAGATGAGCACGTTAGCGTCGACAGCCATACCGATAGAAAGTATAATGCCGGAGATGCCGGGTAAAGTCAACGTAGCGTCTAAAGCCTTAAGAATAGCGAGCAGTAGCATAGTATAAGCCAAAAGCGAGATATTAGCGATGAAACCGCAAGCGCGGTAGAAAAGCAGCATAAAAACAAGAACAGCAGCGATACCGATAATGAAAGCGGTTTCAGATTTAAGTTTAGAATCGAGACCGAGCGAAGGACCAACAGTGCGCGTTTCGATGATATTAACTTTAACAGGCAAAGCGCCACTTCTGAGCAAAATAGCCAAACGCTGAGCCTCCTCCAAATTGCGTTGACCGGAGATTTCGGCGCGACCCCCCAAGATAGGTTCGCGAACAACAGGATTAGTTAAAAGTTCGCCGTCGAGCAGAATAGCGATAGTGCGACCGACGTTATTAAGAGTAGCGTCAGCGAATTTATCAGCGCCCTCGGGCGAAAATTCGAGATTAACGACGCATTGATTATTTTGCAGAGCGGGCTGAGCGTCTTTTAAATCGGAGCCGGTGAGCAAAGTATTACCGTCTTCGTCTTTGAATTCGAGCATAGCGGTTTTACCGATAGTAGCGATAGCCTTATCGGGATCCTTAATGCCGGGTAATTCAATAATGACGCGACGGGAGCCTTCACGCTGAATGATGGGTTCAGTTAATCCGAGTTCATTAATTCTGCGATCCAATATAGAAACAACGCGGATCATAGCGTCATCGTCGACCTTAGCAATATCGGTATCTTCAGCCTCAAGTAAGACGTGCGTCCCACCCATTAAATCCAAACCTTGTCGAATTGAATTTGCTAAGGGACGAATGAAAATTACAAATACAGCCACAATTGCAATCAGACAGATTAACAATTTAGCAAAAACATCTTTTCGCAAAAAAAATTTCTCCTTTCGATAATTTATGCTAAAATATACTATAATATTTTAATCAAGGCAAGTAATTGAGGGTGCAATCGCATAAGCTAAAAATAAAACAACCGCGCAAACCTAGCAAGTAGCGCGGAGTTATTTGAAGACAATAATTTTATTTTGGGCACTGCGCGAGTTCGCGAGCATTTACCAAAGGAACTTTTTCAAAGCGATAACCTTTCAGATTGCCGATTGAAATAATTTTTTTGCCGCGAATTTTAACAAAGCCGCACTCACTCAGCAGAATTATATCAAAATCAGTTGGATAATCAAAACTAAAGCCGGTAGTTGAAATTACATCGCCAATCTTATAAATTTTGTCTTGCGTTTCGGCAACGTGCGTAATTTCGCGTTTTTCCGCGTCATAATAAAATTCATCAAAAATTTCTGCGCGAAAACTCAAATTCTCAGTAACAAAAGTTGTGCCACTCGCCGCAGATTTTTCAGCGTTCAAAACAATTCCGCCGCCGGTTACATCGTAACCTTCCACCAAAACAAATCTGCCCGTTGCCTAGAAATTTCCAAATTCATCAAAGGCAATTTCATTCTTCAGCTTGAAAATAATTTCTCCCACGTCATTCAATCGGAGCTCTCGCGCAGGACTTTTACTTTCAAGAGTTGAGGCGTCAACCGTGCGAATTATCTTTTCAACGGTCGCTTCAACTTCAGCTGTCGCCAATTTCAATTTGTAATTTTTACCGGTAGTCAAGAAATTTTTGCCCATCCAAAAAACCGACGCACGCAGGCGATTTGAAATCTTCGGAGGCATATCAGTTAAGTGCGTGATAATTTCGCCGCTGTACCACAATAAATTTTGAGATTTTGAAATGATATTATCGCCCAAAAATCCGCTCACTGGAATAATTTTTTCCGGCGTAACATTTAGCGTGGCAAGAAAATTTTTAATATCAGCGGCAACCTCATTAAATCGCGCCTCGGAATAATTAACCAAATCCATCTTATTAACAAGGACGAAAATTTTTTTAATGCCGAGCAATGACAATAGGTAAGCGTGCCTGCGCGATTGTTCCTGAACACCGGATTGAGCATCAATAACCAAAAATGCCGCATTCGCAGCACCGCTTATCATATTTTTCAAAAATTCCTTGTGACCAGGCGCGTCGATTATCAAATAATTTCGCTTAGCCGTAGCAAATTTAATCTGCGTCGTATCGATTGTAATTCCCTGCTGGCGTTCCTCTGCAAAGGCGTCAAGCAAATACGCAAATTCAAAATCCTTGCCGGTTTCGTCAGCAATTTTCTGGACCCTATCGACAACGCCCTGAGGCAGTGATTTGGTATCATACAAAAGCCGCCCAATTATCGTAGATTTGCCGTGATCCACATGACCAACAAAAACAATTTTCAATTCGCTCATTTCCATACCTCACATATAACCTTCGCGCCGCAATTTCTGCAATGCGTAAGAATCTTCATTGTCTTGGGCGCGTCCCGCACGTTCGCCAACATTCGTGTTTTTCAGCTCTTCAATAATTTTGTCAAGTGTATCGGCTGTTGAACTAATTTTGCCCGTGCAACATTCACAGCCCAAACTGCGATAACGTTTGCCATTTTTAGCAAAATATAAATCGATAATTGGAATTTGCTCACGGCGAATGTATTCCCAAATATCAAGCTCAGTCCAAGATAAAATCGGGTGCACGCGGATATGATGCCCCTTCGGAAAATCTGTCTTAAATTGATTCCAAAGTTCGGGAGGTTGATTTGTATAATCCCATGCGTCAGCTTCATTACGCTCGCTGAAAACTCTTTCTTTTGAACGCGAGCCTTCTTCATCGCGTCGCACGCCGACAATTAATGAACGATTAATTTTATTCCAAGTTCTTCTGCAACGCGGTCGCGATATTCAATCATCGCCGGAATTTTCCGCAGTGTGTCTACGTGAATAAACGGAAATGGCACATGCCCAAAAAAAGCTTTCTGCGCCAGCCACAGCATAACAGTTGAATCTTTACCGATTGACCAAAGCATCCCCAGCTTACCGAGTTTGCAATAAGCTTCGCGCAGAATGTAAATACTTTCAGCTTCAAGTTCGTTAAGTCTGTCCATAAATTTCACCCCTCAAAATTTATTCGCCTGCGTTTTGTCAACTTCAAGAATAATTTTTTCGCCATTGGTTTTTAAAATTTGCCACGTCAATTTTTGAGGCGAATCTTCAGCAAAAAGTTTAGCGCCCTTGCCGCCCAAATCCGCCGACAGCTGATAGCAAATTGCATTAGCCGGACAGATTTTCACGCAGGCACAGCAGCCTCAACAATCGCGCACATCACGAATTTTCGCGCAGGTCTTTTCCAAAAAAAAATAAATTGCCAGGGCAAATGTCAATGCACTTGCCACAGCCAACGCATTTATTTTTATCAATCGTAACCATTTTCAAGCTCCCGATAAATAATTTTGATCGCGCCGTTCGACGTAACCGAATTTACAAAGCAATTGAATTTTTCTGCGCGATTTGGATAATCCAAATTCTGAGCAAAACCATCCCACCGAGTTTCACGCCGCGCCCTCAAATGCTCAATCAAAACTTTAGCAACCGTCAGCCGCTCGCGCAGCTCATAAATTTTCAGCAAATCGTACATATCCGCCGCGTGTAAGCCTTTCGATAAAATCTCTAATCGCTGAATATTTTTCGCCGCCAAATCTAATTGCCGCTCATTGAATCGGTAATTCTGCGTCAAGCCGCCCGCGTATTCATCCATCGTCGATTGCATTGCAAATTCCAAATCGTCAACTGCAAAAGCTGATTCATTCGCAAAAAATTTTTCAAATTCCACAGTGTTAAAATCTTGCTGCACCGGATTTTCAATTTCGCCAATCTGCGCGAGAATTTTTTCAGCGGCAATTTCGGCTTCAGCAAATGCGCCCGTCACGTATTTTTGAGGACAGCCGCCCGCAACATCGCCAATAGCAAATAAATTTTTCAGAGTGGTTTGCCGGTCGACATTCACCCAATAACCAGCTGCCGTGTGCCCGCCGATTATGTAAGGCTCAGTGCCGGAAATTTCGACGTTAAACTGGCTCGGCAATTGCTCAGTTTCAATCCACCGCAAAGTCTGAGCAGGCGACATATTCAAATAAGCATTGAGCAAATCTTTTTCCTGCGCGAAAGTAATTCCAACTGTTTTCAAATAACACGGACCACGCCCCGCAAGATTTTCAGCCGTCACCGCGTAAACCCTTTCGCTGGTCGTGTTGCCGTAATTTTTTTGGTAAAGTTCACCACACGAATTAATCTGCTCGGCTTTGACGCCCTGCGCGAGTGTTCCGGTCGGCGAAATTGTATCTTTGCAGCGGAGCGCTATAAACCGCATTTCAAAAGTTGTCATTTCAGCGCCTGCGCGAATGCCCATAGCGTAGCCAGCGCCAGTGTTAAATGGCGGATACCAAATCTGATGACGTGAACCGCCCGCGTGATTCGGCAAATAAATTCCAGACGCGCCACCAGTTGCTATCAATGTAATTTTCGCCGCGAAATTGTAAAAAATCTTTTTGCGAGTGCTGAAACCATACGCACCCAAAATCTTATCGCCGTCGCGCAGAAATTCAGCAACGTTAACGTGATTAAAAATCCGTACGCTCGGAAATTTTCTCACCGCGTCAGCCAATATCGGCTTGATATTTTCGCCGTTAATTTTGACATTCCGCCAGCCTCGCATCACGTAATTGCCATTTTCATCCTTGAGAATAACTAAGCCAAGCTGCTCAATTTTCGCCATCACAGAATTTAATTTTTTCGCCATAGTCAACAGCAAATCACGCCTGGCTATACCGTGAGCGTCCTTCAGCGCGTATTCAACATAATCTTCGGGCGTATGACCAGAGCCGATATAAGCATTGAGCGCATTGACGCCCGCCGCAAGACAGCCGCTCCGCCGCCAATTATCAAAACATCTGCTGAATAATTTTCCATCATAATTTTTCCTGCACAAATTTTATAAATTCCTGTGTTGCCGCTAAATCTGCAACTTTCGCTGTGTACATTTGGTTTCCCATTTGCGGGATCATCATTTCCGGCATTCGCTCGCACATCACAATATTTTTTTCGTACCGCGATAAAATTTCTTCGTGCGAATGTTTGTAATTGTGAATATCTCTGCGCGAAGCATACACGCAATAAAAATGTTTGCCATTATCCGGCAAAATTCTTTTATCAGCAGTAACCATATCCGCCCAAATCTGATAAACGTCCGTGGACTGCGCGAAATTAATCATATCGGGCGTATAACCACCGGCGGGGCGCATATTCACTTCCAGCCCAACAAAATCGCCAATTTCGCCCAAACCTTTCTTTGCTTGCGTTAATCTGAAAAATTCTAAATGCACAAAGCGACTTTTCACGCCAAAAGATTTCGCCGTCGCCCGCCCAATTTCGCGCAATTTCTCCGGTACATAATCCACAGTGTAATAGGACAAATCCAGCTGTTTCAAAACTATATCCACAATCGACGGCGGCCAAACCGTCATAGATTCCAAGAGCGGCTCAGATTTGCTATTCAAAATCGCGTCGTACGAGCAAATGTCGCCCGTGATAAATTCTTCCATAACGTGCGGCACTTCAACGTGATTTGCGAAAAAATTTGCCAAATCGGCGGCGCTGTTAATTTTGAAAGTGTCGGTCGCGCCAACGCCAATATCCGGCTTGATAATCACAGGATAATCCACTTCAGCAATAAAATTTTTCGCCGCGTCAAACGTAGTAACTTTTTGAAGGCGCGCAGTTGGAACTTTCGCCAGCTTATAATATTTTTTCATCGCAGATTTGCTTTTTATGCGGCTGATATTTTCAAATTGCTCGCCGGTCGTGATATGAAAATCCGTGCGCAATTTGGCGTCTTGCTCAAGCCAAAATTCATTGTTCGATTCGAGCCAGTCAATTTTGCCGTGCTTAAATTCCAAAAACGCTACCGCTCGAAGCATCGCGTCATAATCTCCAAGATTCGGCAGATAATAATATTCGCTCAGCGAATTTTTCAGTTCGTCGCGCAGAGTTTCAAATGGTGAATCGCCTATTCCCAAAACATTGACGCCGTTTTTATGCAAACGATCACAAAAATTCCAATAGTGCTTGGGAAATTGCGGCGAGATAAATACAAAGTTCATCTACTGCGCCTCCTTTAAAAATTCCGGCAGAAAATACAAAATCTGCTTCTTCCACCAATACCAATCGTGGCAAACGTCATAGCCCCAAAAATCCGTCCACGCTTTAATATTTTTCGCTTTGAAAATTTCGCGCATAATGGCAGTCGTGCGGACGCCTTCCTCTTCCCAAGCGCCTTGACCTATGCACAAAATAATTTTTCTCGAATTGTAAATCTCAATGTACGGGTGTTGCGGCGAAATGTTTGCAAGAAAATCAGCGGGCGAATTGTCGTAAAGCGTAGGATTCAGCCAGCCGTCGAAGAAAAATTTTGCATCGTAAACGCCCGACAAAGACAGCATACCGCCGAAAAGTTCAGGGCGGCGGAAAAAACTATCGCCGAATGTAAACCGCCTAAACTGCAGCCCGCCGCTATCGGTAATCTGCCGGAAGAATTTTTTTCACGAATCAGTGGCAAAATTTCATCAATGATATAATCGTAATAACTTTCCTGCCGCGCCGCCCGCCAATCTTTATCGCCATAAATATTCGACCAGGTTTCAATGTCAACCGTATCAACGCAGAAAAGCTGAATTTGCCCGCGCTCAATAAAATCTTTGAGTGTGTCAATCATTCCAAAATTTTCAAAGTTATCGCTCATGGCGTCCTGCGTCGGGAAAATCAAAAATGGAACGCCGCCCACGCCATAAATTTTTACATTCATATTTCGCCGCAAATTTTTACTATACCAATACAATTTACACAACTCCTTTAAATGATAACTGACTCGTTACGTTTCGCCGCATTTTCTATCACGCGCGTTTTATCGCCGTCAAAGCCGTAAATCTTGTGAATAAAAACAAAAGCTTCATCGCCCTCGCGCAGAGGCGCTTGTTCCAAACCGCGAAATCCGCGCAAAATATGCCCCTTAACTTCAATGTCGATTTGAATTGTGCTTCCGCGAAAATATGTCCCCTGCACGATGCCTTTTTCAATAGTCACCGACATTGGCTGAGGCATTTCGTTAATATTGGCGGCAATTTCTAAAAATTCGGGGCGCAAAATTCCTTCGTGCCTCTCGTAACTGTCAAAGCCCTTGAAAATCGTATAATCCGGAATTTGCACGCTCTCGCCAATAAATTTTGCCACAAATGGCGTTTTCGGCGATTGATAAATTTCAACCGGAACGCCCGCCTGCTCAATGCGCCCGTGATTCGTGATAATAATTTCGTCCGCAACTTCAACCGCCTCGTCTTGATCGTGCGTGACGAAAATTGATGTGATACCCAATTTGTGAATTGTATGCTTTAACCAACTGCGCAATTCTTGACGAACTTTGGCGTCAATCGCGGCGAAAGGTTCATCCAGCAGTAAAAGTTCCGGATTCGGCGCAAGCGCCCGCGCAAATGCTACGCGCTGACGTTGCCCACCAGAAAGTTGCATCGGATATCGATTAATAAAATCTTTCAAGCCGATAAGTTCAGCAAGCTCCTCGACGCGCGCTTTAATTTCAGCGGCAGATTTTTTCTGCACCGTCAAGCCAAATGCAATATTGTCAAAAACTGTCATATGCTTAAACAGCGCGTAACTTTGAAACAGAAAACCAATCCCGCGCTTGCCTGGCGGTAAATCATTAACGCGTTTGCCGCCAATAAAAATACCGCCGCTGTCGGGCGTTTCAAGCCCCGCTATCATTCGCAAAATCGTAGTCTTGCCGCTGCCCGATGGTCCGAGCAAACCAATCAATTTGCCGCGCTCAACTTCAAAACTCACATTGTCCGACGCCTTGAAATTCCCGAAATGTTTGTTTATATTTTTAAGTTGAACTTCCAACATTTAAATCACCTATTTTTGGAACATCAGAATTTTTGTTATCGGTAGGAATTTTTTCCTCAACAGGATTCTTATTTGCATTTTCGACGATATTTCTTAAAATCAAAATGATAATCGCCAAAAACACCAGCATTGACGCTACCGCAAAAGCCGCCGTGAAATTGTATTCGTTGTATAAAATTTCAATGTGCAATGGCAAAGTATTTGTCTTGCCGCGAATGTGTCCAGAAACTACCGATACCGCTCCAAATTCGCCTAACGCTCGCGCAGAGCACAAAATTATTCCGTAGCCCAACGCCCATTTGATATTTGGCAAAGTCACCCGCCGAAAAATCGTCCAGCCGCTCGCGCCCATCGTTGCCGCCGCTTCTTCTTCAGAGCGCCCTTGATTTTCCATTACCGGCACTAATTCGCGCGTTATGAACGGGAACGTCACAAATACCGTCGCCAAAATTATTCCTGGCACGGCAAACACTATCGCCAAATTATTTTCCTGTAAAATCGGGTACAAACAGCATTATGAAAAATAATCCAGCAACGACCGGCGATATTGCGAACGGCAAATCAATTAGCGACCCCAAAAATGTTTTTCCGCGAAAGTCAAATTTCGTTAACAGCCACGCCGAAGCTATTCCAAAAATCGTATTCAGTACGACCGCTAAAATCGTTGCTTCAATTGTCAAATACAGCGCCTTCAATGCATATTCGTCGGTTAATGCTTTGAAGTAAAAATCAACGCCCTTAGCCAACGCCTCCTGCGCGACCAGTAACAGCGGCATTATCATCCCGAATACCGCGTTGATTAAGCTCGCCGCCAATGCGCAGAAAAAACTTACGCCATAAGCATGAACATTTCGCCAATCTGTGACTGCCGCGATAAATTTTTCTAATCCCATTCCGCTCGCGAATAATACAAACGCCGCCAGCGGTATGAATAAAAACAAGCTGACAAATGTTAAAGTTATTCCCAGCGTCAAACGTCGTCCTGGTATTACGTCAAACATTTTTAATCACTCATTTTTGATAAATTTGGTCGAAAGTGCCGCCGTCAGCAAAATGCTTGTCGTGCGCCTTCACCCAACCGCCAAATGCTTCATCAATCGTAAACAAATCCAGCGGCTTGAAAACAGCGCTGTACTTATTCAAAATTTCTTGATTGCGCGGGCGATAAAAATTCTGCGCGGCAATTTCCTGACCTTCGTCAGAATACAGGTACTTCAAATATTCAGTTGCCAATTCGCGAGTATTTTTCCGGTCAACGACTTTATCAACAACCGCAACGCTCGGCTCGGCTAAAATGCTCAAGCTCGGTGTTATAATTTCGTAATTGTCGGGGTAGTCTTTCATTGAAAGTAGCGCTTCATTTTCCCAAGCAATTAAAACGTCACCTTGTCCGCGTTGAACAAAACTTGTCGTGGCAGCGCGTGCGCCGCTGTCCAAGACTACCACATTCATATAAAGTTTTTTGACAAAATCTCGAACTTGATTTTCATCGCCGTTGAATTTCCTCCGCGCAAATTCCCAAGCAGCAAGATAATTCCATTGCGCGCCGCCTGAAGTTTTCGGATTAGGTGTAATTACTGCAACGTCGTCGCGTATCAAATCATCCCAGTCGTGAATATTTTTCGGATTGCCATTGCGAACAAGAAAAATTATCGTCGAAGTGTAGGGCGAAGAATTATCGGCAAGTTCATTTTCCCAGCCCGCGTCAATCAGTCCAGCTTTTTGAATTTCCATAATGTCATATGCCAGCGCCAAAGTTACAACGTCAGCCTCTAGTCCCTCGATAACTGCGCGGGCTTGTTTGCCACTGCCGCCGTGAGATTGCGTCAAAATTATTTCGTTCCTGACTAAATCGTTTTCCCAATGAGATTTAAATTTATCATTATACGCAGAATAAAGTTCTCGCGTCGGATCGTATGATACATTTAAAATTTCTTGCTGGAATCGAGAACTGGA
The DNA here is from genome assembly GCA_905234505.1 of uncultured Selenomonadaceae bacterium. Taxonomy (GTDB): domain Bacteria; phylum Bacillota; class Negativicutes; order Selenomonadales; family Selenomonadaceae; genus Quinella. The sequence goes on from CAJOIA010000027.1 coordinate 26,909, forward strand.
ATCATCGCCGCAACCCGTTATTATGCCCGTTGAAAAAATAAATCCCGCCGCTACTATCGCACGAGCAACTTTTGAAAAATTAAACATTTGAAATTCCTCCTAAAAATGCAAAAAAGCCGTGAACTCAAAAACAAGTCCACAGGCTTTCGCTATCGAATCACCATTAAAGTCTTATAAATTATATGCGTCGAATAATAACCAGTTTATTCAAAGTTGTCAAGTTAAAAAATCTGCCGTATTCATAAGAGTAAATTAATGTTATAATGCACGTTGTAATGTTTTTGACGAGGTGATTTTAATGTACGTTAAAAAATTTTTTCGAAGAATAATAGCGGTGTCAATGGCAGCAGGAGCGATGATTATTACGCCGCATATTAATGAATTACAATTTATGTCAACTGTTCAGGCTGCCGTTCAAACCTATACTGGCATTGGTGAAGCAATAATTGGCGACAGAGATACGATGGAATCGGCAAAAAATTTCGCGAAACAAGAGGCAATAAGAAACGCGCAGGAGCAGGCTGGTTTTTACTTGGAAAGTTATTCTCACGAAAGAGATTTTGAATTACTGAAAGATGAAATATTAACAATTACGAGCGGTACTATTCAAATTCGGGACGTCAAATATGAAGTCAAGGTTTTAGATAACGACGGCGGAATTAAATGTACAGCTACAGTTAAAGCCGCAATAGATCCGCATGATATGGAAGAATGGCTCAGCAAAAAAAGCATGGAGCAACGTTTGCAGGTTAATTCACAGTACGATGATTTGAGAAAAATATATAAAGCGCAAGAAGCGCGCATAAAAAAATTAGAACAACAATTAAAAGCGTCAAAAAAAAATTCAGTTGAAAAACAGAAGCTCAAGGAAGAATACGAAAAGGAAGATAAGATTTTAGAGTCCAGCAAAAAAATTGAGGAAGGTTGGCAATCTTGGGGCAGCAATGATTATTCACGAGCGCAGACGCTCTTTTCTGAGGCAACAAAATTGGATTCTACCAATGCAAACGCCTATTATGGGCAGGGCGTCGCCTATGAAAATATGAAACAGTACGACAACGCGATAAATTGTTTTAATAAAACTATCGAGTTAAATCCTAACTTTGCTTATGCTTACAACAGTCGCGGAAAAGCTTATTTCAGTATGCATCAAAACGACAACGCGATAGCCGATTTTACCCGCGCTATTGAGCTTAATTCTAGTTTTGATAGTGCATATAATAATCGCGGCTATGTTTATAACGAGCTTAAACAATACGTCAAAGCGAGTAACGATTTTTCTGTGGCTCTTCAAATAAATCCAAATTTCCCAGAGGCGCGCTACAATTTTGCCAAAGCTTACTCCAATTTGCAAGAATACGAAAAGGCGATAATTCATTTTGGCAAATCGATTGAGCTTAAGCCGAATTTTGCTGAAGCTTACAATGAACGCGGTTATGCTTATTTCTTCCTGCCAAATTACGAGCAGGCGATTGAAGATTTCAGTAAGGCTATAGAACTTAAGCCGAATCTGGCGCAAGCTTATTTTAATCGCGCAGTGGTTTATTTTAAAATAGATAATTTTGAAGCGGCGATTAATGACGCCAGCAAATATATTGACCAGAATCCCACAGACGCAAACGCATATTATACTCGCGCTCTTATCTATCAAAAAATTTTCAAAGGTGAAAAAGCCAGTGCTGATTTTGAAAAAGCTAAAGAGCTCGGCTTTAAATTCCCAGAAGATTAATCAAAAATTGACCAAAAAAAATAGTCGGTTGGCATTTCTGCTAATCGACTTTTTTATTTAATAATTCTTTTTTCAGTAATGATAATGTCAACCGGCGAATCATGCGGTTCAGTTGGTAAAGTATCAACAATTTGAAAATCATACGCCAGAGCAATTTTTTTAGCGGCAACTGCGCGAGGTAAAAATTTATCATAATAGCCGCCGCCAAGTCCGAGCCGATTTTTATTCACGTCAAACGCCGCACCAGGCACAATCACGCAATTAATCTTTTCAGCGTCAACAAATTTTCTCAAACCTTCGCGGACGGTATAAATTCCAAATGCGCCAACTTCAAGCGCGTTAAAATCTGGAACTATCACCGGTTGCATTTCGCCTTTGCCGGTTATTAACGGTATAGCTAAAATTTTTTTCCGGTTAAAAGCGTCGACGAATATTTTTTTCAGCTGAACTTCTTCCGGCATTGAAACGTAAGCCATCACAATTTCCGCGCGCTGATAAATTTCTTGTGCTAAAAGTTTTCCCGTGATAACGTCGCTGAATTTTTCGCGCTCAATTTCTGTCAAAGATTTTCGCCGCGCCCGCATTTCGCGCCGCAATAATTTTTTCCGTTCGAGCATTTTATTTATCCTCAACAATCGTACTGACTGCCGCGCGCCCCACTTCGATTATAACATTTTCAGCAATTTGCAATTTAACAATATCTTCGTCGAGGTCTTCAATCGTGCCGTAAATTCCGCCAATCGTAATAATGCGGCTGCCGATACGCAGGCGTTTTAACATATTTTCACGCTCTTGACGCGCCTTTTGCTGTGGCTTATAAATTAAAAAATAAAATACGACCAACATAAAAATGATTGGCAACCAACTCATCATCGCCGCCGCCGATTCATTTTCCATTAATCAATTCTCCTTTCGTAGCTGTTGAAAAATTCTGCGCGAAAATCGGCGAAACGGTCAGCCAAAATCGCCGCGCGCATTTCAGCCATAAATCTTTGCAAATATCTCAGATTATGCAAAGTCAACAGCCGCAAACCAAAAATTTCTTCAGCTCTTACCAAATGTCGAATGTAAGCGCGTGTAAAATTATTTCGGCAAGCGTAACAATCGCAGTCATTTTCAAGCGGCGTGAAATCTTCAATGTAAGCCGCATTTTTCATAACCAATCGCCCGCTCGGTGAAGTTTTTGGACTAACCATTGCCATACCATTTCTGGCAACGCGCGTAGCAAAAACGCAATCAAACATATCAACGCCGCGCTGAACGCCTTCAATCAAATGGTCGGGAGTTCCAACGCCCATTAAATATCGCGCCTTATTTTCCGGCAAAAATTTAGTCGACACTTCAAGCATTTCGTACATCATTTCGTGACTCTCACCAACGCTCAAGCCGCCAATCGCACAGCCCGCAAAATCCATTGAGCCGATAATTTTTGCGCTTTCTTCGCGCAGGTCAGCATACATACCGCCTTGACAAATTCCAAATAAGCCTTGATTGTCAGTAACCGCCGCCTTTAAACTGCGCTCAGCCCAACGATGCGTCCGCTCGGTAGATTTTTTCGCGTAATCATAATCAGCCGGATAAGGAATACATTCATCAAACGCCATCATAATATCGGAGCCAAGCGCAATTTGCGTTTCAATTGAAATTTCAGGCGACAGAAATTTTTTAGCGCCGTCAATATGCGAGCGAAAAGTAACGCCGTCTTCGGTGATTTTGCGCAATTCGCCTAAACTGAAAACTTGAAATCCGCCGCTGTCAGTTAAAATTCCGCGCTCCCAATTCATAAATTTGTGCAAGCCGCCAGCTTTTTTTATGAGTTCCGCGCCTGGTCTTAAAAATAAATGATAAGTGTTGCTTAAAATTATTCCCGCGCCTAAATTTTTTAATTCGTCCGGTGAAACGGATTTAACCGTTGCCTGCGTCCCCACCGGCATAAATATTGGCGTTAAAAAATCTCCGTGCGGCGTGTGCAAAATTCCTGCGCGAGCGCCCGTCAATTTGTCTTTGTGTACCAACTCATATGTTATCGCCGCCATCAATCCTACTCCTTATCAACATAGCATCGCCGAAACTGAAAAATCTGTAGCGCTCATTAACCGCCTCGCGATAGGCTTTCAAAGTAAATTCGCGACCGGCAAATGCGCTTACCAACATTATCAGTGTAGATTTCGGCAGATGAAAATTCGTTATCAGCGCGTCAACAATTTTAAATTTATAGCCAGGATAAATAAAAATTTTCGTCGAATCGCTACCGACTTTCACTGAAAAATTATCAAGTGCGGCACTTTCCAACGTCCTAATTGAAGTCGTACCAACCGCAATAATTTTTTTACCGGCAAGTTTTGTTTCGTGAATAAGTTTAGCAGTTTCAGCGGGCACGGTGTAAAATTCTTCGTGCATTTGATGTTCTTCAATATTTTCAGTTTGAACGGGGCGGAAAGTGCCAAGCCCAACGTGCAAAGTTACAAAGCCGAGCTTAATGCCGAAATTTTCAAGTTCAGCCATTTGCTCCTTAGTAAAATGCAAACCGGCAGTAGGCGCAGCAGCAGAGCCTCTTTCGCGATTGTAAACCGTTTGATAGCGCTCAATGTCATCAAGTTTTTCGTGAATGTAGGGCGGCAATGGAGTTTCACCGAGCCTGTCAAGAATTTCTTCAAAAACGCCGTCGAATTTAAATTGCACAATGCGCCCGCCAAAATCCGTCCGCCCGATAATTTTACAGCTCAATTCGTCGCTAAAATATATTTCCGCGCCCTCTTGAATTTTTCTGCCAGGTTTAACGAGCGTCTCCCAATTAGTCGCGTCAATTCGTCGCAATAAAAAAATCTCTGCGCGACCACCGGTACTTTTATTGCCAATCAGTCGCGCAGGAATAACCCGCGTATCATTAAAAATCAGTGCATCGCCCGCCGTTAAAAATTTCTTCAAATCATAAAAATGTTCGTGGCTAATTTCTTGCGTGGCGGGATTTAACACCATCAGCCTTGACGCATTGCGCGGCTCTATCGGTTTCTGCGCGATTAACTCTTCTGGTAATTCATAATCAAAATCATTCAGTAACATTCGCATTACCTCAATACAATTTTTTAAGCGCCGTGCCGTGATAATAATGCGCCAAAATCTTATCGTACGTCCAGCCAATTTTAGCATAAGCTTCCGCGCCGCGCTGTGACATCCCGACGCCGTGACCGCGACCATATCCGCTGAAAATTATTTTATCGCCGTCGATTTTCATATCAAAAAGCGTGCTGGGCAATGAAAATTTCGCGCGCAAATCATTTCCGCTAATCTGCAGATTTTTTTTCGTGCCAATAATCAGCGCAAATTTCACGCGACCGGATTTGCTCCTATCAATTGCCGCTTTTCCAATTTCAAGCTTAGAAAGTTTAATCGCTTTCAATTCGCCAATATCCAATTTCGCGGCAAAATCTTTCAATGAAAATTCCTGCGTCCAAGCCTGCGTTTTAGTTTCAAGCTCTTTAGCGGGCAAAAGGTGCGGCGCGGCACTCCCCCAAACGTCTGCAACATCTTCAGTCATGCCGCCGCTGTCAGTGTGAAAATTTGTATCGACAACAACGCCGCCATAAGTCACAATTTCGCCGCGCGTTTCCAAAATTATTTTGTCAGTCAAAGTTTTAGCAGAATCTACGCCGCCATAAAATTGACAATGGCTCGTCGCGCAGAGGTCAAAATCTTTGTGGCGATTGCGATTTTTTAATGTGAATGAACGCGCTGCCACTGCTTGAGCCTTCAAAGCTTCAGTTGAAAAGTAAACGCCCATTTCTTCCGGAACAACGCCGCGCAAATATTCTTCAACAGGCGCAAGATTTATCACTGTCAACGAATTTTTATCCTTGTTAATTCGCACGCCGCCAAAATATTTTTTACCATTAATCGCCACAGTCAACTCATATCCACCGCGAATTTCCAACGCATTTGTTTTCATTTCACCAACGCTGATTGTAAAAATTTCGCCCGCCTTAACTGCGCGAATAATTTTTTGAGTATCAGCGTCAACAATATTGCACGGCTCTGACATTTCCAAATCGACAGAATCAACGCCGCTCAAAATTCCAATTCTAATTTCAGGTTGCCACGCCGCGCTCGTTTTCGAGATTGAAATAACCATCATCACCAAAATTATTAATAAAAAAATTTTACGCATTAGCTTTTTCATTCAAAATTTGTTCAATTTTATCTTCAAGGGATTTTATGTATAATCTTGGGCGAATAGTAGCAGATTTTTGAACCATAGCGCGCAAATTCTTATGCAATGTATCAAGCGCCGGTACGTCGTTAATCAAGCCAATCGCGCGAGCAATATAATCTTGCGCAGCGTTAATCGGCACAACTAAACCTTCAAGTCCGACTTGCTTTAACATGCTGACACCTGCGCGAGTATCGCGACGCTCACTATAAAAACCGACAACCGGCACACCCATATAAACCGCGTCCAAAGTGTAACTGCCGCCAACTTTCGGGTACGGGTCAAGTATAACGTCAAGGTGCGTCATTTCTTCCATATAATTTGAAGCGGCAGGACGGAACAAAACTTTATCCATATTGAAACCAAGCTTTTTCATTCGATTATAAGCATGGTCAACTGTCGAATTACTTTCAAATTCTTCAGCGCGCATTAACATTGCAGACTTCGGCACTTTTTCAAGAAGCTCTTTCCAAACATTTAAAATATCATCGGTTATATCGCTATATTTGCAAATCGTACCGAAAACAAAATAATCTCTCCTCGTGCAAGGCGCATACTGCGGCACAGGTACATCTTCACGCATTGCATAAGAAACACGGCTCGGCAAATACAAAAGTTTCTCAGTGAAGAAATTTTCATGTGCACCAGGCGGGTCAACAATTTCATCAGTAATAAAATAATCCATCGCTTTAATACCGGTCGTTGCATAATATCCAATGCCGCTGATTTGCACAGGCGCGGGCTTATACGCAAAAACAGGCAAAACATTTCCCGCAGAATGCCCCACAAGGTCAATCAGTACGTCAATTTTGTCGCTATGAATTTTTTCCGCGATTTGCGCGTAATTCATACCCGCCACGCTGACAAAATGCTCAACATTTTTCTTATAAAGATTTGTGTAAACATCTTCAACGCCATTAACCGCGTAACAGGTAACTTCAAATTTATTTCTATTGTGCGAGGCTATCATGCCAAATGTAACTGTGAAATTTTCATTTTGACAGAAATTCGGCGACAAATAACCAATTTTGATCCTGCCTTCGCGTTGGTGGTATTCAGTATAGGGCTGAATTGAATTTACAAGTTTCTGGAACTCGAAATGATTTTTAGCAACGTCCTCACTCGGCATATAAAGATATTGCATACTGCGAAGGGCGGCACTGGTAAGCGCGCATTTTTCTTCGTAGGATTCGGTAAGTTTCGACGCCTTGTCATAATTAACAACAGTATCAACCGGCGCACCATTTATCAAAGACAGGCGAGCGCGCACCTCGTGATAACGTTTCAAAAGTTGATTGTTGAAACTGTTAATATCTTTGCCTATATCATAAATATGCTTGCCGGACTCCAAAATCGCCTCATACGCACCAACATAATCTTTGAGTAACTCTTTGCATATCGCAATTTGCAAGAAAATCTCTGCGTCGTGAATTTCATCAGAGCGCGCGGCAAGTGTCAAATTATACATGGCGCGCTTAACATTAATCATATTCTTAATCTGCCCGAAATAAAAACCTGGCTCAAGCTGAATATATTCTTCGGCGCGTTTGTAATATTCTTCAGCCTGCTCTGGAGTTACCGGCGGCGCATCTTGCGGAAATTCAGGTAATTCTTGACCGTTAATCCACGCATTGAAAATTTTCTCATATGCCGCTTCAACTTCACCCATATAAATTGCGTCATTCATAACCGGCGATTCTTCCATTTTGCGGCGAATCGTCAAATGATAATCACGCACTCTGTCCCAATCATTTGCAAGTTCAACAGCCTTTTGAATGTATTCTTCTTCACTAAATGCGCAAAGTTCTTCCAATCCGACATTAACCAGCAATGAATAACCGAAACGCGAATTGTGACGTTCCTGCACCAGCGTAATCACCGGTAAACCCATATAAAGCGCGTCACAAGTTGTACCGCCGCCTGGATATGGGAATGTATCAAGAGCTATATCTGCGCGAGTATATTTCTGCAAATATTTCATTTCGTCCGGTTCATAAATCAACCTGTCAAGCGAAAGTCCAGCGTCTTGAATACGTTTAAGCGCGGCGTCAGTGCCGTATTTATCGCGAAAAGCTTTACCTTTCAAATACAGCTTGGAATTTGGCACAGCATTAACAATCTTAGCCCAAACGCGCAGAGTTTCATCAGTAACCTTTGTAAAATTATTAAAGCTGATAAAAGTAATGTAGCCGTTTTTGACGCAAGGCGCAGGATTTACAACAGTCGGGTCGTCGTGCCACATATAGCAAAAATGACTGTGTTGCAGGCGGAGCATTTTCTCAGTAAAAAATTTCTCATTCAGACCAACAGGGTCAGTATATTTGTCAACCATAAAATAATCAATGGTTTTAACGCCGGTGGTATTGAACCAACCAATAGCACTAATAATAACCGGCGCGGGCTTATGAGCAACAACATTCATAACATTATTTGCCGTGTGCCCTGAAAGGTCAACAAGGATATCGATTTCGTCATCTATGATTCTTTGCGCGGCAACTTTCGGTGCATCGAATAAAATATTTCTGAAGCCATCAACGCACTTTTTAAATTCCTGCGCGATATTATCTTCTTTATTTTTCGCGTAAATGTAGACTTCAAAGCGGTTCTTGTCATAGCATTTGTAAAAAGCGTAACTGAAAAAAACTACGACGTGGCGGCGAATATCCGGCGAAATGTAACCTATGCGCAATTTTTTATGGCGCGGGTGAGTTGCAGGGTCATGGGTAAATTTCTCAACATTTTCATAAAGCTCATTGAAACCGCAAATTTCTTCAAAAAGTTTTTCGCGGCTGACGTTAACATTATGCAAGCTGAAAAGGAAATTGCTATAATCCTCACGCTTAATTCTGTCGCAATAAACGCGCAGATTTGGATCTTTCATTTCTTCGGGATTTAATTTAGCGCTCAGTTCGTAATATTTCAGCGAATTTGGAGCGTCGCCGGCGTAACGATAAGCATGCCCTAAAATATTGTAAATCATCATTCGCGTTAACAAATCGACATTTGGCAAAGTAAGCGCTTTTTCTGAGTAATAAATGCAGCCGCCGTAATCCTGCTTTAAATCGCAAACACGCGACCTTAAAAAAAGTCTGTAGGGCGTCGGCGGAAAATGCTCTTCAAGATAGGTAACCGCCTTGTCTGCTTCGTTTTTTCTTTGATAATCGACATAAATTGACGCAATTTTTTCAGCCGGAACCGGTTCGTCGGGCTCAAGTTCTGCCATTTCCTTAACAATTTCCATAGTCTTAGCTTCGTCGTGAACTGTGCCGTGATAATGAAAAAGTTCCTGCATTAACTTTTCAACTTTTTTGCGCTTCTTCTCAACGTCTTTTTTATTGACCTTAATTTTCCGCATTAACCATAGACCTCCAAATTAAAATTACATTCTTGCAAAATATTTATCGATAAGCTATAATAAAAATCAAGAGGCAACCGATATATCGAATCGGCTTCCTCCAAAAATTTGCGTAGGAACCCGCTTGCGGGTGGTTAAGGATTACTTAAACAGCAGAATTATATCACAAAGCTACTGTTTAGGGTAGTTTTTTTTTGACTAGCATTCAGCTGACCAAATCTTAACGCGATTTTCAATAAAATTAATTATTTCCGCGTTAAAAGTTGTAGGCTCGAGACCTTTATAATTTTGAAATTTTTTAATGGCTTGCGTCATAGTTTCGACCGCTTTTTTGAAATTTTTCTGCGCGGCGTAACATTCGGCAAGTTCGGCGGTAAATTCCGGCAAATCTGGAAAAGCTTTAACCGCTTTAATAGCAAATCTTTCGCGCTCATTTAAACGCTCCGACTCATTCGATAAAATTTTTAAAATGATTCGGTACGGGCGCGTTATTTTTTTGCCCGATTTAATTTCCAATCTAGCAAATTTTTCAGCATTGGAAAAATCTCCCAACCCATCGTAACATTCAGCCAGATAACCATAAATGCGCTGTGGCTCTTTCGTTTCAGCAAGTTCAGCCAGCAGCATTTTTAAATTGCGCTCAGCCTTTGCCTTATTAATCGACGCGGAATAGCCAGTGTGATAAATCGTTAAAATATTTGGCGGCGCTACTGTCACCGGCGACAAAATTTTTTTGCCAAGCCTAAGTTCTTCATGAATTTTACCAATATAATGCATTTCGCGCAGATTTTTAAAAATCCTCAACACGTAATTTGTACCGAGAATTTTATTACCCGCGTCCACGTCGATATTCACCAGATAAACCAAAACGCCGCGCTGATTAAATTCTTCTGCGCGAGTGGCGACAAATCTAATATTCTGCGCGGTTTCGGCTGAAAAAAATTCGTCCGCGTCCAGAAAAATTATCCAATCGCCCGTCACATTTTCAAGTGCAATATTGCGCGGCTTCGAAAAATCGTCCTGCCATTCGTCATAAAAAATCTTAGCGCCAAATTTTTCAGCCACTTCAACAGTTTCATCAGTCGAGCCGGTATCCACAACAATTATTTCATCAACAAATTCGCGCAGGCTGTTAATCGAACGATCCAAATCTGCCGCGCCGTTTTTAACAATATAACACGCAGAAATTTTCATAACCTTGCCCCCAAAAAAATAACGCCCGATTAATTCGAGCGCCGAAACTTTAATAAATTTATATCAATCAATGGTGACGCCATGAATTTCTTCAGCAAGCCGCTTTAGAGATTCAACCGTGCGAACGCCTGGCGTAATTTCAGAAAGTTTGACTTTGATAAAATGATTTTCGCGAACTGCAGTTACATTATCCAGTTGCGGATTATCAAGAATCGTCGCCACTTTCTGCTGAAAATCGTCATCATTGCGGACGCCGCTGCTGTAATCGGCGATAATTATGTATTCAGGATCTGCTGCAACAACGCTTTCCCAACTGGTTGCCGCCCAAGTTTTATCGACGCCCGCATTTTCCATAACGTTATCCGCGCCAATCAGTTTCAAAATATTGGTCGTGTAGCCTTTGAAAGCGGTGAATGGCTGACCGTCGCTTGAGTCATAAACAAAAATTTTCTTGCGCGGCAAATCTTTAATCTTATCTTGGACCTCAGCTAAAATTTTTTTCTGCGCGTCAATCCAATTTTTTGCATTATCCTCTGCAGCAAAAATTTCGCCGTATTTCGTCATATCTTCAAAAACCGTGTCTAAATCGGCGTCAAGTTTTTGCATGGACGCAGGAACATAGATAGGCACATTTTGAGCGGTAATTCTTTCAGCAGGAATGCCGCGCTTGGTGAAGGCAACTTCCCAGCCAGTTGCAAAATCAGGATTTTCCGCCATAAAAATTTCGTAGGACGGCCACTTTTCAGAAAGAATTTTGACCTTATCATAAGCTTCTTTGAGCGGCGGATAAATTTCTTCTTCAAGCATTGCCGTGCCAACCATTTTATCTTGCAAGCCGAGCGCTAACATCATTTCGGTTGTTGCCTGCGACATTGAAATTGCGCGAGCCGGTACTGCCTCAACTTTGCCTGTGACCTCTTGCCCGTCAAGCATTTCTGTCCACGAAACTTCAAAATTTGCCGGTGGGTCTATTGGATGAGGATTTTCTCCGCAACCTGCCGCGCCGAATGTAAGAGCCATTGCCGAAAGTCCTATCGCTATTCCACGCTTTAATCTCATAATTTTAAACCTCCGATTTTTATTTTGCTCATACATTTAATAATTTATATATGTGCGTCCTTCGTGCTCAAATTTAACGAAAGGCACGCCAAATATTTTCTCTAGCAACTCTGGCTGCATAATTTTTTTTGAATTGCCCTGCGCGAATACGCCGCCCTCAACCATTACAACAATTTCGTCGCAATATTGCACAGCCAGCGATAAATCATGCAGGACGATTATAACTGTTTTGCCGTACTCTTGCAAAGTTTTCATCAGTGCGATTTTATATTTTACGTCAAGATGATTGGTCGGTTCGTCCATTAAAATTAATTCTGGCTCTTGCGCTAATGCTTTTGCGATTAATACACGCTGAATTTCTCCGCCGGACATTTGGCTTAATTTTCGTCGCGCTAAATGCGTAATTCCAACGCTGGTCATTGCTTTTTGTGCAATTCGCCGGTCTTCTGCCGTGTAGTCGCGAAATTTTTTCTTGTATGGAAAGCGCCCCATTACAACAACATCTTCAACATAAAAATCAGCAGTCATCTTGTGTTGCTGCGGTAAAACCGACACTTGAAACGCATAATCTCGCGCAGAAATTTTATCAATGTCCTGTCCCTTGAAATAAACAGATTCAGTACTGCGGCGCGTCTTGCTCAGAAATGACATCAGCGTAGATTTCCCGCTACCATTCGCGCCAATTATCGCTGTGATTTTCCCTTCGGCGAAATTCGCATTGACGCCATTCAAAATTTTTTTATCGTCAATAACGTAGCTTAAATTTTTAACTTCAATGATATTCATTTTTAATTTTTGTACTTTCGATTGATAATTTGAATAAAAATCGGCGCGCCCAAACACGCCGTTAATATTCCGATGGGTAATTCTTCCGGTTTGAACATTGAACGCGCAATAACGTCAGCCCAAACCATTACCAGCGCGCCAATTAAACTAGTGAACCACAATAAAACTCCGTGCCGTGATTCACCAATAAATCGCGCAATGTGCGGAATTACCAAGCCGATAAAGCCGATTATTCCCGCTATCGAAACTATAACCGCTATTGCCATTGACGACACCAAAACTATCATCTGTTGTAACCGCTCTGTCGATAAGCCCAAATGTTGAGCCTCTTCGCGCCCAAGCAGTATCAAATCTAATTCGTGGCGAAAAAGCCAAATAAACCCGATTAACAAAATCAGTACGGCTAAAGCTATTGGTACCATTTGCCATTGTAGCCCCGTGAAACTTCCCATTAGCCAGAACATTGCGCTTCGAACTTGCGCTTCATTTTTCGAGCCGTAAATTTCAAGCATCGTCATTGCCGAAAATAGCGCCGATATTCCCATGCCAATGAGCACCAATTTAATTGTACTGCCAGAGCCCGCTATATTCACCACAATAGCCGTTGCCAGTGCCGCGCCTAAAAATGCTCCGACGTAAACGCCATAAGGCGCGAAAATTTGAGCAACGCCCGTTACTATGCAGAGAACCGCGCCCATTCCTGCGCCGGACGATACGCCCAAAATATAGGGGTCGGCTAAATAATTCTGCGATACAGTTTGCATTAACATTCCCGTTAACGCTAATATTGCGCCGCTCATTGCCGCAAAAATTATTCTCGGCAACCGAATATCAAAAATTATCATTGCGTTCGACGAATCCGCTGCGCCGCCTTGAAAAAAATTTAAAATCTCCTGCGCGACTATTTTTGTTTCAATGTCGATGGAGCCAAAACCTATAGCTATTATCATGCTCAAAATTAACGCCGCCGCTAAAATTCCCGCACGAAAATATAAATTCTTCATTTTTTACCGCGCTTGCTAAATAAATTCAATACCAAAAAACCTAGCGCTATTCCGCCGATTATGTATAAATCATATTCCTTAAAAAAAGCCTCAGAGCCGTCGCCCGTCCATTTTATGTAAATCGCTATCACTACTGCTATCACTACTAAAATGTTTGAAAACTGCCGCGCGTTCTTTTTAAAATCCATAACTTTTACACCTTGCTTTTATCTTAATCAGCGCTTAAAATGTACTAATATTATTGAAAGGAGTTATTCTATGGGTATACTTGACAAACTGAAAAAAATTCTCCCCAAGCGCAAAGAGCCTGAACTTAAAAATACTGTTCCAAAAGAGCGAGAAAATATCCGCAAAACTTTTGGCGTCTATTGCAACGCCAATCACGAAACAGAGGGGGGTAAGCTTTGCCCAAAATGCACTGCGCTACTTTCCACTGTTATGATTAAAATTCAGCGTTGCCCCTATGGCATAGGCAAGCCAATTTGCGATAAGTGCGAAACGCCCTGCTTCGGCGAAAATCAAACTAAAGAATTTCGCGCTATTATGCAGTCCGGTCAGAAAAAAATGATATTTTCTAATCCGATTATGGCGGTTAAGCACAAACTCGCTAGCCTCAGCGTCGATTACGCCAAAGCCCAGCATGATAAAAATTCGACAGAAAAACAAAAAGCCGCTGAAGATAAAGTTAAAGCTAGAATTGCTAACGCCGTCCGATCTCCCAAATCTAAATCGAAAAAGCGCAAGAAGAAGTGATTAGTGGTTAGTGATTGGGGGTTAGTGGTTAGGAAATTTTTCTAATCCCCAACCACTAAAACCTATTCCCTAAACATCACTCGTACTTGTCCAAAAGCTCATTAAAATCTTTTACTGGCAATGGCTTTGAAAAGTAATACCCTTGAATATCCACAAAGCCCATGCTCATTATGTAATCTAACTGCGTCTTCGTTTCAACGCCTTCAGTTACAATGCCCATCTTTAATTCCTGCGCCAACGCTACTATCATTTGCAAAATCGTCCGCGCCCGCTCGGAACGCTCTATCTCACGAACAAATGCCATATCCACCTTCAAAACGTCTATTTGAATATCTTTTAACATATTGAACGACGAATAGCCCGCCCCAAAATCGTCCATTAGTACCGGAAAGCCACTTTCTTTGAACTGATTAATTACTGTTATTATCTGCTTTGGGTTGTCCATATATGCGCTCTCGGTCACTTCTAATTTCAACATCCACGGTTCTAATTCATATTTCTTTATCAAATTCAACAAGAAAATTAATAAATCAAAGCTGTAAAAATTTAAACGCGAAACATTTACCGAGACCGGCACAATTTTTTTGCCCGCATTAAGTCGACTTCTCAAAAATTTGCACACGCTTTCCCAAACAAAACGGTCTAACTTAACAATAAACCCATTGCGTTCAAATACCGGTATGAAAAAGCCAGGCGAAATCATTCCGCTTTCCGGATGAAACCAACGCACTAATGCTTCCGCACTTACTATCTTGTTTTCGTCAGGGCGATATATCGGCTGCAAATATATGGTGAACTGGTTGTCGTCTAATGCATATTCCATGTCCCGCACAATCATTTGATCGCGCAAAAGCTTTTCCCTCATGCTTGCGTCATAATATGCATATCGCGTTATGTAATTTCCTTTTATCTTGTTGAGCGCCATTGACGCACGGTCGCACATCTGGTCTACCGACAAATTAACGTCCACAACCGGATAGATACCCGCAAAAAATAATATATTCTGGCTTATATTCAACCCGCGCATTATTCGGTCTAATTCGCGGATAACGCGGTCAATATTCAGCATATCCTGCGGCATGCAAATTACAAAATGATCTGCGCCGATACGACCAAGCACTGACACACGATCATTGATTATACCGCGAAAATAACGCCCTGCCGTTTTCAAAATCACGTTCCCTGTTTCAGTGTGAAATAAATCATTTATCACCTTGAACGCGCTTATGTCAAAGTATACTATGTAATATGGAACTTCGTGGTTAGATTTTATCATTTCGCTTGCGTGCCGGTAAAACGCCGACCGATTGTACAACCCTGTTAATGAATCTAATTCCATTGAGCGGCTTATCTCTGCAATTCTCTGCAAATGATCTTCATTCTCTGCCCGCGCTATTATGTTCTTTAGTCGATAGCGCGTTGTTGTTTCATTGAGCGGCGAAGTTACAAACTCTCTTGCTCCTAATTTCATTGCGCGCTCTCCGCCTTCGGAATCCCCATGATCGATTACCGCCAAAATCGGTATTTTCTTATAGCGTTGGTCCTGCGCGATATTCTCTAAAAATTGATAGCCGTCCATTTCCGAATTATTCAGAGCGACAATCATAACGTTAGCGTCGATTTGATTTAATAAATTAAAACCTTCGTCCTCGTTATGTGCGGCGTGTATTTCATATTCACTGCTGAAAATTCGCTTAATGTCATTGGATACCGCTTCTTCCGCTCCCGCCATAAGCATTATTGGTAAAGACAAAGTCACCGCCTCATTCCATTTAAATTTTGGTAATATTAACACGTTTAAGCGTTATTCACAAGATATTTATTTTCATGTATAATTTAATAAGGATGTGAAAGCAATGAAACAAATTACCTATCGGCTGGACACGCGCGAAGATTTTTTGAGATTTACTGCCGAAGTTCTGGCAAGTGATGATTACAAAAATGCTAAGGAAGTTCTTTTCAAAGTCTTTACGGCGCAATTAAAAGATGCGGACATTAAAGACCTTCACCGCCGAATGAAGGCACATTTCCCAAAAGATAAAATTATCGGCGCGTCAATGACAAATTTTGTCGCTAAAAGAACCGACGATGTCAGTACCCCAAATTGGACAACTCGAATGAAAAAATTTTTAAAGGACTACGTGCTGATAAGCTGCTGCTACTTTTATTCTTCGAAGGTACAGCTGTTTGAAATAGATTCGACCGAAGTTGATGATTTCACGGCGACGGCATTGAATCTTAATAAAAAGTTTAAACAAATTCCAGATTTGCAGGGCGTTGAAGTTTTATGTTCGGGAGGCAAAGAGCGCGTTGCACCATTTTTGGAAATTTTAACCGTTGGGCTGGAAAAAGTACCATTTTTCGGCGCAGAAGCCGGCGCAGTCGAACGTGAAAAAGTCACTTGTCAATTTAAATTAGCGGTAAAGTCATTGACGAAT
>CAJOIA010000028.1 GCA_905234505.1 uncultured Selenomonadaceae bacterium
CAACTTGACACCGCTGAAAATGGGAAAATTGCGGTTGAAAAATTTGCTGCGTCGAAACCTGGCGATTTTCAAGTGATTTTGATGGACGTACAGATGCCGATAATGAATGGTTATGAAGCGGCGCGGGCAATTCGCCAGTTGGATAATCCTGCTCTTGCCAATATTCCAATTATCGCGATGACGGCGAATGCTTTTTCTGAGGACATTAAAGCCGCGAAAGACGCCGGTATGAATAGTCACATTGCGAAGCCGATTGATATTCCCAAGATGATTGAAACTCTTAGTGAAGTGATATGGGATAAGGGATAATAGTTTTGCACTTGTCACTTTTCACTTTTCACTTTTCACTTAAACAGGGGGTGCTGAGATGAATGCCGCAAGAAAAATTTTTGCCGTGCTAATCATGGTATTGATGACAATTTGCTCGGGCTGTAGCAGTGACGGTGATTACAAAACTATCAGCGCGAATGACGCCGTTAAAATGATGCAAGCTGAAAAAGATTATTTAATTGTTGACGTGCGAACTCAGGAAGAATACGACAAAAAACATATTCCAGGCGCATTACTTGTTCCGATAGCCGACCTGCGCGAAGGAAAATTTGACAAGTTGCCTGATAAAAATCAGATGCTTTTTGTTTATTGTTGGACAGGGCGTCGCGCAGAAGATTCGGCGAAAATTCTTGCTGAAAATGGTTACACAAATGTTTATAATTTCGGCGGCTTAGTCGATTGGAACGGCGAGCTTGTCGAACATGAAATTAACGATTAAAATTTTTTAAAGGAGTTAATTATGGCTAAAAAAAATAATGCTGAAGAGCAACCGAAAAATGAAGCAGAAGAAAAAGCTGAAGCGCTGAGAAAGGCAATGGAAAATCTCAACAAAAAATACAACGAGGGCGCGGTAATTCGATTGGGCGATATTGCGCGGCGCGATATTCCCTGCATACCGACGGGAATTTTGCCTTTGGACGTTGCACTTGGTATTGGCGGCATTCCGCGCGGCAGAATTATTGAGATTTACGGTCCGGAATCCAGCGGCAAAACTACCGTTACGCTTTATATGATAGCGTCTGCTCAGAAATTGGGAGGCACTGCGGCTTTCATTGACGCAGAGCACGCGCTCGATCCAATTTACGCAAAAAAATTGGGCGTTGATACCGATAATCTTATTATTTCGCAGCCGGATAACGGCGAGCAAGGCTTAGAAATTGCCGACAAGCTGATTAGTAGCGGCGCAATTGATATTATTGTCATTGACTCGGTCGCCGCGCTTGTTCCAAAAGCTGAAATTGATGGCGAAATGGGCGACGCTCAAGTTGGTTTGCATGCGCGAATGATGAGTAAGGCAATGCGTAAACTCGCTGGCACGATTAGCAAGACGGATACAATTGCAATTTTTATTAACCAACTGCGCGAAAAAGTTGGGGGCTTTAGTCCCTTCGGTCCGGCTGAAACGACAACAGGTGGACGCGCGCTTAAATTCTATTCTTCGGTTAGAATTGACGTGCGCAAGGGCGAACCCATAAAGCAAGGCGGCGACCAAATTGGCAACAAGGTTAGACTCAAAATCGCAAAAAATAAAGTTGCGCCACCTTTCCGAACCGCCGAATTTGATTTGATTTACGGGCAAGGTTATTCGCGCATTGGCGGAATTTTGACTGTGGGCGTTGGGCTTGAAATTATCGAGAAAAAAGGCGGCAGTCATTACTACGAATCCAAAGAGCGTTTTGCCAGGAGCGCCGCTGAAGCTGAACAATACTTAGTTGACCATCCGGAAATGGCGGACGAAATTGAGCGCAAGATTCACGAAAGATTAAGAAGCGGTGAAGAAATTCCAGACGCCGTTGCACCGATGGATCATGGCGAACCGGCTATTCCAGCTGAAGAAAATTTTGACGAATAAGATTTAATTTTAGACAAAAAAATTACCCTCAACCTTGAATTGGCTGAGGGCTTTTTTTATTTTTAATTTATCGTTGAAGTTGCGAATCCACGAACAGCGCCTTTACATTAATATTAACCGCGTTAACAATCATTCCGGTTGTATATTCAATCGCCTCACGAATACTAGCCTGCGTCTGCGTGATAAGCGTCGGAATATGATTGCCGTAATTCAAAACGACGTCGCAGGAAATTTGCAAGCCGCGCTCTTCGTCGCCCTTTAAAATGTGTTCGACTGCAACATTTTTAATACTTTTGACAAATTCGCGCTTCCTGACAATACGCTCGACAATATCGCGAATCACATGGTCATCGATAATAAGTTTGCCGTAGTAACTGAAAACCGGACGCACAATAGATTTTTCACCGAGCTTGCGGCGACGAACTCTTGAGCGTTTGAATAAAGATTGTAGCGGATCAATTAAGTAACCGGAAAAATGCGGTTTAAGTTCAATGGTCGGCACGGGAATAATATGCTTGCCTTCTTTAAGCCGGTGAAATTGCGCGATAGCCATTTCTGCGCGAGAGGCGATATCTTCAATGCGGATAATCAGCTGAATTGAAGGGAGTTTTAAAGTTTTGGCGATTTTATGAACCATATTTTCAGAAGTGCCGATAACTAAAATTCTGTGCGGCTGAATTTTTCTGATAGCCTCACGAACTTCTTCAGCGTGACCCGGTAAAACAAAAATAGCGCGTCGAACCGCCATAATTTTGCTTTTTTCGGTTTTGGCAGATTCTCCGGCTATTATGTGTCCGTCCTTAATTAAAATGCCGTCGTCAATAATGGCGTCGGCTTGGTGTTCTCTGGCAACTTGAAGGGCGCGGTGACTTTTTCCAGTGCCCGAAGGTCCTACTAATGCGATAACATCCATTGCTAAAAATCCTCCGCCGTTAATTACGAATGCCTAAATCATAAATTTCTTTAGCAAGTTCGTCAGCGATAGTAAATTCTCCAAGCGCATTAACAAATCTTGACGCCGTGCCGTGAAAATCGCTACCGCCAACTATTAGCAGATTAAATTTTTTGGCAAAATCCATGTAAGTTTGAATATCTTGCGGCTGGTGGTTCGGATAAAAAACTTCGAGCCCGTCCACCTTAGCGCAAATTTTTTCAACAAGTGAATTGTCTCCAATCAGTTTGGGGTGAGCAAGACTGACTTGCCCACCCGACTGATGGATAACATCGATAATTTCTTCGATTTCAGGGAAATAACGCGGTGCATAAGCTGGTTTATCTTTGCCTAACATTTTTTCAAAAACTTCTCGAATAGTATTAAATTCGCCTTTTTTAACTAGCGTTCGCGCAATATGAAACCTGCCGATTGAGCGGCTGGTGCCCGCCACTTGCAAAACGTCCGCTTCACGAATATTATATTTGTTATTTTGCAGATTTTTAATAATCTCGCTGAAACGCGCCCATCGGGATTCGGAAATTTCATTAATCAAATCGGAAAGTGCGCCGTTGTAAATATCGATATTGTAGCCGACGAGGTGAATATCATGCTCTGAATTATTCGCGCTAAATTCGATGCCTGGTATAATTTTAATTCCCTTATCTGGATAAAGCCCATTTTCATAAAGATATTTAACGCCGTCAACGGTATCGTGGTCGGTTATGGAAAAGTAGTTAAGACCAATATTTTTAGCCGCCGCGACAAGTTCTTCTGGTGAATAACTGCCGTCAGAAAAAATCGTGTGCGTATGTAAGTCGCTGGGCATTGATTTCCCCTCCGAAAAAAAGTTAGCGCGGTTCGACGATTAATTTAATTGCCGTGCGCTCGCTTCCGTCAATTTCGATGTCAGTAAAAGCGGGAATGCAAATAAGATTAACGCCATGCGGAGCAACAAATCCGCGTGCAATAGCTACAGCTTTAACAGCCTGATTAAGAGCGCCTGCACCAATGGCTTGCAATTCTGCACTGCCGCTTTCGCGGATAACGCCAGCCAGCGCACCCGCTACCGAGTTTGGATTGGATTTTGCCGATACCTTGAGAATTTCCATAAAAAAGTTCATTCCTTTCCGCTACATCCAAAAAACAGGATTAACTACTTCACTAAGATTATTCTTCAAAATCGGTTGAAATCCTTCACTATTTTTATTTATCGATAAGTCGGACGCGTTCAATTTTTGTTGCTTTATTAGTTTTATCGTCAATATCAATTATTGCGCCGCTGTAAATAATTTTGCCGGTTTCCGGAACGACGAATTTATTTTGTCTGCAGCTGATAAATTTTTCAATGACCATATCTATATCAAGTCCGATAACAGAATCAAAAATGCCGACCATACCCAAATCTGTAATGTAAGCCGTGCCCTTAGGCAGAAGTCTTTCGTCGGCGGTTTGGACGTGTGTATGAGTACCGACAACTGCAGTGACTTTGCCGTCTAAAAAATAACCTAGCGCAATTTTTTCTGAAGTTGCTTCGGCGTGGAAGTCAATTAAAATTATATTGCATTCGCTGGAAATTTTTTTAACAATTTCATTCGCGCAGGTGAAAGGACAATCCATCATTGACATAAAAGAGCGTCCTTGAAGATTAATCACGCCGATATTTTTTGCGCGGTGTTGATAAATGCAAAAACCTTTGCCAGGTGTACCTTCGGGGAAATTTGCCGGTCTTAAAAGGTAAGGCTCGCGATCAATTAATTCGTAAATTTCGCGGTTACTCCAAACGTGATTGCCGGTTGTGATAATGTCAGCGCCGCCTTGCAAAAGTTCGTTGAAAGTTGAAACAGTCAAGCCTTTGCCATGCGCGGAATTTTCGCCATTGACAACAACGATATCAATATTTTTTTCGCGGCGAAGTTTAGGCGTATATTCGACAAAAGCGCGTCTGCCAGCTCTGCCGAATACATCACCAACCATTAAAATTCTCAAAGTCATTCTCCTATCTATTGTAAACGACAACGCGCGATTGTTCACGAACGCCGACAAGTTTACCTTCAACGCGCAGCTGTAACATATTGCTCAAACATTGCTCTAAATAATCTTCCTGCGCGATTAAATAATCTTCGTCGGGAATGGAGTCGTCATCTTCTTCAATAAGTTGGTCGCCGAAATAATTTGCCGCCATTTCCGTTAAAAGCGAAAGTTCCCTGCAGGTTAAAGTTGCCATATCGCGCCGAACATTTAAAAAGCAAGTGCCGTAAATTCCTTCAACATTCAGCTCAATCATCGCGCCGCCGAGCCCTTCCAAATGGTGTAACGCTTCAACCGATTCTGCAACGTACTTTAAAAAATCTTCAAAATCGTCGTGTGAGAATTTTCCTTTCAATGCAAAGGAGAGCTCCAATATTTCATCCTTCGACTCGTAAGTTACCGATTGAATTGCAGGATACACAACGAGAATTGACGCCAAAAGCCGGCTCGCGTCGGGATTAGGTTTCTTTTCTCTCTTAAAAAAATCGAACATTGCTCCAAACCTCCTCTGCACTTTAGAAAAAAAGCGAGGCGCTATTTACTTGCCCCGCTAATTCTGCTGTTCAGTTTACAAAATTTATTTAGCGTAATCAACTACGCGAGTTTCACGAATAATCGTCACTTTAATTTGACCAGGATATTCAAGTTCCTTTTCAATGCGCTTAACAATATCATGAGCCAGAGCCACCGCCGACAAATCATCAATGTGGTCGGGTTTAACCATAACGCGAATCTCTCTTCCGGCTTGAATGGCGTAACATTGCTCGACACCTTCAAACGATACAGCAACATCTTCAAGCATTTTCAAGCGTTTCAAATACATTTCGATACTTTCACGCCGCGCGCCTGGTCTTGCCGCTGATACTGCGTCCGCCGCTGCAACAAGTACCGCTTCAACTGTAACAGGTTCAACGTCGCCGTGATGTGCCGCTATCGCATTTATCACGTATTTATTTTCGTGGTAGCGTTTAGCCAATTCCATACCTACCGTCACATGTGAACCTTCCATGCCGTGATCGGGAGCTTTGCCAATGTCATGCAGTAAACCTGCGCGTTTAGCCAATTTCACATCAACGCCTAATTCCGCCGCCATAATTCCGGCAACTTGCGCTACTTCGATTGAATGATTTAAAACATTTTGTCCGTAGCTGTAACGATATTTCAATCTGCCGATTAGCTTTACCAGTTCAGGGTGAACGTTGCCTTGTATTCCAACTTCAGCTATTGCTTGTTCGCCTATTACTTTAATTTGGTTTTCGACTTCGATTTTAGCTTTATTATATGTTTCCTCAATTCGCGCAGGGTGAATTCTGCCGTCGGAAATGAGTTTTTCAAGTGTAACACGTGCAACCTCGCGGCGTATTGGGTCGAATCCCGAAAGAATTACCGCTTCTGGCGTATCGTCGATAATTAAATCAATGCCGGTCAAAGTTTCCAGCGCGCGTATATTTCTGCCTTCGCGTCCGATAATTCGTCCTTTCATATCGTCGCTTGGTAGTTCCACAACCGAAACCGTTGTTTCAGCAACATGTTCCGCAGCTGTGCGTTGAATAGCCAGGCTAAGAATATCACGCGCTTTTTTGTCAGCTTCGTCTTTAATTTGAGCCTCATATTCTTTGATCTTAATGGCTTTATCGTGCTTTAAATTTTCTTCGACCTCCGCCATTAAAATATTGCGTGCTTCCTCTTTGGACAATGCCGCGACTCTTTCAAGTTCAGCATTTTCTTTTTCTTGCATTGAATCTAATTCTGCTTGTGATTCGTTTAATTTTGCCTCCTTCTTGCTTAAGAGCAATTCTTTTTTTTCAAGTGAATCAATTTTTTTGTCAAGGTTTTCTTCCTTCTGAATAACGCGTTTTTCCTGTCGCGCCAATTCGTTGCGCTTCTCCTTGGTATCTCGTTCCAATTCTTGACGCATACGGTGAATTTCTTCCTTTGCCTCAAGGATGGACTCTTTTTTTTCTGCGTTGCTTTTTTCTTGCGCCTCAGCAATTAATCGCCGCGCTTCTTCTTCGGCAGATCCTATTTGAGCTTCTGCTGTACGTTTTCGCGCCGCATATCCGCCTACCACGCCAAGAATTATCGCAACTATCGCTACTGAAATTGTAATAATTATAACCTGCACCCCCTAATTTTGTTCAACCCGTTGCTTAATGGTTGCGCAGAAAATAGAGGGCGATAAACTTGCCCATACGCCCTAAGTCATTCTCGTCAAATTTCTTGCAGTTTTTTTCATTAAATCATCCCATTTATATTAAACCGCCAAAATCCTTAACGTAAAAAATGCGGCAGTCAATTTTTTTTGGTACGCTGCCCGACATCGAGGGCTTGTCAAGTTCTCCCTCTATATCTACCGTCTCAGCAAAAACAGGTTATGTACTCACACCGTACCGAATTATTTTATATATTGTCAGTCGATATGTCAAATAAAAAATGACGCTCAATCTTGCGCCATTTCCAACTTGCTGAAATATTTGTCAGGTAGCCTTAAAATTTTTCCAGTTGCCGCGCTCGTGAATACGTTTTTACTGAAACCTTCGACTAAAACTTTTTCCTCGCCGACGCGACGAATTTTATACTCAAATTCCATCTTGACCTTAGTCAGTGTAATAGCTCTGGTTTCAATTTCAAGTTCGTCATCAAATTTCGCAGAACTAAGATATTCTGCCTGCACTTCAGTTATTGGGAACATAATTCCATCGTTCATCATTTCGCGCAGGCTTATTCCAATTGAGCGCAAAAATTCAACGCGCCCAGTTTCAAACCAACGAATGTAATTTGAGTGATGCACTACGCCCATTTCGTCAGTATCGTAAAAATGAACTCGAATAGTCGTCTTCATAAAAACCACCTCTTAAAATTCTATTCCGCGTTGCGCAGGTATTCCGCGCTGATACGGATGTTTTATCAATTTCATTTCGGTTACTAAGTCTGCCGCCTCGATTAATTTTTCTGACGCCGCGCGCCCCGTGAAAACCAAATGCAAATCCGGCGGGCAAATTTCCAGCAAGTTTAACATTTCAGATTCGCTGATTAAGCCGCCTTTTACCGCGTAATTTATTTCGTCCAAAATTATCATTGTCCATTTGCCGGAAATTATTTCGTCCTGCGCGATTTTCAAAGTTTCCAGCGCCGCCGCTTTGTGAGTTGAAAAATCGCCTTGATTTGTGAAACCCAAGCCGCATTGCCTAATTTCAATTGGCAAAAGTTTCAGCGCTTCCAATTCACCGGAATTTTGACTGCCCTTGATAAATTGTAGAATCAAAACTTTACCGCCGCCGCCAAAACACCGCAAAGCTAATCCAAGCGCCGCTGTAGTTTTGCCTTTGCCGTCGCCCGTGTAAACTATTATCATTCGTCAACCTCCTTTCGCGGCATTGATATTTTCAGTGCTTCGCGCAGATTTTCTACCGGAAATAAATTCACGTTCACCATTGATTTTAATTCGACAAAATTTTTTTTCGGCAGAATAATATTTGAAAAGCCCATCCTTACCGATTCTTCAACGCGCTGCCGTGCCTTGCTCACTGCGCGAACTTCACCGCTCAATCCAACTTCGCCGAAAATTACGCATTGCGGCAAAATTTTTCTATTTGCAAAACTCGACGCAAGCGCTATCGTCATTGGTAAATCTGTCGCCGGTTCGTCAATTTTAATCCCGCCCGCAGTTTTAACGTACACGTCGCAATTTCCGATTGATAAATGCAAACGCTTTTCTAAAACCGCCAGCAATAATTGAATGCGTTTAATATCAACTGAATCACTGGTTCGACGCGGCGGCATAAATGGAGTTGGAGCAACCAGCGCTTGAATTTCGACCAAGAGCGGACGC
This sequence comes from uncultured Selenomonadaceae bacterium, assembly GCA_905234505.1. Taxonomy (GTDB): domain Bacteria; phylum Bacillota; class Negativicutes; order Selenomonadales; family Selenomonadaceae; genus Quinella. The sequence continues at coordinate 8,698 of CAJOIA010000028.1, forward strand.
GTTCCTTCGACAGTTGGCACTATCACACTTCCAATATCATCGGCTTTATCCGGCAAAAAAAGTTTCGACGCGTCAGGAACATCGGCTAAACCGCTATCACGCATTTCAAACAAACCAATTTCAGACGTCGCGCCAAATCTGTTTTTAATAGCGCGCAAAACCCGAAAGTCAGCATTGCGCTCACCCTCAAAAAATAAAACCGTGTCAACAATGTGCTCCAAAACGCGTGGTCCTGCCAAATTGCCGTCTTTAGTAACGTGACCGATTATAAAAGTTGTGACGCCATTTTTTTTAGACAATCGCATTAATGCTGCCGAACATTCCCGAACTTGCGAAATGCTGCCAGGCGCGCTCTCAATGTCAGATTTATAAATGGTTTGAATCGAATCGACAATGAGCAAATCCGGCTTAACTTTTTCGACGTGCTGATTAATTCGCTCAAGGTTATTTTCCGCGCAAATAAAAAGTTCGTCGGCAAGAGCGTTAAGCCTTTCAGCGCGCATACGAATTTGCCTTGAACTTTCTTCACCGGTCACGTACAAAACGCGCCGATTATTTTTAGCGACATAAGCACAAACAGCCAGCGTCAAGCTGGATTTTCCAACGCCAGGATCGCCTGCAATTAAAACTATCGAGCCTGGAATTAATCCGCCGCCCAAAACTCTGTCCAATTCGCCAGAGCCAGTCGAAAAGCGCGGCAGTTCGGTTAAATCGACTTCAGCAATTCTGCGCGGCACTTCATAAGCGGTAGTTATCGCGTGCTCAACTTTCGGCTTAATTTCTTCAACAGTTTCTTCAAAGAGAGTATTCCATTTGCCGCAAGCGGGACATTTGCCGAGCCATTTTGAAGTTTCAGCGCCGCATTCTTGGCAAACGTACACAATTTTTTTCTTAGCCATAATTCACATCGATTCAATTAACGCGGCGATATATTCAATTTCGTTTTGGTCGTTCTTCATAAAAATTGTCGAATCAAGATAATCTCTGTATTCCACGAAACCGGCTTCTTTAAGCAGAGCGGAGATCTTTTCATAGTCGTTAACAAGAATAAAATAAATTTTTTTGCCGCGATTTTTTTTCATAGATTTAATCAGTTGACGAAATGATTCGGGCGAAGCGTCGATAATAATTTCTTCCGCTTTGGTAACGCCGAAAAATTGTTTAATGAGGTCGGCAGCTGTGATTGGCACGAAAAATGCGCGCTGTTTGCCGGACATTATCGCCGTAACTTTGACTGCCAAACTACGTGTGCCTTTCGCTGCGAATTTAGCTATAACTTTATGGAAATTGGCGAAAATATCAATACCGAACCACGGCGTTTTTGAAAATTTTACCCAGAAAAGTTTATCAAGTTCATTTTCTGTATTTAAACCAAGATTGCCAATTCCGGCGTAATGATAAATTTTTTTGAAAATCATATTTCGGTCAAGGCTTTTCGCGACGCTGACGAAGGCATTAAATTTTTCTGGCAGCTTTAAATAATTTGTAGAGTAAAAATTATTCAAAATATCTTGGTCTGGGCATTCGCATTTTGGATTATCCGCCAGCCAATCTATGCCCTCATTAAAAAAATTCGCGCTGATTTTGTCAAGGCTCATTACCAAAACGCCGGAGCAAAAATAATTATCTCTTTGAACTTTACCGGATTTCAGCAGAAATTTATCGGTTATCATATGATCGCGCGTTGCGCTCATTTCAGGAACTGCCGCTATTGGATAATTTTCCAAATCGATATTATAAAGTTCGGCGATATCTAAATTTATTACTGTGTCCGCGTCGAGGTAAATAATTTTCGGTACTTCTAAAAGCCCAATATCTTTTATTAGCAATCTATAAAAAGCACCGATACTGAAGCGCGTTTCAATGTATCGAGAAAGTTTTTTGTTAATGAGCTTAATTTTATCTGCGCAAAGTTGAGCGACATTATAAAGTTTGATATGCTGATTGTACTTTTCGGCGATTGTCAAAAATTTTTCGCGGTTATCGGCAGTTAATGTATTGTCGTGAAAAATATGGGCGGTAATTTCGGCGGTGGTATTTTCAAAAATTGACAAAATCGACGTCCCGACAAATTTTGAATAATGTCCAGTTTTATCATACAGCCCGTAACAAATATGAATCATAAAATCAGCTCCTCATTCGCCAATAATCCTAACTTCCGGTATAAGTTCAACGCCGTGCATTTCCTTGACGCGCCGCCGCACTTCCTCAATCAGATTTAAAACGTCAGCCGCCGTCGCATTTCCCACATTGACAATAAAGCCCGCGTGTTTAGTCGAAACTTGAGCGCCGCCGATTTGCAAACCTTTCAAGCCGGTTTGATCAATCAGCGTTCCGGCGAAATATCCTGCTGGGCGTTTAAAAGTACTTCCAGCGCTCGGCAATTCAAGCGGCTGTTTACTTTCGCGGCGCGCGGTGAAATCTGCCATTTTATTTTTTATATCAGCGCCGTTACCAATTTGCAAACTCAATTCTACTTCGCAAATCGCGCAGTTGTTACTCTGAAAAATGCTCTGTCTATAACCAAGATTTAAATCTTTCGCGCAGAAATTTTTAATCTCGCCTTCGCGCGTAACCGCTTTGACGCTCGCGATAACATTTTTCATTTCGCCATCATAAGCGCCCGCGTTCATAAAAACAGCGCCGCCAATACTGCCAGGAATGCCGACTGCAAATTCCATACCGCTCAAATTATTTTCCGCTGCAAAATTGGAAACGTCTTTGAGTTTAGCGCCTGCGCCCGCATAAATTTTTGTGTCCTCTGCGCGAATGGTGCCGAAAAATTTATCAGTGAATTTAACAACAGCGCCGCGAATTCCATTGTCGCGAACTAAAACATTTGAGCCATTGCCGAGAATTGTGCAGGGAATTTGAAACTCATTAATCAGCTTGAAAATCTGCGCGACTTCAGCCGCTGACGCTGGAAAAATTAAAACATCAGCCGCTCCACCAATTTTGAAAGTTGTATGCTCACTCATCGGCGCATTGAAAATAATCTGCTCATTGCTCAAAAATCCTGCAAGTTTCCTTCCAAATGTTTCTTCCCAATTCATGAGAAAAAAATTCCCTCCACTCTCAAACAAACTAAGAATAAAAATTTACGCTTGAACAATCGCGCCCTTGCTGGCGGACGTGGTAAGCTTAGCATATCGCGCTAAATAACCCGTTTTAATTTTCGGCTCGGGCTTAATCCAATTCGCGCGGCGTTTAGCAAGCTCTTCGTCGCTAACTTCAAGTTCAAGTTTCCTGTTCGGAATATCAATCGAAATAATATCGCCGTCTTCAATCAAAGCGATTGTGCCGCCTTCCATAGCTTCGGGCGAAATATGCCCAATGCACGCGCCTTGACTTGCGCCGCTAAATCTGCCGTCAGTTATCAAACCAACTTTCAAACCTGCGCCGGTAATTGCCGCAGTCGGATTTAACATTTCTTGCATACCAGGACCGCCTTTCGGACCTTCATAGCGAATGACAACAACATCGCCGTCATGAATTTGCCCGCCCATAATCGCATTAATCGCCGTTTCTTCGCTGTTAAAACATTTCGCCTTGCCTTTATAAACAAGCATATCTTCACTAACAGCTGACGCCTTGACAACCGCGCAATCCGGACAAATATTCCCGCGCAAAATTGCAATTCCGCCGGTTTGCCTGTACGGATTTTCGACGCTGTGAATAACATCGGGGCGTTCAATTTCCGCGCCTTCAATTCTTTCAGCCATTGTTCCGGTAACAGTCAACGCGTCAAGGTGCAACAGATTTTTCTTTGAAAGTTCGTGCATAACTGCGCTAATTCCGCCCGCTTCGTCTAAATCTTGCATATGATGATAACCGGCGGGGCTGAGTTTCGTAATGTAGGGCGTTCGCGCAGAAATTTCGTCAAAAAGTTGCGCCGGAATATCAATACCGCATTCGTGAGCAATCGCCGTTAAGTGCAAAACAGTATTTGAAGAGCCGCCAATTCCCATATCAACGGTTATAGCATTTTCAAACGCCTTGAGCGTCAAAATATCGCGCGGCAAAATATTTTTCTTAATCAAATCCATTAAAACTTTACCGGCGCGTTTCGCCAAAATCAAGCGCGCGCCATTATACGCGGCAGGAATTGTACCATTGCCGGGCAAAGCCATACCAAGCGCCTCGCTTAAGCAATTCATAGTATTCGCAGTAAATAAACCGGCGCATGAACCGCAGCCAGGACAAGCATGAGATTCCAAATCTGTCATTTCAGATTGAGTCATTTGACCCGCTGCAAATTTGCCCGCCGCCTCGAAAGATTGACTGACGCTAATATTTTTACCATGAAAACGACCGGCTAACATAGGACCGCCGCTGACAATCACCGCAGGAATATTCAATCGCGCAGCAGCCATTAACATTCCAGGAACAACTTTATCGCAATTCGGAATTAAAATTAATCCGTCAAAACCGCTCGCCATCGTTACCGCTTCAATCGAATCAGCGATTAATTCGCGGCTCGCCAGTGAATACTTCATTCCAGTATGCCCCATAGCAATTCCGTCGCAAACACCAATAGCCGGAAATTCAATCGGTGTGCCGCCTGCCGCAGCTACGCCCAATTTTGCCGCTTCAGTTATCGATTTTAAATGCATATGACCAGGAATAATCTCGTTAAAAGAATTGCAAACGCCAATCAACGGACGACTCAATTCTTCTGGACCAAATCCATTAGCATTAAACAAAGATCTATGAGCGCAACGCGTCGCGCCTTTCTTAACAATATCGCTTCTCAATTTATTTAAGCCTCCAAATTTTTCAAAGTTATTTAAACCAAAAAAATTTATCACATTTTCTAATAGTATGCAAGCCGAAAAATTTTTGACCAAATCCTTCGCGCAGAGTATAATATCACTGCAAATTTGAAAGGAGATTTAACGATGAGCGAAATTAAAAATCCTAGCGTTTTTGACGTTGGTAAGCCATTGCCCGAACAGTTCAGCAAATATTTCATCGGACAAGCTTATTTGAATCCGCTGACCAAAACCGGCGGCGCTATTGCGAATGTAACGTTTTCGCCTGGTTGCCGTAATAATTGGCATATCCATCACAAGGGCGGGCAAATTTTACTAGTGACCGGCGGGCGCGGCTGGTATCAAGAATTTGGCAGAGCACCGCAAGAGTTAAAGCCTGGCGACGTTGTGAACATTGCGCCCGAAGTTAAACATTGGCACGGCGCGGCAGCTGACAGTTGGTTTTCTCATTTAGCGGTTGAAATTCCCGCTGAAGATTCTTCAAATGAATGGCTTGAACCTGTTGACGACGAGCAGTATTCAAAGCTGAAATGAGTTTAGTTTTTTTATAAAATTTAAAGTTGGTTTAGCTCTAGATTTTGTTAATTTAATAATACAGAGTATTAGATTTGCGTGATTTGCGTATTTTTCCACAAGAAAAGTTGTGCTGAAACTTCGCGTCCTGACGCCACTTGACAGCATTTTTGAGCAATGATATCATACCACACGCTTTGAGAGGTTATCTTTTGCAATTTTTGAAAGGGGGTGAATGTATGCCGACAATTAACCAACTGGTTAGAAAAAGTCGTCAAAGTGTTATAGAAAAATCTACTGCGCCGGCTCTGAAAGAATGCCCTCAAAAACGCGGAGTTTGCACGCGTGTTTATACCACTACGCCGAAAAAACCTAATTCAGCACTTCGCAAAGTGGCGCGCGTTCGCTTAACCAACAGCATTGAGGTTACTGCATACATTCCAGGAATAGGTCACAATCTGCAAGAACACAGCGTCGTTTTAATTCGCGGCGGTCGTGTCAAAGATTTACCTGGTGTGCGTTATCATATCATTCGCGGCTCTTTGGATACCGCTGGCGTTCAAGATAGAAATCAGGCTCGTTCCAAATACGGCGCGAAGAAGGCTAAACCTAAGAAGAAATAAGTGATAAGTGCTTGTCACATTTCACAAAGGAGATATTACAATGCCAAGAAAAGGTTCTGTGCCGAAGCGTGACGTTCTGCCAGATCCGGTTTATCATTCTAAAATCGTTACCAAATTCATCAATAAAGTTATGCTCTCCGGCAAAAAATCTGTCGCGCAGCGCGTAGTTTATGACGCATTTGAGGCGATTCGTGAAAAAACCGGCAAAGACCCGCTTGAAATTTTTGAAACGGCACTGAAAAATGTTATGCCGGTATTGGAAGTTCGCGCTCGCCGTGTTGGCGGTGCTAACTATCAAGTGCCGGTTGAAGTTCGTCCTGAAAGACGTCAAACATTGGGTATTCGCTGGCTTGTCAATTATGCTAGACTTCGCGGCGAAAAAACTATGGACGCTCGCCTTTCGGCTGAATTAATGGACGCTGCTAATAACGTTGGCGCTTCCATTAAGAAAAAAGAAGATACTCATAAGATGGCAGAGGCTAACAAGGCGTTTGCTCATTATCGTTGGTAATTTCGACACCTTGAATAAGCGTATAGTGATTTTTTTTGATAGGAGCGAAATTCAAAGTGTCAAGAGATTTTTCATTAGAAAAAACTCGCAACATAGGAATTATGGCGCACATAGACGCCGGTAAAACGACGACGACTGAGCGCATACTTTTTTATACGGGTAAAAATCACAAGATCGGTGAAGTACACGACGGCGCGGCGACAATGGACTGGATGGTTCAAGAGCAGGAACGCGGCATTACGATAACTTCAGCAGCTACTACTTGCTTTTGGAAAGACCACCGCATTAACATTATTGACACGCCTGGACACGTTGATTTCACGGTTGAAGTTGAGCGCTCCCTTAGAGTTTTGGACGGCGCACTTGCAATTTTAACTGCGCGCGGCGGCGTCGAACCTCAAACTGAAACTGTTTGGCGTCAAGCTGAAAGATACAATGTCCCGCGAATGGCTTATGTTAACAAAATGGATATTACCGGCGCGGATTTTTACAATGTCATTCAAATGATGCGCGACAGACTTCATACAAATGCTGTGGCGATTCAGTTGCCAATTGGAGCTGAAGACAGTTTTGAAGGAATTATTGACCTCGTTAAAATGGAAGCTATAGTCTATGAAGATGACTTAGGCAAAGTTGCTGACACGGTTAAGATTCCGGCTGATATGCTCGATATGGCTAAGGATTATCGCGATAAACTTTTAGAAGCTTGTGCTGAGCAAGATGATGACTTCATGGAAAAATATCTCGGCGGCGAAGAAGTTACTGTTGACGAAATTAAAGCCGTTATTCGCAAGGCTACTATTGAATGCACAATGACGCCTGTAACTTGCGGAACTTCATACAAAAATCGTGGTGTTCAACCCTTACTTGACGCGATTGTTGATTATATGCCCGCGCCTACTGATATTCCGCCGATTCAAGGCGTTAAACCAAATGGCGACGAAGATTCGAGACCTTCAAGCGACAATGAGCCGTTCGCGGCGCTCGCTTTTAAAATTATGACTGACCCGTACGTTGGCAAACTGGCATTTTTCAGAGTTTATTCCGGTGTGTTAAAGTCGGGCTCTTATGTTTATAATTCAACTAAGGGCAAGAAAGAACGCATTGGACGAATTTTGCAAATGCACGCGAATAATCGCACGGAGATTGACACAGTTTACAGCGGCGATATAGCGGCAGCGGTTGGTTTGAAGGATACCACAACAGGCGATACGCTCTGCGACGAATCTAAGCCGATTATCCTTGAGTCAATGGAATTTCCCGACCCAGTCATTTCAGTTGCAGTTGAACCTTCAACGAAAAATGACCAGGACAAAATGGGAATTGCTCTTCAAAAATTGGCGGAAGAAGATCCTACATTTAAAGTTCGTACCGACCCAGAAACCGGACAGACGATTATCTCCGGAATGGGTGAATTGCATTTGCAGATTATCGTTGATAGAATGCTGCGCGAGTTCAAAGTTGACTGCAAAGTCGGCGAGCCTCAAGTTGCATACCGTGAGACGATTCGTAAAAGCGCAAAAGCTGAAGGCAAATTTATTCGTCAAAGCGGCGGTCACGGGCAATACGGGCATTGCTGGATTGAAATTTCCCCAAATGAAGTTGGCAAAGGCTTTGAATTTGAGAGCAAAATTGTCGGCGGCGTAATTCCGAAAGAATATATCAATCCGATTGAGGCTGGCGTTAAGCAGGCTATGGAAAATGGCGTGCTTGCCGGTTATCCGATGGTTGACGTCAAAGCGGTTGTCTATGATGGCAGTTTCCACGAAGTTGACTCAAGCGAAGCGGCGTTTAAAATCGCCGGTTCTATTGCGTTTAAGGCGGCGGCTGAAAAAGCTAAGCCTGTGTTGCTTGAGCCTTATGTAAAAGTCGAAGTCACCGTTCCAGAAACTTACATGGGTGACGTTATCGGCGATTTGAATGCAAGGCGCGGCAAAATTGACGGTATGGAGCAACGAAATGGTTTGCAAGTCATTCATGGATTTGTACCGCTTTCTGAAATGTTCGGATACTCAACTGATTTAAGATCTAAGACGCAAGGGCGCGGTACTTATTCAATGGAAGTCGCCTATTATGACGAAGTACCGAAAACCATTGCTGATACTATTGTTGCGAGAAACAAGGGCGAATAATTCGCTTAAGTTTATAAAATTGGTTTTTTTTTCTTGAAATAAAGGAGTGTTAAGTTTGGCAAAGCAGAAGTTTGACCGTAGCAAACCGCACGTTAACATTGGTACGATTGGACACATCGACCACGGCAAAACGACGCTTACTGCGGCTATTACAAAGGTTCTTTCTAAGAAAGGTTTTGCAAAGTACGAATCCTACGAAAACATTGATAAAGCACCGGAAGAACGCGAACGTGGCATTACGATTAACACCGCTCACGTTGAATACGAAACAGAAAAGCGCCACTATGCACACGTTGACTGCCCTGGTCACGCTGACTATATTAAAAATATGATCACCGGCGCAGCTCAAATGGACGGCGCAATTCTCGTTGTTGCAGCTTCTGACGGTCCTATGCCTCAGACTCGTGAACATATCTTGCTCGCGCGCCAAGTTGGCGTTCCGGCTATCGTTGTTTTCCTTAACAAAGTTGACCAAGTTGACGACCCTGAACTTCTCGAACTCGTTGAAATGGAAGTTCGTGAACTTCTCAGCAAGTATGAATTTCCTGGTGACGATATCCCGATTGTTGCAGGCTCTGCACTTTTGGCTCTGGAAGGCGACGCTGAACAAGAAGCTAACATTTTGAAACTTCTTGACGCTGTTGATGATTATATTCCAACTCCAGAACGCGATAAAGATAAGCCTTTCCTTATGCCGGTTGAAGACGTCTTCACAATTACCGGACGCGGTACAGTTGCTACCGGTCGTGTCGAACGTGGCGAATTGAAACTCAATGATCCTGTTGAAATCGTTGGACTGCGCGACGAGCCGAGAAAAACTGTTGCTACTGGTATTGAAATGTTCCGCAAGCTCCTTGATAGCGCTGTTGCTGGCGATAACGTCGGTGTTCTCCTTCGTGGCGTCGACCGTAAAGAAATTGAGCGCGGTCAAGTTTTGGCTAAACCTGGTACAATTCATCCGCATACAAAATTCAAGGCTCAAGTTTACGTCCTTACTAAAGAAGAA
>CAJOIA010000029.1:0-33850 GCA_905234505.1 uncultured Selenomonadaceae bacterium
CAAGAGTTTCAAATTCCGCTCCTTGATTATGCAAATTTGTTTACCAATTCTATCGTACGCTAATTTGACACTCGGCTTCAAAATGTCAATCGTCTCATAAATATTATCTAGCGGATTCACTGCATTGGCGCATCCTTTCTAAAAATAAAGTTGGAGGTATCACTATGAAGGAAAAAGACACTGGCGAACTTTTTAATGAATTGAAGACCGACCCTGATGTTAAAAATTTTATCAAAAGCAACAAATCAGAATTTACCAAGCCATTCAACGAATATTTAAGTGAACTTATGTGCGAAAGAAATTTGACGTGTAGCGATATTGCCTTTAAAATGCGGCTGGACCTCAGCTATATTGATCATATTTTTTCCGGCACGAAGGGCATTTCTCGCAAAAGATTGATAGGTATTACTCGCGTTTTGAATTTGGATTTGGAACAAACTCAATATCTTTTGCGATATGGCGGCTATGCGATTCTCTATCCAAGAAATTCTTGGGACGCCGTGATTATTTCGGCAATTGAACACAATATGACTTTTCTTGATATGAATGAATATCTTCAAAAGCTCGGCGAAACTCCGATTGTTAAATGAGTTTAACATAAAAAAATCCCGCCGTGTTGTTACAGCAGGACATTTTTTAGGGGTTAGTGGGTAGGGGTTAGGGGCTAGGGTATGTTAATCAGTCAGCAAATAAAAAAATTTTTTCCATCTGATTTAAATCGATAATTTTTAAGTGCGAAAGGTCATTTCTGGCACTGTAGGCAAGTTCCAATTTTTCCCAGTCGCCATACTGGAATAGCATTTTTTTGCCGCCATAATAATGCAAATGCCTCAATTCCATGTCATAAGGGTCGTCAAGCGTTTTTCCAAATTCATCTGTCACGTGCATTATATTTTTCAGCTTGTCGTAATTTTTTTCAATGAGTCGCCCGCGAATTTGCTCCAATATCGACAATAAAAATTGCGTCTGACATTCCCACACTGCGCGATTAAAAATTTTTTCGTCGAAATGCGGCAGGACAGTTTTAACAAATTCTAATCCATGCGTGTATAATTCGGTCTTCGCGAAATTTTTTGCTAGTATTGCCGATTGTCCCGAAAGTTTCGCCGCCAATGTCGAAGTATAGAGTTTACCCTGCGTTGTCAACCGCGTATTTTCAAGCAAATTCAGCGCGAAAAATTGTATATCGTACGGCGTTAAATAATCGGAAAGGCGCGTTAAACTCGGCGGAGGATTTTCTTCATTCGTCACAAAAATTAATGAGCTACCCATATTCGCGGTATTCTTGTTAAAATCTGTAACAGCGGTTGTAAGCCAGTCGAATTTATTTTTCAGCAAAACTATAATGACGTAGCCATTCAGCGAATTTTGCCGCGCCAAATCAATCATCGGCGAATCTTCATTAAAATCGCGCAGAAAATCCGGCGCAAATTTTTCCGTTAACGCGTCAACAAAATCTTCAACATCAGCCTTGCCGCCATATTCAAAAATCTCAACCAACAATGAAACATGCCGCCGCTGAATTTTTTCCCGCAGAATCTGAATAAAGCCCGCCGTGTCAATTTCCGGCAAATGAGTTGCAACTGCGCAATGTTTATCAACCGCGTCAATCGCCACTTTCATAAAACGCCGCGCGCCTGGTACTGTTCGCCACCATGAATCTAAATCGTCGCTGTCAAGCTCTTGCAACCGGCTGAAGTCTATCTTTTTTTCTGAAATTGTATATGAATTTGTTAGTGATATCCTTGAATTTTTTGCCATTTAAATTACCTCGTCATTCGGCATTCAGTCCGTACGAATCCAGCTTTTCATTGACTTCAGCTTCCGTGCCCATCATATGCCAAAAAGCGTAGCGATTAAATTCAAATTTGCCGTCGACGCGGCGCAAAAGATTAAGCGCGACCATTTCGTCAAGCAAGCTCAAAAGTTCCGCGTCAGTAAGTTTGGTAATTTTATCAACGCCGCACATCACGCAATTATCTCTGATTTTTGAAACATCCACGCTCACCGGACGATTATTCTCGTAATATTCCATTGCGATTGACAACGCTAAAATTTCATAGTAATTGTCATTGTCCAGCGTCAAAGTTTCCTGGAAGCGCGCGTTAATTTCTTTCTGAAAATCGTTGTTGCTGAGCATATTTTTCAAATAATCATCGTCCAGCGTGTACGGCGGATTTTTCGTCACGTTAAAATTCTGTTTCGTGTAATTATTTCCGACAGCGTCAACCAACATATTGCAATAATACTGAATCAAGCCAGGATAATAATTCGTGCGGCTGAAAATGGCGCTAATCAAACTGTCGTCAGATACGCTGAAGCCAAGATAGCTCATCGGCTTAACGAGCAATTCCATTGCGTCGGACGGGCGGAAAGGCAAAACTGAAATGTGGCTAAGATTGCCAAAACTAGAATTTTGTTCAAAGCGGATAACTTTATGCACGCCCGCCAGAACAAATTTAAATTGCCCGCTAAACGCCACAAGCAACTCGCGCAGAACATTTATTGCACTTTCAGAATCGGGGCTACTCAAAAATGTATCGCTTTCGTCGAAGAGCAGGAAAAGTTTTTTGGGTTTAGCAATGCCGCGAAGTTGCCCATTCAAAAGTTTGTGCATTTCGAAAGAAAATTCCTGCCAAGTTTCGACCTCGCCAATAAGTTTAGCCGAGGTAAGCTCCAGAACAATTTTTTTCAGCGTTTCAGTTGTGTTATAGCCCTTCAAATCGATAAAAAATGCGTAATTCAACTGCGCGGGATTGTGCTCAAGACTTCTAACTTGCCTGAGGAGCGCAGATTTACCAAGTTGCCGCCCGCCATAAACAAAAACCGGACCGGACATATCGCGAATTTTATCAAGTTCCTCAGAGCGCCCAATAAACATTTCCGGAGCAACAACGCCCTTGCCTTTGGAAGTGTAAGGCTGAACACGCGCGAAAGGTAAAGCTACCTGCAGCATTTTTTTACCGCGATTCGCTTCGTCAAAGCGCGTCAAATACAGCATCATAACTTTATCAATCACGATAATATTTTTCAAATTAGCGTCGGTTTTAATGGATTTGGCAAGACTGCGGCGCACCGGCAAAGTCATTGCGTGATCCATAAAACAAATTGTGCCGCGCTCGGAAGTCATATCGCCCAAAACTTTAGCAATGTTGTCAGCAGAATCACGATTTGCGCCAAGATAAATAATTTCAAGCCCCTTAGTAAAGCGCTCCGTGCCGAAAATTGCGAAAGGGTGCGGATAACTATTTCGGGTTTTAACAGGCTCAGGGAAATTGACTGTGTAAGATTTTTGGTTAATGGCGTCCATATTTTGCGCGGTAATTTCGCCGCCAGTAAAGCCAAGATGATTCAGCAAATCGATAATTGATCCTCGAATAGCGGGATTTTGTCCAGAATGAATACCCTGCCACGCGCGCGCAAATTCCAACGCATTTTGAGTTTCGCGGTTAAGTCGATTAATATTACTGCCGACGTGAGCGCGTTGACGATAAGCGCCGTCAATTGAGCCATTGGCACTTTGAATAGCGCGCAAAAGTCCCTCATATTCGACAAGAAAATCTTTCAGCGTGCGTAAATCGGTGCCGGTAACGTCAAGCTCTGTCAAAAGGCTAATGCCTTCAGTTTCAAGGCGATTCATATAATCTTCGGCGACAGTCAAATTCATAAGCTCGATTTGGCGGCGTACATTTTCCAAAACAGGGTAGCGCGTTTCAAGCTTTTCGTCGTCATTAAGCGTAGTTTTAAGATTTTCTTCAAGTTTTTCAAGGCGTTTAATCAAGGCGTTTTTCTGCGGCAATGACGCCTGATTAATCGAATCATAGCAAGCATTTATAAAGCGCTGGAAAAGTCCGGCGTTTTTAGTTTCGTTAAAATGCTCTTTCGCTCTGACAACCGCGTTAATGTAGGCGTCAATTTTTTCTTGGTCGGTAATGCGTGAATAATTGCGCGCCAGTTCCAAATCATTCAGAAAATCGTTATAAATGCGCTCAATCTGCTTGTCAATTTGGCGTTCAAGTCCCGCGATTTTTCGGTTAATATCCTCTTCAGAAATTTTGAGCTGCGGCAGAAAATGTTTAGCTAAATCCTGCAAAATTCCGCAGTCATAATTTTTCAGCGCCGCTTCATACGCCGCCTTTAAATTTTCTTCAAAAGTTTTATCGCGCAGACTTTCTTCAAATTCAGCCGTGCGACTTTTCAACGAAAATTCTTCAACGCCGAAAGATTCCATAACCGGCAAATCATTTTCCAGTTCAATGTAACGCGCGCCAAGCAAACATTCATTGTAATTCAGCGCGACATTTTCGCCACTGAGCCGATCAATCAAATTATCCACAAACGCGCGGAAAACTAATTGTCCGAGATTTGCCCGCTTATCCATTCGCGAAATTTGCTTTTTGAGGTCATTTAAAATATCAAGAGCCTTATCAACCGGCGCGCTTTGTTTGTCATTAACGCTGAAAACTCCAAGATTTTTTTTCGCGTGTACGTAACTTAAAAGAGTTATCAAAAGTTGCGCCATTATCGTTGTAGCTTTTTTGCGATTTGGACCTTGAAATGGTTCGTGTTTGCGACGCACAAGCTGAACATTCGGATTATCCCAAACATAATCAAGAAATTCACCAATTTTATCTTCTGAAAAGAGCTCGGCTTTAATTGCGGCGTTGCTGTTATTTACAATTTCGCGCAGGTCAACTTCTTCAAAGCGGCAGCAGAAATCTAAAATCTCGTCGATTGTAAAATTTTCCACGTCAAGATATTTTCGCGCTAAACCGGTATTTTTAAAAATCTGCTGAATGACGTCACGAACGCGGCGGTGATTGACATCCGAGCGCAAAAAATTATCAATAACATTTTTCATTGATTCGATCTGCGCGAGTACCGTGTCAAATTTATTCTCGCCGCTTCTGCCGTCCTCATTCAAACAATCGGCAAAAGCGCGATGAGTTTTTTCAGTGAAAATATTAAACAAGCTGATTAAATTTTTTGCAGCGGGACAAGCCTTCAAAGCGGTATTAGCTTTATCGTCGTTAATTTGTTTCCAGAGCTTTTGAAGTTGATAGCTGGTTGGATTAATAGGCGCAAAGAAATTTTTAATAGACGCGGCAAGATTTAAATAGTCGAAAGAATTACCAAGATTCGCTTTGGGAATTTCCGCGCCGCCCGCCCAAAAACTAAATGTATCAAAACTATGCAAATTGCTAACTGTAAGCGGGTCGTCAAGAATAAAGCCAATTTCTTTCGTGAGATATTCAGCCGCTAATTCGCTATCATCCTCATTAGCAAAATAATCTTTCAACGCGTGCAGTGCCAACATACCGCGACCATTTGCGCTGATTTTAAACAAATTCACCACGCTAGACAAAATATCCGCCGTGACAATATCATCATTGGAAGTTTTTTCGGGTTCAATAACCGGCTCGGGTTCGAATTTAATTTCGGGTATCGGCTCAGGCGCAGGTTCAATTACAACTTCCGGCTCAGTTTCAATGAAATTTTTAGGTTGGCTCTCGATTTCAACTTCAGTTTCTTCAAAGCCAGGCAGCGTCATTTTGCCTTCTGCGCGATTAACGAAAATATCATCAACGTCATCAATTTTTTCAAATTCCACTTTGGATTTAGTATTTATGGGATTAGTTTTAGGCGGCGGAGTAAATTTTGGCTTTTCAAAAGGTACGGCAATTTCGCAAATATCTTTCCATTCGTCTAAATCAAGTTCATTGCCATCTTGATCTAAAAGACCATCCCAAGTCAGCATAAAGAATTTGATTTTCTTGAAATCTGATGTGTCAAAAAGTTTTACCCACGCTAAATCTTTTTCAGAGAGTGCAAATAAAAAGACTGCCTTTAATTTGGCAGGCGCTTCCATTTCATGTTTGATTAAAAGTCTGAAACGCGCCACTTGATACGCCCAATTTTCACCAAGCAAAATCAGCGAAAACATTAAAATTACGTTGATTGAAGCGTCTTTGCCGAGCATAAGCGCGCGTGCCGCCGGTACAGTTGGATTGTAATTGAATTTAATCTTAAGGTCGCCTTTAAGCCGCGCTTCCGACATCAACATAATCGAAAATTGCAAAGAGCTTACCATTTCAGCAAAATAATCTTCACTGGGCGAAGGCGGCTGAGTATGCGTAAATGAGCGAATGCAAAGGTCTAATCCAAAATCATTAAGAAAATAAAATTCGCGCCCGCGCCAAGTGATTTTGTCAACAATACCCCAGCTGAAAAGTTTGCTAAAAATGCGGGGAACAAGCGCGGCAATTTTTTTAGTAAGTTTGCCAGAAACTAAAATATCTTTCGGGTCGTCGCTAAAAAATATCCTGGTCTTAATTAAAACTTTGAAAATCGGCATTGGGTCAACCGCGTCAAAAAGTTCATGAACTCTGTTATTGAAAGCTTTGATGGTGAGTTGCTTTTTAACAATCGCCCTGTCGATAACAAAATTTTTTTCGTCAACAAGAACAAGAGAATAATCCAAATCAAGTTTTTCCGCTTTGCGAAGCACGGCAACCACTCTCTGTTTGGTCGGCTCGGTAGAAATTTTGTCCTTTGTTTCAGAAGCCGGCGTTTCTTCAACTTCCTCAAATTCAACCGGCTCAGGAAAATGCAAAATGTGACTGGTAAGAATCATACCGATTAGCGGATTGTCAGGAAAACTGGCGGCGATTTTCAAAAATTCATTGGACGAAAAACCTTCCGCGTTGTCAATAATTTCAACCAACAAAATAAATCTCTCGGCTTGCTTGTCGAATTGCGCGGCGTCGAATTTGTCAGCGCGGTTTCTAAGGTGTTCAGCTTGCTTTTTAACTCGCGTCACAGCATCCAAAATCGCTTGATCTTCAGAATCCACAACTAAAGTGGAAATTCGCGCAAGAGTACTGTTAATTTCGTCGCGTTTACAATTTTGCTCCAATACACTAAGACTTTTGTCAATCTGCTCAAGTTTTCTGGAATTTGCAGCGCGCTTAAGCTGTTCAACACCAGCAAGCTTTTCTTGAACTTCCAAAATTTTCTTCAGAAGGAAATTTACTTCTTCTGAATCGGCGTCAATGAAAAAACCTTTGTCAATCGACGCGGCAATTTCAGATAGAATTGGGCGTAAATGACGTCGCGATTCTATCATTTGCCCAAATAAACCTCGAAGCTGATCAATCATTTCTGAGCTTAGATTATCCATAGGAATCCCTCCTTAAAAAAATTAATAATCTGCCTTAAAGCATTGCAAAGTAATTTGACGCCCGCTGAAAAAAATCCTGCCGCGCCCGCGTAAATCACCTCACTTGATTTAAATTGCCAATCGGTATATACTAGGTGAGGTATACCAAAAAATTACTGGGAGGGATTTTATAAATGAGGACAAACATTATTGACGACGACGAAGTGTATATTCCGGATATTGGCGACACTGACGAGGAAATTGATATTCATGGACAATATCCGCGCTCAAATGTTGGAATTGCGCTTGGTTGGTCGCCTTTGGAACAACAAATGTTCGATTTGCTGTTAATGAATCGTTTTGCGAAATATGACGGTGAAGTTATTGAAGAAAGCGCGAAGGCAATTATTCACTTGGTGAAAACTTTTCCATCGCACGAAATTTCCCGCATTGCCGCTATTGCGCTCATGTCTTTTCAGCTTAGCGCAACAGAGGATAAAACTTTCGAGGACGAATATAATAAATACGTCGAATACATCAGAAAACATCCCGAAGACGCGGAAATTTATTAAGAGGTGAACAAACCTAATATGATTTTGGTTACAGGAATTACCGGACAACTCGGTCACGACGTGATTAAGGAACTTGAGCGGCGCGGTGAAGATTTTATCGGCACAACCAGAAACGAAATTGATTTGACAACAGAGGAAGGCGCAAAAAGTTTTATTATAGAAAAAAAGCCGGACATAGTGATTCATTGCGCGGCTTATACCGCCGTTGACAAAGCAGAAGCAGAAGCTGAACTTGCTTTAACTGTCAATGGAATGGGCACGCGCCGCATTGCTGAAGCTTGCCGCGAAATTGGCGCGAAAATGCTTTATATCAGTACCGATTATGTTTTTGGCGGCGAAGGATCGGAGCCTTACGAAATTAACGCTGAAAAAAATCCAATTAACATTTACGGCACAAGCAAACTTTTGGGCGAAAATTCGGTTGCGGCAATTCTGCGCGATTATTTTATAGTGAGAATAAGCTGGGTTTTCGGCGCTAATGGGAAAAATTTCGTCAAAACGATGCTGGAACTTGCTAAACGTCGCCGCAAACTTCAAATTGTCGACGATCAAATTGGTAGCCCGACATATACAGCTGACCTTGCGCCGCTTTTGGTTGATATGATTCACAGCGATAAATACGGCATTTATCACGCCACGAACGAAGGCTTTTGCAGTTGGGCAGAATTTGCGGAAGAAATTTTTAAACAAATCGGCAAAAAGATTAACGTTGAAAAAATTCCCTCTGAAAATTATCCCACGCCCGCGAAACGTCCGTTAAATTCCAGACTTAGTAAGAAAAGTTTGGACGACGCCGGTTTTAATCGCTTGCCAGATTGGCAGGACGCCGTCCGCAGATTTTTAATTGAGATTGACGGTATTAAAAAATAATTGGGGGGAAATTTATGCCGCTGATTAAAAGCGAAACCATTTCTGCGAAAAATAGAGCAGGCGGTAATGGCGAAATTCAAATCACACACCTTTTAACGCCCGCTGAAATGCTCGGACAATGCAAGATGTTTGCTAAAGTCACAATACCGCCTGGCGCGTCTATTGGCGCTCATTACCATTACGGCGATTCTGAAACCTATCACATTTTGCAGGGCAAGGCAAAATACAACGATAATGATAAATTTTATGAAGTCAACGCCGGCGAAACGCTTTTTTGTCCGGACGGCTCAATGCACGGTATTGAAAACATTGGCACTGAAAATTTAATTTTTATCGCCATTATAATTACAACTCCTGCGCATAATTAATTTTTTTCCAAAGAAACAGTGCGCCATCAACCGAAAATTTCTCAGTAAAAAAAGTTGGTGGCGTATTTATTTTAGTTTGTAGCTCATTAATTTTTCAGTTAAATATGTTAAATTTATTTTGAGGAGGTGTAGCTTATGCTCGATAAAGTTATAAGATTTTTTATAATGTTAACATTGGTCATAGCAGGCGGCGCGCTTTGCAGGTTTGCCAGTCCGCTAATGGCAGATTTAATCTCCACAGAAATTTTCTCGGTCGATTTGGGAATTTTTCAGTTAACGTTCGCCAGTTTGATATGTATATCGATTGGCGCGATTTTGGGCGGTGTTTGCGGCTGGTTTATTTCGCCGTTTTTAATTCGTCGGCTAGGAAATTTCACTGCATTTGTCGAAAAACAGCTTAACAAAATGCCAATTCACGACGTAATTGCGGGCGCTGTTGGTTTGGCGATAGGACTTATTATTGCGGATTTATTGGGCAATGCTTTTTCGCGCATTCCCGTTGTTGGAAATTATATACCGATTGTTTTTAGTATTGTGCTTGGTACTCTGGGTATTCGCATAACGATTAAAAAGCGCCACGAATTGGCAGGAAGTTTTGCATTTGTACCGCGAATACTGAAGGAAATTTTACGCAGTCGCGAGGCTAAGACTAAAGAAATTGAAGCAGCTGAAGTTCAACCCGAAACTCAAACTGAAAACGAAAAGCCGATTGAAACCGCGCCCTCTGAAGAAAATTCTCATCCGAAGGTTAATCTTGTTAAGGCTGACAAAAATAAAAATTATAAATTGCTGGATACGAACGTGATAATTGACGGGCGCATTGCCGACATTTGCAAAACTGGATTTTTAGAAGGCACGCTGTTAATTCCGGTTTTCGTACTTGAGGAAGTTCAACACATTGCCGATTCGCCCGATAGTTTGCGTCGCGTTCGCGGAAGGCGTGGGCTTGATGTTCTGCAAAAAATTCAAGATAACCCGTCGCTTGAAGTTGAAGTAATGAATATTGACTTTGAAGACATTCACGAAGTTGATTCAAAATTGGTAAGGCTTGCGCAGAAAGTCAATGGCAAAATCATTACCAACGATTTTAATTTGAACAAGGTAGCACAGTTGCGCGGCGTCGAAGTGCTGAATATCAATGATTTGTCAAACGCTGTGAAGGCTGTGGTAATTCCAGGTGAAACAATGAAGGTACAAGTAGTTCGTGATGGCAAAGAGCCAGGTCAAGGCGTGGCGTATTTGGACGACGGCACAATGATTGTTATTGAAAATGGGCACAGATATTTAAGTCGCACTATTTCAGTTGAAGTTACGAGTGCGTTGCAAACTTCGGCGGGGCGTATGATTTTTGCTAAACCGCGTTAAAAAATTGCGAGGTGGTGAGATTGGTGAACAGAATAAATTTGATAGCGATAGGATCATCAACAGGCGGTGTGGAGGCGCTTGCAACGATCTTGCCGCGATTGCTTCCGCCGCTCCCACCAATAGTAATTGTGCAGCACATACCAGCTGGATTTTCGCGAATGTTCGCCAACCGCATGGATAAAGAATGCGTTTTGACAGTTAAGGAAGGCGAAGATGGCGAAATAATCAAGGAAAATTGCGTTTATATAGCGCCAGGCGGTATTCATATGAAACTTTGTCGTCGCAGTGCAGGTTTACAAATCAGCTGTTTTATGGCGCCGCCGGTACATTCTTGTCGTCCAGCAGTTGACATATTGTTTAAATCGGTGGCTGAATTGGTTGGAGCGACCGCATTGGGCGTCATTTTAACTGGAATAGGACATGATGGAGCGGAAGGTTTATTGCAAATGAAAAATCGGGGTGCGCTAACATTGGGGCAAGATGAAAGGAGTTGCATAGTTTACGGTATGCCGAAATCTGCGTATGAATGCGGCGCAGTTGATCGGCAAATACCGCTTGAAGGTATGGCTTTGGCAATTAGTTCAATAGTCCACAAAAGAAATAGATAATCCGCAATAACATTTTTAGATGCTACAGCTTTTTAAGTTTGTAGCATTTTTTATTTAATAAATCAACAGAAACACAAGAAAAGAGCGCGCAGGGACGCGCGCTCCCGCGCCATTTTCAGGATTGAAAATCTGCGCGGTTGTATGTTATTTTTTAATCACTCGTGTCTGATCTCGCATGATCGATCCTACTTTTGTTTTTCTTTCTTTGCTTGGCGTTTCTTTATTTTTACAAAAAGAAAGAAATGCCTATTTAATAAGCTCTGAAATTTTTTTCACCGATAAGATTTTTTATTTCTGCGCGAAGGATGGGATTATCCTCAACTTTCAAATCTGATTGACGCTGCCATTTGCCTGATTTTTTGAAGTAAACCTCATTTGAGCCGGAATATTTTTTTAGAATTTCGCGCAGTGGTTCTTCGAGCTCAGCATTTGGCAAAGTCAAATAAATTGCCGGAATATAATCTTTCGCCGTGATAATATTTTTCGCCACCAACTGAGAATTTTCAAGCACACCTTCAATAACGACAATTTCATCAATCAAAATAAAATTTATGCAGCTTGTAAAAACATTTGGAAAAACCGTCACGCTCATTTTGCCGCTTAAATCTTCAATCGTTATGTAAGCCATCATTGAACCTTTTTTCGTGGTGATTTGCCGCAAATCTGTTATAAGCCCGCCAATTTTAATATTCTTGCCAATAAAATTTTTGTTGTGCTTAATTTGCTCAATTTTAAAGAGACCAGAAAATTTATCAATAAATTCTTCAAGAGGATTGCCCGACATATAGAAACCAAGAGCATCTTTTTCATCGCGCAAGATTTCAATTTTCGGCTTTTCTGGAATATCCGGAACGCTGTAATTTGACACGGAAAAAGTTTCGTCATTGAAAAGGCTAATTTGCCCGCTCGCCTTGTTGGCTTGGCTAATCGTACCTTCACGAAAAGCTTCATTTAATGACGCAAGTACAGCAGTTCTGCGCGAATCAATGCAGTCAAACGCGCCGCATTTTATCAGATTTTCAAGTGAACGCTTATTAAAATCTTTCAAATCCACGCGCTGGCAAAAATCTAACAGCGATTTAAATTTGCCGCCGCTCTCACGGACTTTAACCAAGCCGCTAATCGTCGCCTCGCCAATGTTTTTAATCGCCGATAACGCAAACCTAATCGCGCCGTCCTCAACCTGAAAATGCACACCGCTCAAATTTATATCCGGTGGCAAAATTTTTATTCCAAGATTTTTAGCCACGTCAATATAGCTGTTAACCTTGTCAGAATCCATAACGCTTGAAAGCATCGCCGCCATAAATTCAACCGGATAATGCGCCTTCAGATAAGCCGTTTGCCACGCGATTAATCCATATGCCGCTGAATGAGATTTATTAAATCCATAATCAGCAAAGTGCAAAAGCAGTTCAAAAATTTTCTCAGCAAGATTTATATCAATATTATTCGACACACAGCCGCGCAAAAAACTTTCTTTCTGAGCTAAAAGAATTTCGGCTTTCTTCTTGCCCATAGCCCGCCGCAATAAATCCGCTTGCCCCAATGTAAAGCCCGCCAGCGCCTGAACAATTTGCATAACTTGCTCTTGATATAAAATCACGCCGAAAGTTTCGCGCAATATCGGCTCAAGTTTCGGGTGCAAGTATTCAACTTTTTTCACGCCGTGCTTGCCATTTATAAAATCGTCCACCATTCCGCTGCCCAATGGTCCAGGTCGATACAAAGCAACCGTCGGTATCAAATCTGCAAAACCTTCAGGCTTCAAATCTTTAACCAGCTTTGTCATGCCCGCAGATTCCATTTGAAATACCGCTCCCGTTTCGCCCGCTGATAACATTTGAGCCGTTAATTTGTCGCGCAGCGGTATTCGCGTTATATCAATTTTTTTGCCGCGCGTCTTTTTAACGTTCGCAATGGCTTCATCAATTATCGTCAGCGTTCTTAAGCCGAGAAAGTCCATTTTCAGCAAACCAAGTTCTTCGATTGTGTCCTTGTCGTACTGCGTCACGAGCGTATCATTTGAAATTTGCACCGGTACATATTCAGTTAGAGGCAATTTTGAAATAACAATTCCTGCGGCGTGCGTTGACGAATGACGCGGCAAACCCTCAAGCATTTTAGCAAAATCTATCACGCGCCGAACTTGAGCATTGTTTTCATATTCACGCGCCAAATCCCGCGAGGTTTGCAACGCCTTATCAAGTGTGATTTTTAATTCATTGGGTATCATCGCCACAATTCGCGAGCCTTCGACGTAAGGAATATTAAGCGCCCGCACAACGTCACGCACAACCGCCTTTGCCGCCATAGTCCCAAATGTCACAATCTGCGCGACCCGCTCTTCACCATAAAAATTCTTGACGTATTCAATGACTTCATCGCGTCGAATATAGCAAAAATCCACGTCAATATCCGGCATCGTTACGCGCTCTGGATTCAAAAAACGCTCGAACAGCAAATTAAATTCAAGCGGATCAATTTCAGTAATTCCCAAAATGTAAGCAACGATACTGCCCGCCGCACTGCCACGACCAGGACCAACCGCAATATTATTTTTTTTCGCAAAGGCAATGAAATCCCACACAATTAAAAAATAGCCGTCGTAACCCATTTGATGGATAATTTTCAGCTCATAATTCAGCCGCGTCAAAATTTCGTCCGTGAAAAGCAAATACCGCTCACCAAGCTTATCATAACAAAGCGCGCGTAAATATTCAGCGTCGCTCTTAAAATTTTTAGGCAAAGGATAAACCGGCAAGTGCAACTTTCCAAATTCAAAAGTCACATTGCAACGCTCGGCAATTTTCAAAGTGTTATCGCAAGCCTCCGGAATTTCCGCAAAAAGAAGGCGCATTTCCTCCGGCGACTTCAAATAATAATCGTCAGAGGAAAAGCGCAAACGTTTTGTATCGTCAACAGTCTTATTCATTTGAATGCAAAGCAACAAATCTTGAAATTCGCTATCTTCGCGGCGCACGTAATGACTGTCGTTAGTGGCAACAAGTGGAATATTCAATTCGCGCGAAATATTTATGAGGTTATCGCGAACAATTTTTTCTTCGTCCAAGCCGTGATTCTGCAATTCCAGAAAAAAATTATCACGCCCAAAAATTTCAACGTACTCATTCACAAGTTCGACTGCGCGAGGAATATCATTTTTAAGAATAGCGCGGGGGATTTCGCCGACAACGCATGCACTGAGCGCAATTAAACCGCTGTGATATTTTTTCAAAATTTCTTTGTCAACGCGCGGCTTGTAATAAAATCCTTCGGTCGCCGCAAGCGATACAAGCTTAACCAAATTTCTGTAGCCTTCATTATTTTCAGCCAGCAGCACCAAATGAAAATATTTTTCGCCGTCAACTTCAGCGCGAATTTTCCTATTCGCCGGAGCAACATAAACTTCGCAACCAATAATCGGCTTAATCCCGCGCTTCTTCGCCGCCTTGTAAAAATTAACCGCGCCGTACATATTGCCGTGATCTGTTATCGCCAGCGCGTCCATACCAAGATTTTTTGCCTGATCAAGTAAATCTTCAATCCGCGCTGCGCCGTCCAGCAAACTATATTCTGTGTGCGTGTGCAGGTGTACGAAGTTTTTATCAGTCATTTAAATCTCCATGATAATCGGCAAAATCATCGGGCGGCGGCGGGTTTGGTCAAATAAAAACTGCGCGAGTGCGTCTTTAACATTAACTTTCATTGTCGACCAATCGGAAATTTTTTCTTCAGCACAACGTCTCAAAGCCTGGCAAACGCGCTGCTTAGCGTCCTCCATAAGCTCCTCAGATTCACGCACATAAACAAAGCCGCGCGAAACTATGTCCGGTCCAGCCACCACTTTGCCGGTTTCCTTATTCATAGTCACAACCACAATCAAAATTCCGTCCTGCGAAAGTTGCCGCCTGTCGCGCAGGACAATATTTCCAACGTCGCCCACGCCTAAGCCGTCAACCATAACAACGCCCCAGTTAATTCTGCCGACGATTTTTCCACGCTCCCGCGTAAATTCAAAGACATAGCCATTTTCACCAACAAAAATATGATCGCGCGGCATTCCAAGATCTTCAGCAAGTTTGGCGTGCGCGTGCAAATGGTGCAATTCGCCGTGAACCGGTATAAAAAATTTCGGCTTAATTAGATTGTGCATAAGCTTCAATTCTTCCTGCGACGCGTGACCAGAAACGTGAATGCCTTCATTTCTGCTGTAAATCACATTAGCGCCAAGCCGCAACAAATTATCAACAGTCTTGGCAACAACTTTTTCATTGCCAGGAATCGGCGTGGCGGAAATAATAACAGTGTCGCCCTGAACAATGTCAACCTGCCTGTGGTCGCTCATTGCCATTCGAGTTAGCGCGCTCATTGGTTCACCTTGACTGCCTGTCGTGATAATGACAACGCGATTTGCCGGATAATTTACAATGTCTTCAATATCGATAATGACGCCTTCGGGAGCGTGAATGTAGCCAAGTTCAAGCGAAATATTCACCACGTTAACCATACTGCGCCCCAAAATTGCAACGCGCCGCCGATATTTTACAGCCGTATCAATCACCTGCTGAATCCTGTGAACATTTGACGAAAAAGTCGCTACGATAATTCGCCCCTGCGCATTTTGAAATTCTCGATTAAACGCCAAGCCTACAGTTTTTTCGCTGAGCGTGTGCCCTTCCTTCTCAGAATTCGTTGAGTCAGCCATTAAAACCAAAACGCCTTTATTGCCCAAATCTGCAAAGCGGCGAAAATCAGTCATTTTACCATCAACCGGCGTATAATCAAATTTAAAATCGCCCGTGTGAACAATCATTCCGACCGGCGTTTTTATCGATAAACCAACCGAATCCGGAATTGAATGATTGACGCGAATAAACCCCACACTAAAACAGCCGAGCATAATAATTTCGCCAGGCGTCACGGCGTGCAAATTTCCTGCATCAACGCCATTTTCTTTGAGCCGCCCTTCCAATATTCCAAGCGTTAATCTTGTGCCGTAAACTGGAACGGAAAGTTGCTTTAAAATGTACGGCAACGCTCCAATATGATCTTCGTGCCCGTGCGTTAGAACTATTGCCTTTAAACATTGCTGATTTTCTAGGACGTACGAAATATCCGGTATGACTAAATCTACGCCGAGCATGTCAGTTTCTGGGAACATTAGCCCCGAATCAATTAAAATCATTTCGTCGCCGCAACGAATCACTGTCATATTTTTTCCAATTTCGCCTAAGCCGCCCAATGGAATTATCTGCAACTTTTGTTCAACTCTCGCCTCATTTCTCACTTTCAACAACCTCGCTTAAATTTTTCAATAAAAAAACCTCCCACAATTTTAAAAAAACAAACAGCTAAAAATCCGAACATTCATCGTCACTAATATTCTAACATTTAGCTTGAATCATTGCAATTTAAATTTGCGCAAAAAAATAAGCCCTCGTTCGAGAGCTTAAGAAAATACTTTATTCAGTTTTTACGCCGTCGTCCAAATCGATAATTCCTACAGCATAAGCCGCAATTTCGCCTTGCTGGAAAATAAAATGCACGTGCGTGGCGTCGTCAAAATAAAATTCTTCCGGCACTGCGTTTAATTGTTGAAAATCATTGAACAACACGATATTATTTTTCTCGACATAAGCCCGAAGTCTGCGCGTGATATTTCCTGGTGAATAATAATCTTCGCCGTTAACCGCAGGACCAATTTCTGTCAAACTGCTCGCCCAAATTCTTTCGCCGGTGCCGGAATTAAAATTCAGCGTACGATAATAGCGCGAAGGATGCGCCGAGCCTTCAAAATTTACGTACTGGTCAAGAATTATGCTCAAAAGTCCGCCGTCGTGGTTGCAGGGAATGCGATAATCAATTTCCATTGCCACAGAAGTAAAATCGCCATTAGCCATACTTTCGTTCACAGTATTAACCAGCCGCTGAACTTCTGCGCGAATTTCCTTGTTAATTTTCGCCGCCACTTCTTTATCGTCAAGAATAATCAGCGGATAAATTACGTTAGAATCGCCCAGATAAAGCACGCTGTCAATTTCCGCCGCCTCAGCGTTGGACAGGCTCATTAAAAAAATCGCCAGCGCTATAATAAATTTTTTCATAAAAACCACCTATCTTTTAAAAATTTGAGACAAATCTACAATGCAACCCGCCCAGCTCAATCCTACACCAAAACCTGTCAGCAAAACTTTTTTCAATCGCGCAGGAGAAACCGACTTAATCACTTGCTCAATCGCATATGGCACGCTACCAGAAACTAAATTGCCGGATTTAGAAATATCGTTGAAGTACGGCACGTTTTCAAGTTCCGCCTTTTTCTGAAGATATTCCATTATCAATTTATTAGCCTGGTGAAAAATGCAATAATCCAAATCTGCGCGAGTGAGTTTAGCTTTGTTGAGTACGTCGTCAATCAGCTTTGGAATTTCATGCAAAGTAAAATAAGCCAGCGCGGCGCCGTCCATATGAATTTCGTAATTCGAATGAACATTGCCGCCTTCGTCAGTTTCAAAAACTTCAGGATTGTCACGCGGCATAAATTTACTACCGCCAACCGGAATATAAAGTTTGTCGAAACGCGCGCCATCAGAGCCGAAAACAAAAGCGCGAATATTTTCAGTCGGTTCCTCAACCGCCTCAATCCACGTGGCAGTTGCGCCGTCGCCGAATAGCGGACGAATTGCCAAATCTTGCGCGTTAATGTATTTGGTGTAGACGCTGGAAGTTATGAGCAAAATATTTTTAACTGCGCCGGTTTCAATTAAACCTTTCGCCGTCGCCAAACCATAAATGTAGCCCGAACAGCCAAGCGAAATATCCATTGTGCCAATTTGCGGAAGTCCGAGCCTGCTTTGAATTTGCGCCGCCGTGTGTGGACCAAGATAATCTGGATGTTGCACGCACAGCAAAATAAATTCTGTTTCGTCGCGGCTGATTTTGTATTCGTCAAAAAGTTTTTCAGCCGCCTTGACTGCCAAATCTCCAGCAGATTCATTTTTAACGACGTGTCGCTCTTCGACGCCAATTTTTTTAATTACGCGCGCGTCAACCAAATCAATATTCTTTTCAACAATTTCCGGCAAATATGATGATACCGCCCTAATTCTTGCAAACAAACTTTTCAACTCCTTGCCGCAAGTATTGTAGACGATTTAACGCCTGTAAGCAAGCGCAAAAATTAAAAGAGCTTAGCCGATTGACTAAGCTCAATTTTTTTTTAAAATTGTTCCCCCATAAAAAGTTTCGTGTTATTCTGTAGCAAACAAAATTGACAAAAATTTTGAGGATGCTATATTTAATAATGAGGTGGTAATTATGGCTAATGACAAGTACGAAACCGACAAATATGCCGGTGATTATTCCGATTCGGGGCTTATGAGCAAGGTTAAAAATGCTGTTGCATCTGCCGGTTTAAGTTTGGTTTATAAGGCTCTCCAACTTTTTTACGTCGCCAAAAATCCAAATGTACCCATGCACATTCGCGCAGCTATTGCTGCGCCGCTGGGCTATTTTATTGTGCCATTTGATTTAATTCCAGACATTGTGCCTGTGGCTGGCTATACAGACGACGCTGCAGTCCTTATCAAGACCTTAGGTATGGTTCAATTTTACATCACCGACGATATTAAACAACAAGCAAAAGATACTATTCGTCAATTATTCGGCGATTCCGCAGTAAGAGATTTAGGTTAAAATATTTTCAACGCAACGATGGTAATGTCATCGGATTGAATATGATTTCCCGCGAACTGCGCGATGTCATTTCTTAATTCGCCGGTGACATTATCTTTTTTATTTGCAAGAAGCGCGCGCTTAACCGATTCAGCTAAACCTTGTTCTTGAAAAAAATCTTCCTGCTCATTCAAAGCTTCAGTCAGAATACAAAATCAAAATATCGCCCGCTGAAAGATTCGTTTCTAAAGCAGTGCAAATGCGCTTGACTAATATAAATCACTGTGTTAATTTTAAGGAGGTTAATATCTTGGCTAATGCATTTGGCTCAACTTTGGCAATGCTCTTAGTTTTAATTTTGACAATCATTGTAGCGGTATATTTTTTCCAAAAATCACAGCAACCACAAGCCACTCAAGAAAGAGTTCCTTTTCCGGTACTGCGAACAATAATAGCTGAAAAAATTCAAGACGTAGCGGAATTGGTGACATTGCGAAAAGCTTTTGATGCAACCATTAATTTTAATGACGCCACGAAAATTCCTTTCTTTGATGTCGGTATTCCAGGCACTAAACGAGATTTTGTAATAGATTATTCGGGGATGATTGTCAGCGGTTGCGATTTAAAGGCGATTCGTATTCTTCCGGACGGCTTTGACAATAACCGCGTTAAAATTATTGTTCCGCAAAGTTGCATAACTGATTTTTACGCTGATATAAAATCTTTCAAAATTCGTGGCAATAAGGCAGGAATATTCGCCGCCAATATCAAAATTGAAGAGCAAAACGAATGGATAAGAACCGACTTGGAAAGCCGCGTAAAACAGGCTATCGACGAAGGGATTTTGATTCGCTCCAATGATAATGTGCGGAAATATTTAAATGCGATAGTTTCAGCGCAGGGCTTCACAGCAGATATTGAATTTATCGGCGACGGTTCTGATTCACATATAAAACTTTTAAATTCTGCTAATCAAAGTTTGTGGAGATGAACTTTAGAGGGGGTAGCCATTATGAGCAATAACGATGTTGACAGATACGCCGGTGATTATTCTGATTCAAGGCTGATAAATAAAGTTAAGAATGTTGCAAAATCGGCGGGGCTCGGCGTTACGCCCTAATTCTTGCAAACAAACTTTTCAACTCCTTGCCGCAGGTATTGTAGACGATTTAACGCCTGTAAGCAAGCGCAAAAATTAAAAGAGCTTAGCCGATTGACTAAGCTCAATTTTTTTTTAAAATTGTTCCCCCATAATTCGTGTTATTCTACAGCAAACAAATTGACAAAAATTTTGAGGATGCTACATTTAATAATGAGGTGATAATTATGGCTAATGACAAGTACGAAACCGACAAATATGCCGGTGATTATTCCGATTCGGGGCTTATGAGCAAGGTTAAAAATGCTGTTAAATCTGCCGGTTTAAGTGTGGTTTATCAGGCTCTCCAACTTTTTTACATCGCCAAAAATCCAAATGTACCCATGCACATTCGCGCAGCTGTTGTTGCGCCGCTGGGCTATTTTATTTCGCCAGTTGATTTTATTCCAGACATTGTGCCTGTGACTGGCTATATAGACGACGCTACAGTTTTGCGCAGTGCCTTAGGAGCTATGGCTCAATGGTACGCTACCGACGATATTAAACAACAAGCAAAAGATACACTTCGTCAATTATTCGGCGATTCCGCAGTAAGAAATTTAGATTAAAATATTTTCAACGCAACGATGGTAATGTCATCGGATTGAATATGATTTCCCGCGAACTGCGCGATGTCATTTCTTAATTCTCCGGTGACATTATCTTTTTTATTTGCAAGAAGCGCGCGCTTAACCGATTCAGCTAAACCTTGTTCTTGAAAAAAATCTTCCTGCTCATTCAAAGCTTCAATACAGAATTAAAATATCACCTGCCGAAAGATTCGTTTCAAGTTGCCGGAATTTAATATCTTCCACAGATCCAAGCATAGGTCCAGAGCGCTTTTTCAAAAATTCAAAAGTGCCATCGCCGTGCATAATCATCGGGCTGGTATGACCGGCGTTAACATAAATCAATTTGCCGCTGGAAATTTCATAGAGCGCGGCAACTGCGGTTGAAAACATTTCGGTATCGTTATTTTCGCAAAGCTGATTGTTCGTCTCATAAAAAATCTTAGTCAAATCAATATTTTTGTCTTTACTAATTTTGTGATGAATAAGCGTGTAAGTTACCATCATAAAAAGTGCCGCCGGTATTCCCTTATCCGAAATGTCCGATACAACAAGCACAATGTGGTCGTCGTCAATAATTTTCAAGTCGTAAAAATCTCCGCAAACCATAAGCGCGGGATTCATCAACGCTTCAACTTCTATCTGCGGAAATTTTTTATTTATATCGCTCGGCGAGGGCAGAATTGACGTTTGGATATGCATTCCGATTTCTAATTGCGTACGAGTGCGCTCGCGTTCCGAAAGAGTTTGCTTGAGGTTGTCAATATACTTGTAAATGCTCTCAAGCATTTTGTGTAAAGTTTTTGAGAGCAATTCAAGTTCGTCGCCGGACTTTATTATTTCAAAGGAAATTTTTTCAGTTTCAGGGTCGGATTCAGTAAATTTCGCAGCGGTTTCTGTGATTTTGGTTAATGGCATTACAACTTTTTTTTCAATGTACCAAATCAAAATCAGCTGAATTGCAAGCGTGAAATGCAGAACCAAAAAAGTTTTTTCATAAAATACAATCCAAATTTCATTTGAAGAATAATCGCCGCTCATGCTTAAAAATGTGTGCAATGATAAAATAATCGTCAGCCACGCCATAAATACGCAGAAACCTTTAGCAATGCGGTAATAAATCGGTTGCGGTATCAAAATTCTTTTTCGATGAATTTTCGGCAATGGACGCAACAAATAGGCAAAAAATAAAACCGCGATTATGCGGCGAAAAATCACAATTTCATCAAATTCTGCGATTGGCATTGAAATTATTCCGGCGGAAACAATGCAGAGAATTAAAAGCAATGCGTCAAAGCGGCGCGGGTTATGGAATATCGGCTTTTTTAAATGTTGCTGATGAAATCGGTAGTGGCTGCTCATTAACATTAGCAAGATCGGCAATCCGATTAAAATATTTATATCCAAATTGTTCAGCATTATGATTGAAAAATATTGCCACGCCGAATCATACCACGCCGACAGCAAGCCAACCATTGTAAAATACAAGCTGGTTATCGCCGTGACGATTAGCTGAATAAAGATATATCGCAGAATATTTTTCAGGCTGATTGCGAATGGATCTTCATTTTCGCGCAGAAAAACCGAATGCCACATCATAAAGCTTAGAAACGCCACCAGCGAATTTCCCATTGATCCAAGAATATAATTGAATAATTTATAGCCGAAGTGGAAATTTGGAGAAAACATATCGGCGATAAAATTTCCAATACCGATTCCGACAGCTCCGGCAGAACCCCACATTATTCCAAGAATCGGAGCCAGAAATGAAGCAATGCGAATATTTGTATCTTGAAGATTGAAGCCATATTGAAATAAAACTAAAAAAGTTGCGTATAGGGCGGCGGCGATACCTGCGCGAATCAGTGAGATTTTCAAGGGCAACACTCCCAAAAAAATTTTAATCGGTGGGCTGAGAAATTTTGTTGAATACCAAATGCAAATGATTAGCCGATTTACCAAAAAAATTTTCGCGCCTGTAAATTTCTTCAGCAAAAACTTTCTTCATAAAAGCAATACCGAAACCGCCGATTTTCCGATCCTCAATGGCAGATTTGTCAAGTGTGCGCGCGTCATTTTTCTTTATCGGATTAAAAGGCGTGCCATAATCGACAATATCAAGGGAAAAAATTTTTTCGTCATTGGAACATCTGATAAAAATATCGCCCTCCGATTCATATGCGTAGTTGATAACATTGATAATTACTTCCTCAAAACCAAGTTCAAGCTTCAATCTGCGTCGTGCGGAAATACCGGCTTGCTCGGCGGCGACAATAATATAATCTTTGATCTGATCGTAATTTTCTATAGTGGCTGGGAATTTTTGCCAATCCGCAACATTTTTAGCCAATGAAAACACCGCCTATTTTAAATCTGCGGCAGAATTATAAACCTCAAAAAGCATATCAGTACCGGAATCTTCCAGAATTTCTTTAACCATTCCAATGACGCCGCACAGTACAAATTTTTTGGCGTCTTTCTTAGCTTTTTTGCCAAGACTCAAAAGCACGCGCAAACCGGCGCTTGAAATATATTCTAAATGCGACATATCCAACGCCAATTGATTAGTATTGTCCATTGCTGCGGAAGCTGCAGTTTGGGCAGCAGCGGCGTTTGTTGCGTCAATTCTTCCAATCGCCTGCAAAATGTGCCAGTTCCCTTGAATTAAATTTTTAAACTCAACCTTTGCGCTCATTAAAAATTCCTCCTTAAACAAAAAAAAATCGAGCGAGGCGTTTGAACCTTACTCGTTTTTAATAATCACGCTATTTTTAAAAAGAGTTTCTGCCGTGCCTACGATAGTGCGTGTCATTATCCCAATCGTCGCTATCATTGTCTTCGTTCCAGTTGTATCTATTTCTGCGATTATTATTTCTGTCGTTTGAATTGCTACTATTTTTAGCTACGAGTTTAATTTGAATAGCTTCAATTCTCAAGCTCTTACCAGTGGTCCCAGCGGTTTCGCCATTTTTAACCCATTGAAGCCAGCCACTTTTTTCAACGTGCACTCTGTAGTAAATATCGTAAGTATCTGCATAACTACCGGATAATTTAATTTTGATAGCTTCCATTCTCAAGCTTTTATCGGTTGTTCCGGCAACTTGCCCATCACGTTTCCAACCTTGCCAGCCTTCTTTTTCAACGTGAGCACAATATTGAATACTGTTACTGCTGTCCAACGAAATTCTGATAGCTTCAAGCCTTCTGCCTTTGTCCACAGTTCCGGCAACATCATTATCGCCTACAACAGACAACCAACCGCTTTTTTCAATATAAGCTTGATAGCGTAAAGGGGATTGAGCCGCGCTTACAATTGACAACTGCGCGATAGTAAAAAATGCGAAGAACAAAGCCGCAAAAAATTTATTCAAGCTAATCATACCCTTTAAAAAAAACAATCGGAGTTGTGAGATTTGAACTCACGACCTTCTGCTCCCAAGGCAGACGCGCTAACCAAACTGCGCTAAACCCCGATGCTTGAATTATACCACAGTAAAAAATTTTGGCAAGAATTTAATTAAAAAAAAATGCCCACATTAGCGAGCAACTGAAAATTTATTTAAACAAACGAGGAGGTCAATCGAATTTGTAATAATCGACAGATTTAATTTCAATTGGTGCGTCAACCGGCGCGAAAACAATATCATCAGAAGTTGTACGCGGATAGACGCGCGTGGACATAGCGTATTCGCCGCCATTAACGAAAAGTTCAATCGAAGAGCGGTCAAGGTAGAAACGCCATTCCATAGTGTCGCAAGGATCAATCTCGAACTCGCGAACGCCCTTGCCACCTGCGCCGGCAAAGTCGCGGTTGAGCGCAATAACTCTTTCATTGGGCTCATAGCTGAAGATAGTTTTTTCGGGTTGTTCAGAGTCGCTGCCTTCACCAACGCGCAATTCGATTTTGAAAGCCTGTTTCGGGTCAATTTCAACAATAAGTTCACCGACGCTGCCTTTTACGCCGTCAAGTTTTGTAGGCTTATCAATTTTAACATTTTGATAGCCGACGTGTTCTTTGCGCAGACCTTTAAGTTCTTCCGGCGGAACTGTAAGAACTTTGCCATCTTCGCGCATTTTGAGTTCACGCGGAATAGTGAGCAAAGTTGCCCAGCCGTCAGCTTGTTCTGGGAAAGGACTTTGCCACGCAGCCATCCAAGCGATAATGAAGTAACGTCCAGTATCCGGATGTTTCATCATTGTGGTTGCGTAGAAGTCGAAGCCATAATCGAAAGTATAAAAATCGCCGTGAGTGAATACGCCTTGATCGTAATCGAGCGAGCCAACCATATAACCGGCTTGGTGAATATTGTGGAAGAGGCGACCTTGCGGCGGTACATGTTGCGGAGAAATTATCATAACATACTTGTCGCCGAAATGCGCAAAGCCTGGACATTCCCACATCGTGCCTTCTGAATAGTCAGGTTTAGAAATGGCAACAACAGATTTATACGTCCAGTTAAAGAAATCGCTGGATTCGAACATAACAATTTGCGTGCGAGAACGGTCGCGGATTCTGTTACCTATTACGCAGTAATATTTGCCGTTGTGCTCCCAAATTTTTGGATCTCTGAAGTCAATGTTTGCGATAATCGGGTGATCGTTTGGAATGTCAATGACAGGGTTTTTCTCGTATTTCGTGAAATGGATACCGTCTTCAGAATAAGCATAGCACTGACGTTCGGTAACGTTACCGCCACCTGAGCTTCCGGACGGATTATAAGCGGAAGGGTTGGCGGAAGAATTAACGCCGCCAGGACCATTGAAGCGCTGGCTGGTGTACATAAGCCAAAGCTTGCCTTCAAATTCTATGCCGCAACCGCTGAAGCAACCGTCCCAGTCGTACCATTCATGACCTTCTGAAAACGCGCCAGGCGCAATTGCAATGGGTTGATGTGTCCAATGGCAGAAATCTTTACTTGTGGAATGTCCCCAATGCATTGGTCCCCAATCGACTGAAAAGGGATGATGCTGATAGAAAATGTGATATTCGCCCTTGTACCAGCAGAAACCGTTAGGATCGTTGAGCCAGCCAACTGGCGGAGCAGTGTGATAGAAAGGATACCATTTTGAAGCCTGTGCAACTTCAGGGGGTGGAAGAGCCATGTTGATACCTCCAATACTTTTATTAGGAAATTTTAATTATTTTAAGGCGATACCAGAAAAAAATCAAGCAGGCTTAAGTATTTAATTAAATTTTTTTGGGATTAAATCGTCTCCGTCCTGCCAAATAACTTTCATAATCGCAGGCACGCATTTATCAATGATATCACTGACAAGATAAATCATTGTTTCAACTTGCTTATCGGCGACTGTCGCGCTCCCAAAAATTGTAAAATCATACGATGCCAAAACATCGCCGTCTGAATCCAGCGAAACCGTTATGAAACGATAATTGCTATTTAGGGTATTTATCACTTCTAAAATTGCCGCGCGTTTGCTGTAGTGCGTATTTCGCGTCAGATAACAACGAATTTTGCAATCTCCTATGGAATTGACAATAAATTTTACATCAAGCATAGGCAAATATTTTGAAGCCATTGGAACATTAAAAAGCGTTTCTTTTTCACGGTCTTTCGTGGTAAAATTCCAATTGTTATTTATGAAAACTTGTTTAATGATTTCAACATAATTGAGATTTTCATCCATAACGAATCACTCCTCTTTGGCTATATTCAATGCGGAGGTGATTATTCCTGCGCGAAAGATTGGAATTTGTTTCATAATAACCGCGATAATTCTCGCTCGGCTTCGTCCAAAGTTAAAATTTCTGTGGAGACGTTCAAACCTGCGCGACGAAGTTCCAACATTAATTGAGTGACAGGCGGCGGCATTAAACCTGCGCGATTTAAAATTTCGGTTTGACTGAAAAGTTTTCGCGGTGTTCCCTCGAATAAAATTTCCCCCTGCGCCAAAACTATTACGCGATTTGCCAAAGTGGCGATATCTTCCATTGCGTGCGACACAAAAATTATCGTGACGCCTGCGCGATGGAGTTTTTTTATTTCGGCTAAGAGATTTTTTTTAGCTTTGGGGTCTAAGCCAGCGGTTGGTTCGTCCAAGATTAAATATTTCGGTTTGAGCGCCAAAATTCCCGCAATGGCTACGCGGCGTTTTTGCCCGCCCGATAATTCAAATGGCGAAGAATTTTTTATATCAGCGTCAAGCCCAACAAGTTTCATTGCCTCGTCAACTCGCGCCGCAATTTCCGCTTCACTCAAGCCAAAATTTTTCGGTCCAAACGCAATATCTTTTTCAACAGTCTCTTCAAAAAGTTGGTACTCTGGATATTGAAAGACAATCCCAATTTTACGTCGCGCAGTTTTGCTTTTAATATCTTCGCCGTCGATTTCCACCGCGCCAATTTTCAAATCAATAAGCCCAGCAACAATCTGAATGAGCGTCGATTTGCCGCTGCCAGTGTGTCCGGCTACTGCAAGAAAATCTCCCTCTTTAACGTTAAAATTAATTTCGCGCAGTGCAGTTTTCTCAAAGGGCGTCCCTTGCATATAAGTATAACTGATATTTTTAACTTCAATCATTTTCTCAAGCTCCGCAAAATTTCAGATTCAGCTAATAATCTTTCGACAGATTTTTTCATTGTGCAATTTCTTCACGCAAATTTTCATTCGCTAAATAAAACTCAATTTTTTTTAGCAAATCTTCAACGCCGCTGAAAGTTGCAAGGTCTGTTTCCAAATTCATAAGCCCATGCGAATTTTGCCCGCCATTCATTAGCTGAAAACTTTTCGTCGCGCAGATTTCAAAAGTTCGTGGGCTTAAACTGTGATGAATCGTTGTATTGATATTCACGCCCAAAGGCAGATACCGCACAAATTTATTCTTCGCCGCCAAATATTTTAAATCCAAAGACGCCACTAAATTTTTGTCGTAAATTTTTTCAGAGGCACGATAACCCAATTTGTAAAGCCGCTTCTGAAAATATGTGCACTTAAGATAAAAAATATTCAATTCGACCATTTCAATTTGACAGCCGCCGTGATTTTTTATTTCGTCAAAAATGCTATTGGAAATCGGACGCAGTTGCTCATTTTCGGGCGCTATGATTAAAATTTTCATTGTTAATTGCCTCTGCCAATTCTGCCGCAGTCAAAATTCCCGCCGGTAATTTCAAACGCGCCGCCAATTCTGCTGCAACTGGTACGTCTAAGCCTAACCGTTTCATTTCCCGCACATTGGAAAATATTTCGCGCGGCGTCCCGATTTTTAAAATTTTGCCGCTTTCCATTACAACGACTCTATCAGCTTGCGCCGCCTCTGCCATAAAATGCGTTATTAAAATTATCGTCAAACCTTGCGCGTGCAATTTTTTTATCGTGCTCAAAACTTCGAGGCGTCCTTGCGGATCTAACATTGCCGTCGGTTCGTCGAATACAATTATTTTCGTGAGCATTGCAACCGCGCCCGCTATTGCTATTCGTTGTTTTTGCCCGCCGCTTAATTTGCTCGGCGAAAATTTTTTATAATCTGCCATATTCACAGTATCCAGCGCCAAATCTACGCGCCGCCGAATTTCCGCCGGTTCAATTCCAAGATTTTCAGGACCAAATGCAATATCATCTTCGACAATCGCCGCAACTATTTCATTATCCGGATTTTGAAAAACCATACCGACATTTTCACGCACGCGCCATAAATTTTCTTCGTCAGCCGTATCAATTCCATTGACAAAAACTTTTCCCGCAGTCGGTTTCAAAAGCGCGTTGAAATGTTTAGCCAACGTCGATTTACCGCTGCCGTTCGTGCCGATAACTGCAATAAATTCACCGTCGCCAATTTCAAGATTAATATCGTCAAGCGCAACTTTCCCGTTCGCGTAAACGTGCCGCAAATTTTCAACCTTAATCATTGAACAACGCCCTCATTGCCGCCGCGTAAAAATTTTCTTCGTTAGTACCGGCAGAAGCATTTAATTTCATCATTGGCAAGCGCAAAAGTTTTCGCACAATCATTCGCGACATTTGATCCACTGCGCGACGTTCTTCTTCGGTTAAATCTGGCAATTTGTTTGACGCGCGCTTTAATTCGCGCTCACGAATTTTTTCAGCCCGCGCCGATAAATCCGCCATTAGCGGCTGGAACTTCAAATATCTAAACCGCTCAAGCATTGCAGTTACGTCCGTTTCTATTATTTTTCGCGCAGATTTAGCTTCTTCCTGTCGCGCCTTGATGTGCGATTCCACAACGGATTCTAAATCGTCAATGTTGTAAAGCGTCACGCCTTTAATTTTTCCAACTTCGGGGTCAACGTCTCGCGGCACTGCTATATCAATAAAAAAAATCCCCCGCCCTGCGCGACGAGCCATTAATTGCTGGGTTTGCCAAGATTTAACGACATAATGAGGCGCGCCCGTCGAAGTTATGATTATGTCAACGTCCACTGCGCTGAGCATCGCATTTTCCCACGAAACCGCTTCGCCGCCAATTTTTTCAGCCATTTCAAGCGCCCGCTCCAAATGATGATTAGCTACCAAAATTTTATTGACGCCGTGCGCTTTTAAATGTTGAGCTGTAAGCTGCGCCATTTTGCCCGCGCCGAATATCAATGCAGATTTATTTTCAAGTCCATTCAATTTTTCCGCCGCCAATTCGACAGCCGCCGAACTTACCGATACCGAATTATACGCAATTTTAGTTTCAGTGCGAACATTTTTGCCCGACGCTATCGCCTTGTGAAAAAGCGTGTTCAAAATCGTGTGAGTCGCGCCGATATTTTTTGCCAATGTGTATGCGTCCTTGACTTGCGAAAGAATTTGCCCTTCGCCCAAAATCAGCGAATCTAAACTTGCCGACACTTCGAATAAATGACGCACGCACGCCTCGCCGCTGTATTCGTACAAATTATTTTCCACAGCGCCGCCGCCGATTAAATCATTCATAAAAATCTTCAAGCTATTCGCGCAGGCGTCAGCAGTCACCGCGTAGATTTCAGTCCGGTTGCACGTAGACAAAATCACCGCCTCATTCAAGCCGTCGTATTCCTCGAGATTTTCAAGCGCGCGCCGAATCGTCTCTTTGCTAAATGAAAATTTTTCGCGAATCTCTATCGGCGCAGTTTTATAATTTAAGCCCAGCACTTGTAACTGCATTTTTAATTTTTGCCTCCAAATTTTTTAAGTCGCCGCGTTTTATGATTTGCCAAACTTCCGGCGTCAAAACTTCGCGCCAAAATTTTATCCGCGCTTGGTGAGTTGGTAGTTGCGGCTGAATTTCTGCGCGATACTTTGAAATGATTTCAACCGCTGCGCCAAAATTACTGTCAAACTCATTTTCAAGCATCTTCCGAACAAAACGCGAAAATGCCGGTGAACTGCCGCCCGTACTTATCGCCAATAAAAAATCGCCGCGCCTTATCCGCGACGGCACAATAAAATCACCGGCAAAATCGTCAACAATATTAACCAAAAAATGTTTAGCGCGTGCGTCCTGCGCGATACGCTGATTCAATTCGTGGTCATTCGTCGCCGCAATTAAAATCACGCCGCTGGTAAGCTTATCGGCTGAATAATTTTCGCGAATCAAATTAACGTCAAGCGCCTCAATTTCGGGGCAAATTTCCGGAGCGAGCGCACCCGCTTCTAAAAGCCCAATAATTTTGTCGTAAGCAATTTTGCCGCCGCCCACAACTACGCATTTTTTGTTTTGAACATTGATATTAACCGGATAAAAATTCATAGCTTAACCTCCCGCCGGTGTACTGTATCTAACATTTTGCGGCACGCCAACGCCCGCGCCATTAATCACGTGAGCCGTAATAAAAATCAGCAACTCGGATTCAGATTTATTTTTCTTGTGACTACGAAAGAGCGCGCCCAAAATTGGCAAATCGCCTAGAAATGGAATTTTGCTGATGTTTTTGCCGTCCTCCGCGCCAATAAGCCCGCCAATTACCATAGGCTCGCCATCTCGCACAGTGACAGTTGTATCAGCCGAGCGCGTATTGAATTGATAAGCCTTCAAATCTTCAATGTACTGAGGAGTGCTGACTTCAGTGTGAATCGTGGCGGTAATTGTGCCATCTGCATTGACGCGCGGCGTATATTTCAAAATAATTCCAGCGTCGCGATATTCAAATGAAGTGGTTGTTGTCGAATTTGTAACGGATTCTTTCGGCACGGGTACTGAACTGCCAATATTTATCACAGCCTCTTTGCCCTGAATTGTTGTGATATTCGGGCGAGAAAGAATTTTAGCTTTGCCGTCGGTCACCAGCGCATTAATCCTCGCGCCATAATAAAATTCAAAAGGATAACCTTCTGGACCGCGTCCAAACCGAATAATGCCATAACCGGTATCATCGCTGTAATTCCTGGTAATGGAATTATTATTTCGATCGGGATACTGCGGCGCTGTAGACCAAAACCAATCAACGCCCAAATTTTTGCTGGCGCTCTTGTCAATCGCTAAAATCTGCGCCTCAACCGAAACTTGCTTAAGCTCTACGTCTAATTGCGCTAAAAGATTTCGCGCTCGCTCATATTCAGTTTCAGTGCAGAAAAGTATCAGTGAATTATTCTCAGGACTGAATACAAATTTCTCACCAATAATCATTTTGATGGCAGCTTTAACAGTTTCTGTCTCGTTATAGTTAATTGGAAGAATATAAGTTTTTCTATCATCAACAGCTTTTGAAACAGGTTTACTGACAATATTATCAGGCGCGTCAATTTTCGCAGCGTCATTCTTCAATGGTGGAGTTTCAATATCTTTTGTACTCATAATATAAATTGAGCCGTCTCGAACCAGATTTAAACCCTTTGTTTTAGCGATAATCTCAAGAATTTTTTCCGGCTCAGTTTCATTCAGCGTCATTGAAATTTTACCGTCAACTGAATCGTCGACAGAAATATTCAAACCGCCTGCGCGAGCCACCATGATAATTGTTGAGCGCAAATCCGAATTGTGGACGTTCAAAGTCATAGGCGCGGCATAAACATTTGACGCAATAAAAAAAGCTGCCGCAGTAGCTGACAGCAACTTTCTCATTAATAATTCCTCCAATCAGTTTAGTAGATAAATCGTATCGTCAATAAATTTTAGCGCCGCTTTTTCTGAAAGTATCGCATTTGGCTCTTCTAGTCTTATTTCTTCG
Organism: uncultured Selenomonadaceae bacterium; assembly: GCA_905234505.1. GTDB lineage: Bacteria > Bacillota > Negativicutes > Selenomonadales > Selenomonadaceae > Quinella. Next base: position 31,437 of record CAJOIA010000029.1, read on the forward strand.
CGCAGAGCTTTTAATTGCGGGGCTAGCGTTTGGCGTGACAATGACTGCAACGCTAATCTGCTGGCTTGCGCCAATCTTTGAAATTGTTCAAGTTGCGGTTTGCATTCGATTAAAATTTCTGGCGGTAAATTTTTTAGCAACGTCGCCGCCGATTTTTCCATTTCCGCGATTAAAACTGAAAGCTGATAAGAGTCTAATTTTTTGCCTTCGAGAAAATTTGAGATAACCGCATTAGCCGCCGCTTCAAATTCCGGCGCGTCAGCTGCTCCAACTTTTGCCCAAGAATTTTCCATATGCCGCGAATGACTTGCAAAAATTTTCATAGCGGGCGCCAGTTTGCCGAATTGAGCAATTAAAGCAGCGTCCCAAGATTTTTCAGCGTCATAAGTTTCTGGCGAATTGGAATAATCCGCGCCTGTCGCCAAAGCAATTTTCGAAAGTTCATATTGTCCCATTGGATTAAAAAAAATCGCCTGCACATTTGTAGTTGGCAGTTTTTCAATTGCGCCGAGTGCCAATTTCGAATTTTTATTGCCGCCGGTCGTCAATGCGTAATCGTTCACTGGATAATTCCACCAAATACCCAAATCTCGCTCGTAAATTTTGCAGGCAGCTTGAAAATCTTCGTTAGTAATACCGTCGCAAACAACGCCGTCGCCCGTGTACAGCACAACAATTCGCTTATTCAACGTTTGGGCAAAATCGACAGTGTAATTATTCGCGTTCTGAATCATATCAAGGCGGTAATATTCTGTCGGCACGGTGATTAGCGGCTCAATGTCATAATGTTTTTCGCGCAGAGCCGCTTGCAATTTGTTCAGAAATTCGGCTTGAAGTTTGCCGTCTTCGTGGTGAACGCCATTTTCGTCTTTCAAATCGTCAAAGAAAATCGCGAAATTACGCACGCCGATATCATAAACAGAATCTAATTTGCGCAAAATCTTATTGAAATCTTCGTCGCCCTTTTCGCCGATGTAATTCAAAGTTTGCCCTGGCGAAATTGCAAAAATAAATCGCACGCCATTTTTATTAGCTGTCTCAACTAAATTTTTCAGCTCGGCAAGCTTGGATTTTGGATAGGAAACGCGCCATTTTTCGCGATGGTAAGGATCATCTTTCGGCGCGTAAATGTAGGCGTTTAAATTATTCAGCCGACAAAAATTCATTAAGTCCAGCCGATTTTTATTTGTCCACAATTCGCCATAAAAGCCTTCAATCACGCCGCGCATTGGTATAGGCGTTGCAAAACTCGTTCCTGAAATCAAAAGCGCAATTAACACTGTCAATAAAAATTTTTTCATTGTTGGCTTTCCTGGTATTGGCGGAAATTTTTCAAAATGCAAATTGGGCGTTTCTCTGAAGCGTTGCCAAATGGATTATCTAAGAGCAAATCGCTTGCAAGTTGCGCGTTCATTCCTGGAGTTGCTCCGACAATTCGCGAGCGTTTCAAATCGTTAACATCGGCAATCATAGCGCCAAAACAACCGAGCCGGTCTTTAAGCGCCTGGCAAACTTGATCGGGATTTTCCGGACCATAAACAACGCATTTGTCGAAAGGCGGCATTGTACCGGTAACATCGTCAATAAGCGCCGCTTGACGTCCGCCCCATTTATAAAACAGACCGCGTTGCCCAATGACCTTGCCCAAAAATCCGGCGAACAATGCAAATGCTACGCGCCATTCGCCTTCTTTGCGCATTAAAGCCTGCATACCGTGCGGCGTTGCCAAAGAGCCATAATCCGGAATAAACCGGCAACAAAAACGCGCCAGCAAACTAATCTGCATTTCGTCGGGGCGAACAATATTGCCCTGCGTTATCGCAACAACGCTTTCTGCCACCGTCACAACATCATCTGGTCCAATGCGGTTTTTCGTGTACTTTTCAATCGCGTCAACAATATTATCTTTCGGCGTCAAAATGCGCGTCGATACCGGAATTGTTTCTACTGCCATAAATTTTTACTCCTTTACTAATTTCACACCAATTAATTTAGCAAGTTCTTCAGCTGTCAAGAAAAAGCGCGCTATCGAAAAATGCATCGGTGTCCGCCCAACTTCGCGGTAAATAAATTCTATCGGGAAATCTACCATATGACTAATCGCCTCATTGAGCGACATATTTTTTCGCGCAGTCAACGTAACTTTTGCAACTAGATTAACGCTCTGCTGATGTTCCAAAACAAGAGCTTCAAAATAATCATCTTCACGCGGTTTGCCTTCACGTTCAGCCTTGCCGCGCACTGCAATTCCATCGTACTGTTCAAATGGCAGTTGCGGCTTGCAAATTGCGTCAACAATCATTGCGCTTTGCTGTCCCTCGTTGCGAAATTCTATCGTTGTGGAAAGTGTAACGGATTTATCATCGCGCGATTCGATTTTGAACGGCGTCCGACTTTCAAGTTTCGGTACAACT
>CAJOIA010000029.1:33882-48018 GCA_905234505.1 uncultured Selenomonadaceae bacterium
AACCACCGCCGCGATTAAAACCCCTTCGAGAATTACCATTGATAAAAATCTCCCTCCAAAAAATCTTGCCAATATCGGCAAGTGCGTTTAAAATATTTATAACCTTGCTATTTTAACGGTTAATTTTGAAATTGTAAAGGAAAGGCTATGCTGAAAAATATTTTAGTTGTGAAAATGAGCGCGCTGGGCGACGTGATACACGCCTTGCCGGTGAGTTACGCGATTAAGGAAACTTTTCCCGACGCGCAATTAACTTGGGTAGTCGAACCGCCCGCGTATGATTTGGTGAAAATGAATCCGTGCATTGACAAAATTATTATTTTCCACAAAAAAGAATTTAAGACGATTTCGGGTTTTGTTAGAAATTTTTTCCCATTTAAGCGGGAGATACAGGCTGAAAATTATGATGCAGTTTTAGATTTGCAGGGACTTTTTAAATCGGCGGCGATAGCTTTTTTTGCTAAGTCGAAAGTCAAGCTTGGAGTGTATGAAATGCGCGAGCTGAGCGGCAAAATTTCAAAGCCGGTGATTGGCGAAAATGCACACGGTCACATTGTAGATATTTACTTGGACACCGCGCGGGCGATTGGCTGTCGCGTTGATAAAGTTGTCTTTCCTATTGAAATTCCTGCTGAAGAAATAAAAAAAGCCGCTGTCATTGCGGAACGAGATAATCTTGATATGTCAGAACCTTATGTAGTTTTCGCAGTTGGCGCTAATTGGGTAAATAAGCGCTGGTCTGCGCGAAATTGGGCAGCGCTCGTTGAATGGCTGTATAGTGGCGGAGTTATACCGGTGGTTATTGGCAATGGCGCAGCTGATGAAGAAATTGTCGCGAAAATCGAGGCTATGTCCAGTTTTCCGCCGGTTAATTTGGTTGGGGATACCAATTTAATGCAGCTGGCTTATATTCTGAAAAACGCGCGGCTGGTTATTGGCGGAGATACCGGCGCTGTGCATTTATCGGCGGCGCTCGGAGTTAGAACTTTAATGTTGATGGGTCCAACTGAGGCGGCACGTAGCGGTCCTTACGGGCAAATTCAAAATTCTATTGAAGTTAACCGCGCCTGTAAAAATTGCCGGAAACGCGCTTGTCCCAATGGTGAAGATTGTCTGTCGGTAATTAGCGTGGAAACTGTGAAACACAAAATTTCTACGATGAAATGAGCCGCTCAATCACAAAAAAAGTTGCGTTGACTTTTGAAAATAAAACTCCAGCGTCATTGAGCAAGCCGCATTCGCAAATCATAATCTGATTGCCGTTGTGCAAAACTCGAGCGTTGGTAATAATTTTCGTGCCGATTAAAACCGGACGCATAAATTCAATCGTCATTGAAACGGTGACGACTTTTTTATTGCGCGCAAAACAAGCCGCGCCCATTGCTGTATCAGCCATTGTGGTTAAAACGCCGCCGTGCAAAATGTCATAGCAATTCGAATGTTTATCCTCAACTTCAAGTTCCAATCGAACGCCGCCGTCAGCCGTCGGTATAACTTCAACGCCGAGATAATCGCAAATTGTATTATCGTGGCAAAATTTTATAATCTGCTCCTGCGTCAAATGTATCACTCCAATTTTTTTCGATTATGGCAAACCTGCGCGAAGTTGTCAAATTTATTAAAGTTTTTACAGGAAGAATTTTTTCAGCGTCGAAATTTACATTGTTTAAAATATTGTAGGAGGAATTTATTTTAATGAATTGTTTTGAAACAGAATTGGGCGGCAGGAAATTAATCGTCGAACAAGGCAAAATGGCAAAGCAAGCCAACGGCGCAGTTTTGGTGCGCTATGGAGATACGGCGGTATTAGTTGCTGTGACATCTTCGGCTAAACCTCGCGAAGGCGCAGATTTTTTCCCGCTAACCGTTGACTACGAAGAGAAAATGTATTCGTCCGGAAAAATTCCAGGCAGTTTTTTGAAACGTGAAGGTCGACCGCAAACCAGCGGAATTTTGCGCAGCCGGTTAATTGACAGACCGATTCGTCCGCTTTTCCCAGAAGGTTTTAGAAATGATGTGCAAGTTACCGCGACTGTCATTTGTTACGATCCTGATAACGCGCCCGAAATTCCCGCAATGCTCGGGGCGTCCTGCGCGATTTGTATTTCAGATATTCCATTCAACGGACCAATTGCTGGCGTGCGAGTCGGCAGAATTAACGGCGAATTTGTTATCAATCCAACGCAAGAGCAATCCGAAACTTCCGATTTAGATTTAATGGTAGCCGGTTCGAGCGACGCGGTTATGATGGTTGAGGCGGGCGCTAAGGAATTGCCGGAAGAAGTTGTACTTGAGGCGATTTTATTTGGGCACGAGGAAATTAAAAAGCTTGTCACTTTCCAAAATGAAATTATCGCGCAGGTCGGCAAGCCTAAGAAAGATTATCCGCTTTTCCACCCGAATGAAGAAATTGAAGCGGCAGTTCGTGAAATTGCGCCGGAAAAAGTTGACGTCCAGATAAACTTGCACGCGACGCTGCTATTGACGCCGTGCAGGAAGAAATTACCGCTGCTTTGCTTGAAAAATTTCCTGCTGAAGAATATCCTACCTCCGCGCAGGAAATTGGCGAAGTTTTTTACAAAGTCAAGAAAGACGTCGTCCGCCACATGATAACCCACGAGAAAATTCGTCCTGACGGCAGAGAGCTTGAAGAAGTGCGCCCGATCAGCTGTGAAGTTGGACTTTTTGCACGTACTCACGGCTCAGGACTTTTCACGCGCGGGCAAACTCAGGTTTTGACAATTACAACTTTGGGCTCAATCGGCGACGAGCAAATTGTTGATGGTCTCGACCCAGAATATGCTAAGCATTATATGCATCATTATAATTTTCCTGGCTTTTCAGTTGGTGAAGCAAGACCTTCGCGCAGTCCTGGCAGGCGTGAAATTGGACATGGCGCATTGGCTGAACGCGCCCTTGAACCGGTTGTTCCTTCGATTGAAGATTTTCCTTACACAATCCGCCTTGTTTCTGAAGTGCTTGAATCGAACGGCTCAAGCTCAATGGGTAGTGTTTGCGGAAGTACTTTGAGTTTGATGCAGGCTGGCGTGCCCATTAAGCGCCCTGTGAGCGGCGTAGCAATGGGTTTAGTTAAGTCTGACGATAAATATACCATACTGACCGACATACAGGGCTTAGAGGACGCGCTAGGCGATATGGACTTCAAAGTTGCCGGTACGACCGAAGGCGTCACTGCAATTCAAATGGATATTAAAATTGCCGGTATCACCCGCGAAATTTTATCCGACGCTCTCGCGCAGGCAAAACGCGGCAGAAGTTTTATTCTTGGCAAAATGCTCGAATGCATAAGAGAGCCGGCGGCGGACCTTTCGCCCTATGCGCCACGCGTTATGACGATGAAAATTCCCGTTGAAAAAATTCGCGAAGTTATCGGCACTGGCGGCAAAATGGTTAACAAAATCATTGACGAAACCGGCGTTACGATTGACATTAAAGATGACGGCAATATTTTTGTCACTTCCACCAACGTTGACGGCATTAAGCGCGCGCTCAAGATGATTGAAGACGTCACTCACGATTTTGAAATTGGCGAGATTTACGAAAATGCTCCGGTTACTCGCATTGAAAGCTTCGGCGCATTTGTAGATTTATTACCTGGTCGCGAGGGGCTTTGCCATATTTCGCAACTTTCAAATGAGCGCGTTGAAAATGTTGAAGACGTTGTTAAAGTTGGCGATACGCTGACGGTTAAAGTTACCGAGATTGACGAAAAAGGTCGCGTTAATGTCAGTCACAAAGCAACTTTGCCGCCAGATTTGAGCCGCAATGCTCGCAAAAATTTTGACAGTCGCGGCGATAAAAAATCTTTTAACAGAAATTCAGATAGATCCACGTTTGATAAAAAAACGTTCGACAGAAAACCTTATAACGACCAAAGCGGCAACCGCCCGCCTCGCAGGAAGGTTTGATTTGCTGTGAAGATTTTAATTGTAATGGCGCTGATTTTCGCGTTGAATGTGTCAGCTGCCTTTGCCGCTGGAATTTCAAACAGCGTGAATAATTTTGGCTGGAATTACTATAAAACGCTCGACAAAGACGAAAATATTTTTTATTCGCCATATAGCATAGCCGCCGCGCTTAGTATGTTGTCTAATGGCGCGATTGGTCGCACTAAGCAAGAAATTCTTGACGCGCTGTATTCTGATTCAATTAAAAATTTAAATGACGGCTTTGCTAATTTTCACGGCGTCAACTCTGCCAATTTGCTTTTGATTGATAAAAAATACTCCGGCAACGGCATAAATTCAAGGTTCAAGAATAAAGTTGAAAAAATTTACGGCTCTGAAGTAGCGATTGCTGATTTTGAAAATAATTTAACCGGCGAAAAGGCGCGCATTACCGATTGGGTTAAAAAGCGCACCAATAATTTCATACCGAATTATAAATCTATTGCAAGGCAAGATACCGCTGTAGATTTGTTGAACGTGATTTATTTCAAGGAAGATTGGCTTGACGCTTTTTATCAATCTGATACGCGCCAAAAGAATTTTTTTAACAAGGACGGCTCAATTTCCAAAGTCGATATGATGAACAGGATTTTTGAAGATAAAATTTCCTATTACGCCGACGAAAAATACAGAGGCGTTGAGCTGCCTTACAAAAATTCTAACGCCGCACTGTTTATAATTTTGCCGGTTGACGAAGATAATTTGAATATTGCCGACGATTGGAACGCTGAAAATATTTCCTACTGCGAAGATTTTTTGAATAAGATTCAGACCGCGCCGCTTTTTGACGGTGAAGTTCATTTAGCTTTGCCCAAGTTCGAGCTTGATATTAAAAATAATTTGGTTGAAAAATTGTGGCAGGTTGGAATTCAGCGCGCTTTTACCGATTACGCCGAGTTTTACAATATTATCAATGGCGTATCGCTGAAAATTGACGATGCCGCTCACCAAGCAAAAATTAAAGTCGATGAGCAAGGCACTGAAGCCGCCGCTGTTACAGAAATTACAATGGTTGAAACTACAGCTATGGCGCCGGATTTTAAGCGCATTGTAAAATTTCGCGCAGATATACCGTTCGTTTTCGTGATTCGTGATATTCCGAGCAAAATTAATTTATTTACTGGCACGATTAACACGCTGGAATAAGATTTTTCCGCACAAAAAAATAACGCCGCTGGTTTAGAAGGCGGCGCTTTTTTATTTGACACAAAGAAATATTCTGCTACAATCTATTTGAAAATTACTTTACTGGCACGCAGTGTTTGTTGTTAATATCGGCAACTTTTTGGACGCGGCGACGATATTTTTCAGCAGTCAGCGGCTCAGTCTTCATCCAAACTTTGACAATTTCCATGGCAATTGCACTGCCGATAATTTTTCCGCCAATGCAAAGTACGTTAGAATCGGTGTGTTCGCGGGAAAGTTGCGCGCAGAAAGGATCTTGACAAACAGCCGCGTAAATTCCATAAATTTTGTTGGCGATTAAAGCGCTGCCATAGCCGACGCCGTCCACGAAAATTCCGCGATCGCATTCGCCCTTAGCAACTGCCAAAGACGCCGGATAAACAAAATCCGACAAATCGCAAGCGTTTTCGTCGTATGTGCCGAAATCTTTAACTTCGTGCCCTTGACTTTCAAGGTAAGCTTTAATCTCGTTTTTCAGCCGAGTACCGGCGTGGTCATTCGCCATTGCAATTTTCATTGAAATTCCCCCTCGAGTTTTGATTTCTTATAAATTCGATACTTTGAAAAATTTTCCTGTAATTGGAGGCAGTTATGAAAAAATTATTTAGCTTAATGATGACGGCGCTTTTGATTTGGGCGGTGACGGTTTGCAATGCCGCTGAAAAAAAATCTGATGAAATTCAATTCGACGAAAAGAAATTGCGCGACACAAAATTGATTGACGCTGGAGCGAAAGGCATTCCAGTAATAGTTCTGCGCGAAAGACTTGAAGATATAACGCTAATGGGCGAGCCGGTCGTAACGCAACAACAAATGGTAAATTTTATTAAGCGGCGCAATCCGAAACCGAAACTTAATTGCAGCGTCGAGCATATTGTCAGATTTTATTACGCTGAAGCGGGGCGTGAAGGTATACGTCCGGACGTGGCGATTTGCCAGGCGATTAAAGAAACCGGCACTTGGAATTATGGCGGCGACGTTTCACCTAAGCAGAATAATTTTTGCGGGCTTGGAGCGACCGGCAATAAAGAACCAGGCGCAACTTTTATAACGCCAAAAACAGGCGTGCGCGCTCATATTCAGCATTTGTTAGCTTATGCAACTACCGAACATCCAAAAGTTAAAATTGTCGACCCGCGCTATGAATTGATTGAAAAATGGCGCCCTCAGATTTTCGGCAAAATTAAAACCTGGACGGGCTTAAATGGCGTTTGGGCTGTTCCTGGCAATCAGTACGGGCAAGATATTTTAAATCTGTGGTTGCAGGCACAAAGTCCCGATGGCAGTAAACAATCTCTTGAAAAGGCTAATCAACAACTGGCTGAAAATGACGATAAGGCATCGGCTTATGTTTATCGCGGATTAGTTTATTTCTCGCAGAAAGATTTTGCAAAGGCAGCGGAAGATTTTAAATCTGCGTTGGAAGTTGATTCTGAATTATCGGCGGCTTGGTTAAATTTGGCGCTGACTTATGAAAAATTAAATCAGATCGACGAAGCAATTTCCGCTTACGACGAATTTTTGAAACTTGATCCGAAATCTGAGCTTGGTCATTACAACCGCGGACATTTAAAACTTAGCCAGAATAAATTTGATGAGGCGATTGAAGATTTTCACCGCACGCTTGAAATTGAAGATAGATTCGTCGACGCGCACAATGAAATTGCCATTGCCTATTTCAGACAGCAAAAATATCTTGAGGCTCTGAAGGAAATTCAATTTGCCGCCAAAGTCAATACTACCAATAAAGTTATTAATGCGAATAAAGAAAAGCTCGAAGCTTGCGTTAAAAAATAATTTTCAGAGGACTTATAAATGAGTAATTTTAAGGAAAATAGTTTTCTTCCAATCGACCGCGATTATACAAGCAAATTTCCAATCACCTTAGGCGCGGGTTCGTACGTTGGCGAAGCAACTTTTAGTTTTCGTAACGGTGAAGAAGATAAGCATATACTAGTCGGGCGTTTTTGCTCTTTAGCTGGTGGACTTTTCTTTTTTCTTGGAAACAATCACCATTACAAAAATTCTGTCACCGCTTATCCTTTTGATATGAATTTTGTTGTGGAAAGAATGCGTTTGGCCGCTAATTTGCCACATTCCGGCTATAACCCCGAACAAATAAAAAATATACAAAACTCTCATCAAATTATTATTGGCAATGATGTTTGGGTTGGTGAAGGCGTTAAATTTCTTAATGGCGTGAAAATCGGCAGCGGGGCTATTATTGGCGCTTATTCCAATGTTGCAAAAGATATTCCGCCTTATGCTATCGCTGTTGGCAGTCCTGCGCGAGTGGTGAAATATCGATTCGACGCCGAAACTATTAAAAAATTTATGGCAATCAAATGGTGGGATTGGAGCATTGATAAAATTTATGCAAATCTGCCGCTAATGTATGACGTTGAAAAATTTTTAGCTACTCATTATAATTCAGAAAATAATAGGATTGTATATGAAAAAATTACGGGGGGGGGCAAGCAAATTGAAGAGTACCTTGCAGAAGACTACAAAGTTTATTCTTTCATTGCAGATTTTGAAGCGCCGCGCCCTTTATGGAAAAAAGTAATTTATGATTTTTGTTCTTCAGATTTAGCTAATGTTGTGCTGATAATCTTTGCAAAAGAAAATTTAATAACAGCGAATATCACAGAATTACAAGCGATAATGACTTCAGCAAATCAAACAGGAATCAATAAAAATATTCGTATCGTTACGATGAATGAAAGCAGAGCTTTTTCCCCGTATTTATTGAGGAATTCAACCCATTTTATTACAACGCGCGAAATTGTTACTTTAAGTGCCCTTGATTTTTTGTATAATACTGACGTTAAAATTATTTCGGCGCTGGACGATAAAATTTTTTATTGATAATGGATGCTAAATCTGATAATGGCTAATTTTTAAATCTTAAAGCTTGCGTTAAAAAATGAGGTGACAAAATGCGCGTGCCTTTTTCCGATGATAGTTTTGTGCCAATCGACCGCCCATATACTCGCGTGATTAATAAAAAGTCCTGCACATTTTTGACGCTCGGCGCGGGTTCTTATGTCATTAGCAGCATTTTTGAGTGGGACGATTCTAAACAAACGCCGCACGTTTTGATCGGGCGTTTTTGCTCGGTGGCGCGCGATGTTTCTTTTTTGCTCGGGCTCAATCATAATTATAAAAATGTAGTTTCGACTTATCCGTTCGACGTTAATTTTGTTATGGAAAAAATTTGTGCGGCGGCGAAAATTACCAACATTAGCTATAAACCGGAAACGCGGCGCTATGACAATCACTATCAGATTATTGTTGGCAATGACGTTTGGATTGGGCAGGGCGCGACGATTATTGGCGGCGTTAGGATTGGTGACGGCGCTATTATCGGTACAAATGCTATGGTCACTAAAAATGTTCCGCCTTATGCTATTGTGGCTGGTAACCCTGCGCGAGTGGTGAAATATCGCTTCGACGCCGAGACCATTAAAAAATTTATGGCAATCAAGTGGTGGAATTGGAACATTAAAAAAATCTATAAAAATCTGCCGCTGATTTATGATACTGAAAAATTTTTAGATAAACATTATGCGCCGACTGAAAATGTTGCCGCTGATTTTGAAATAACTGCTAAGCGCCAATCCGGCTGGAAAATTTATGCGTTTGTGGCAGATTTTGCCGCTAAAATTCCGCTCTGGAAAAAAATTATCGCTGAATTTACTCGCGCAGATTTGGAAAATGCATTGCTGGTAATTTTGCCGAATAAAAAATTTCGCCCAAAAGATTTGAAAGCGTTGGAAGAATTTAACAGTCCAAATATCATTAGAATTTCCGATAACGCAGCGCAAATTGTTAGACAGGCGACTCATTTTATTACAACCCGCGAAATGGTGACGCTGGAATGTTTAAGCAATTTGTATGACACTGATATTAAAATTATTTCGGCGCTTGATGATAAAATTTTTTATTGGTAAGCAAGGGGAGGATTCCTTGGAGAATGAAAATATGCCGCAACGCAAAAAAAAGCGGCGCATTTGGCCGATAATTTTATTGGCGTTTTGTTTCTTTATATCAGCGGCGGCGGGGTCGCTTTTGGCGTCGTCAAGTATTTTTGATTTAAAAAAAGAGCCTATTAAGCAAATCGAGCGAATGAATTTTGACACAGAACTAATCAAGGCTAAAGACAAATCAACTATTTTGATAATGGGCGTGGATATGCGCGAAGATGACGTTGGACGCTCCGATACAATGATGATAGCGATGGTTGACCCGAAATACGACCAAGCAGCGCTTATGTCAATTCCACGAGATACGCGCGTTAGAATTTACGGTTACGGCTACGATAAAATCAACGCCGCTTATGCGTTTGGAGGCGAGCCGCTTGCTGAAAAGACTGTTGAAAATTTTCTCGGCATTGACATTGACCATTACGTTATTATCAACACCAACAGCTTTGTTAAAATCATTGACGCTATCGGTGGCATTGATATTGACGTGGAAAAGCGAATGAAATACGAAGACCCATGGGACGATAATGGCGGCTTGTTTATTAATCTGTTTCCTGGCGTGCAACATATGGACGGCAAAAAAGCTGTGACGTACGTTCGCTATCGAGATTCTGAAGGCGATATTGGTCGCATTAAGCGCCAGCAAAAATTTATTGAGGCTTGCTTGGACAAAGTTACTTCGCCTGCGTTCATTCCGCGTATTCCGTCAGTCCTGCGCGAAGTTGTTGACGCTATCGATACCGATATGACTTTTCGCCAACTTTTAGAATTAGCGGGCGCATTAAAGGCAGCTCAGCAAAATGGTCTGGAAACTGATATGGTGCCTGGTTATCCGATCTACATTGATGAAATTAGTTATTGGATTCCCTACGTCGATGAACTTCAATATGCTATGGCGCAACTTTTAGACGTTTCAGTTGATAATCGAATTAAGAGCCGCGTTGAAAAAGTCGCCAGTGAATACAATGAATCCATTCCGAGTACTGCTAAAAAAATTCCTGAAGGCGCTGAAACTGTCGGCGAACCTACCCGCGATTATCCGCCAAATTATTATTACGAAAATCAAGATGATAAAAATGATACCTATGATGATAATGACAACGAGGAAATAGATACGCGCCGCGACGATAATTATTATAATGAAGAAACTGAAAGCCGCCGCGACGATTATTATTCAGAGGAAACAGATACGCGCCGCGACGATGATTATTATTACGAACCGCCAATAAATTCTTCAGCTCCCAGTAAAAATTATGAGCCGACTTATGATGACCGCCGCGAAAATTATTATTATGACAATCCGGATAATTACAATGATCGCCGCGAAAATTATTATTATGATACGCCTTCTTCTTATGATAATTATTCAGGTCGCTATGACACGAATTATTATGACGCGCCGACGTATGACGACGAAATTTCAAAAGAAAGGTAAATTTATGATACAACAAGAAAGTTATAATACCCCCCCCCCATATCGGTTATAATTGCTATGTATAATGCTGAAAAATATATCGCGCAGTGTTTGGAAAGTTTGCTCCGCCAGACATTTGCCAATTTTGAAGTGATTATAGTTGACGATTGCAGCGACGATAAATCTGTATCGATTGTTCAAAGTTTCGAGCAAAAATTTAGCGGCAGACTGAAATTGATTTGTTTCAAAGAAAATAGCGGTTGTCCTGGTATTCCAAGAAACGCCGCTTTGAAATCTGCGCGAGGCAAATATATAACTTTCCTTGATAGCGATGATTATTTTCAACCGACCGCTTTGCAAGAGATGTACCAAATTGCTGAAGCCACAGACGCTGAAGTTATTCACGCTGAAAAATATTTTAACTTTATGGACGGTGCTAATGATAAAATTCAAGTTGCAACTTTTCAGCGGGGCGCAATGGTTAATGCTCCGACTATTGAGCCTTATGATCTTGGCGCGCGCATAAAAAAATTTACTGAGCGCGGCTTTTTGTGGTGGGCTCAAAATAAATTAATTCGCCGCGATTTGATTATCGACAATGCGATTGAGTTTCCGCCGGTTTCTGTTTATGAAGATATGTGCTTCACAATTTTTCTGACTATCTGCGCGAAAAAATATGTGCGCATTCCAAACATTTTTTATTATTACCGCGTCAGAAAGGATTCTTTGTCGCATAAGCCAGTTAGTCCGTTTGAAATTCTTAACGATATGATTGGCGTTGTAAAGGCACTGGACGAATTTATGAGCCGCCGCGAATACTTTGCTCAAAATCCACAGGTGCGATATGAATTGCTTGATTGGCACTGTCAAAATCGGCTGAACTATATTTGTATTGCGCTTTACCGCGATGGCAATATGCTTCCTGCTCAAGTTGAAGATTTATTCCGGCGTGAATTTTTTTCTAAGCAGAAAGTTTCTTCGGCGGTTGTGTCATATTTTTTCAGTGCGTTAAGTTTTTATCGATTTAAATTGTATCAGTCCACTGAAGAAAATAAACAACTGCGCGAGGATTTGACATTGGCACAGCTGCAGCAAAAAATAAATCGCCCTGCAACTGAAAACGTTAGCAGAGCGTTAAGTTTTGGGCAGGATAATTCGCTGAAATTACCGACCGGATTTAAACTTGGCGGCGGCAGCGATTAAAATTTCGCGCAGGATTTTTAAAGCGGTTGCAATCGAAATACCGCTTGGATCGTAGGGCGGCGAAAGTTCAACTAAATCTGTTGCAATGACATTACAATTTTTAATAACTTTCAGCGCGGCATTTAAAAGTTCCAGGAAAGTTACACCGCCAGCTTCGGGCGTACCAGTGCCAGGAAAAACGCTAGGGTCGAGTACGTCAAGGTCAATCGTCAAATAAGTAGGCTTATCGGCAACTTCGGCAATGACTTTATCGAGTCCGTCGAAGTTGAATTTTTTTAGGCGGGTATGCTTTTTGGCAAATTCAAATTCTGGACGGTCGCCGCTGCGTATTCCAAATTGAAAAATCTTGCCGTCACCGATAATATCATGAACGCGCCGAATAATCGTTGCGTGTGAAAGTTTTGCACCAAGATAATCATCGCGCAGATCTGTATGGGCGTCAAAATGTATCACGTGAATATCGGGAAATTTTTCAACAGCCGCCCTGAACATTCCCAAAGTAACCAAATGCTCGCCGCCAATCATCAGCGGTATTTTTTTATCGGCAAAAATTTTCTGCGCGAAATTTTGAATATCAGCCAGCGCAAGGTTAGTATCTCCAAAACAAAGTTCTAAATCTCCGCCGTCAAAAATTTTAAAATCAGTGATATCCAAATCTTGATAGGGGCTGTAGGTTTCCAAGCCGTAAGATTCCGCGCGCATAACCTTTGAGGCAAAACGTGCGCCAGGTCGATATGAAGTTGTCGAATCAAAAGGCGCGCCAAAAATCACAATCTGCGATTCGGCGTATTCGGCGTCGCAGCCCAAAAAAGTTTCAATATTCCTGTGCATAAAATTTCCTCCAAAAAAATTAGCCCGCGTAATTCGGGCTTTTATTTTACAAAAATCTCACGATAATTCTAGTTTTCGGTATTCGGTCAGTGACGGCTTCGGGCGTATCGCCGACAGTCCAGCCGCCAGGTATCCAATAATCATTTGCGCCTGCTTCATTGCCGTTCGGTATTCTCAAATGCAAATCACTGAAATTTATAATGTCAATCCGCACCAAGCCGCCTTGATTTTTAAAATAGCCTTCGTCGAATGACAGGCGCTTTTCCCAAATTGAAATATTGCCGCCTGCATCTCTTTCAATGGCGTCACAAAATTCTTTCGGCATAACAAAGCAGGTATTATCTTCGCGCCCAATTTCATTTGCGTGCAACATAAATTTTTCAAAGCTATTAACGCTGGTGACGATTGAAACGCCTTTTTTAAATTTGCGCAAGTGATGTCGAATATAGTGCTTGCTCAAGTAAGTTTCCGGCGAAGGGCGGTCGCCTTTTGGAATGGCAAGAATAGCCTGCATTTGTTCGGGCGAAAGTGGCGCGGCGGCAAATGCTGTTGTCACTGAAAATATTACTAAAAAAATCGTTGTGACAAATTTTTTCATAAAGTTAGCCATCAATTTTCTTCAACCTCGCGCAGAAGTTTTTCAACGTACGTCGGCAAGGAAAATGCGCCGCGATGTAATTTTGTGTTGTAATATTTTGTTTGCAAGTTTAGCGATTTCCAGCGTTTAAAGTCTACGTCTGAAATTGGATGAAATTTTTTTGACGCAAAGCCGAAAAGCCAATGCCCCGATGGATAAGTCGGAATGTGGCACTGATACACGCGGCTGATTAAAAATGAATTTACAATGCGTTTGTGAGCGCGCTGCATTGCAACGGCGTCGCGGCTGTAGTATGGGTTTTCGTGCTGATTTACCATAATTCCGTCCGACGTCAAAGCGTTATAGCAGTTGCCGTAAAATTCTTTGGTGAAAAGTCCTTCGCCTGGTCCAAATGGATCTGTCGAATCAACAATAATCAAATCGTACTCATTTTCGACGCGGCGAATAAATTTCAAGCCGTCTTCGTAAAAAATATGTACACGCGGATTATCGAGACAGCCGGCGGTTTGTGGAATAAATTTTTTGCAAGCCTCTACCACCATTGCGTCAATTTCGACCAAATCAATTTTTTCAATCGTATCATATTTTAAAAGTTCTCGCGCAGTGCCGCCGTCTCCGCCGCCCACAAGCAAAACTTTTTTAATCGCAGGGTTCACGCACATTGCCACGTGCGTTATCATTTCGTGATAAATAAATTCATCTTTCTCGGTAATTTGCACGCGCCCGTCCAAAATTAAAATTCTGCCAAATTCAGCTGATTCAAAAATATCTATGCGCTGAAATTCGCTGGTTTCGCTGAAAAGCTGTTTGTCAACTTTTATTGAAAATCTAACATTCGGCGTGTGCTGCTCAGTAAACCACAGCTCCATGGGGAAAAACTTCCTTTCAGTCAGTTTTTTAGGGGATAGGGGTTAGGGGCTAGGGATTAGTGTAAAAATCACTATTCCCTTT
>CAJOIA010000030.1 GCA_905234505.1 uncultured Selenomonadaceae bacterium
TAGAAATGACATTGTGCGCATTACTTTTGACAATGGCAAATCTATTACTTGCACTGCCGACCATAAAATTTTGTTGACGGATTGCACGTATAAAGCGGCAAGTGATTTAAAAATTCAAGATAGCGTTATGCCAATGTATTACAATTTTGCACTAAATGATGGCTATGAATCTATTTGCAATACGCTCAGTCGGCGACGCGGCAGATTGACTGAAGGCGATAAATGCGGGACTTTTCAATTCCCGACACATCATTTAGTCTATCAGTTTTTTAACAGCGCGGTTGATTTTGGTAATGGAAAGTTTTTAATTCATCACAAAGACAGCAATAAATTAAACAACGCGCCAATGAATTTAGAATTTATATCTCGAAGTGCCCACAGTTCGCTACATATAACGCCGGAGCATGTAAAAAATTTTGTCGAATCCGGATTAAAAGGTATAGCGACCCAAAGGCAGATGTTAATCGAATCTCCCAATTTTTTGGCACACAAACGCGAAATAGGCTCTCAGAATATGAGTGCTAATTGGACTAATCCGAATTTCAGAGAAAAAGTTCATAGTGTTCAAGTTGAAAATGGCAAACACAGTGTAGAAATTTTAAATAGTTCTGAGATGCGTCACAGACAATATCAAGGCAGAATCGTTAAGGGAATTTCGCTGTTAATCGGCAAAATGGCTGAAATTCACGACGAAACCGAAATAAGTATTGAAACGTATCCAGCTTTGCAAAAAAAATACCGCCCTGTTGGCGGCAGGCGCGGTACTATGGAAACAATACCGCGGCTTAAAGCTATTCTCAAATGGTTTGACGGCGATTTTGATAAAGCAATGCAAGAGGCGCGTGTCTTTAATCACCGCGTTATAAAAATTGAAAAAATCGACGAACCCATTGAAGTTTACGATGTCACTGTTCCGGAATTTCATAATTTCCCTGTTGACCTCGGCGATAATTCTTGCGTATTTGTGCACAACTGCAGGTCGGTACACGCCGAGCAAAATGCAATAATAAATGGCGACCCTCTTAAAATGAAGGACGCCACAATTTATATTGTTGGGATTAACGCGGCTGATGGCAGTTACGCTTCCGGTGAACCGTGCCTTTTATGCCGTCGCATGATTAAAAATGCTCAAATCTCAAAAGTTATCTGCCGCAATAAAGACGGCGGAATTGCTAAAATTAATCTTCAATAATCTGCTTCAAAACTTTTCTAACTTCGTCAATGTCAACGCGGGTGTTGTAGCAAGGACCGTTCGGGCGAATATTCAACACGCCGACCGCTGGCAATGGAAAGACATCTTGAATACCGCTCATTAAGTCACGTTCGCACGCAATGGCGAGCACGGCTTGAGGGCGGTTATTTTTTACAACTTGACGCGCCAAAGTTCCGCCCGTCGCCACGAAAAATATAAATCCAAGTTCATGAGAAAGTTTCATCAAATCGCCAATATTGCAACCGCCGCAGCGTTTACAATTTTCTGGATCGCGTGTAATTTTGTGCGGGCAAGTCGCCAGTTGCAGGCAATGCGGCACCAGTACCAAAAGTTTATTTGCAGGAACGCGTATTCGGCTTTTCATAAAAATTAAATTGCTGACTGCGATAAATGAGCCTTCCAATTGCCGCCGTTTGATACCGAAAATTTTTCCGATTCTTACCGCCATTGGAAACAAGAATTTTATGATTGCAAAGCTGTATCTGTGAAATAATTTCAGTGTTGGCAAACCTTTGACTGCCAAAACCATATTGCAGACCGCGCCGAATGAAAACGTCGATATAAAAATTAAAAATGCGCCGAGTATCGCCGGAAGGTATTCAGAAATATTTTCCAGCCCCAAATAGGCGATTTTCCAAATTCCGTACAACATCAGCGCGATTAAAAATTCCGTCGTTAACAATAGCCCTAAAAAGAGTCGCTTTTTCGGACGCACCGCCGCCAATGTGCTTAACAATTTACTCACCCCTTTATGTGTTTAATCGAGGCTAAAACTTATTCAATTCGCGCAGTGCAAATTTTATCAGCTGCTCAGTAGTTGAATTTTTCGGCGCGCGCTTAAATGCTGTGGAAATTTCCGCCGCCGTGTAACCCAAAGCCGTTAATGCCTCTGTCGCTTCGTCCATTGCGCTTGATTTTTTTAATACCGGCTTGAAGTCCTGCGCGAGTAATTCAGTTTCAACGTCAGGCAATTTATCTTTGAGCTCTAATAAAATTCTTTGCGCTGATTTTTTACCGACGCCCGGTAATTTCGTTAACGCCGCTAAATCTTGATTGGCTACCGCCGCTGCAAATTCCGCCGCTGAAATTTTTGACAGAATTGCCATCGCAGATTTCGCTCCAAAGCCTGTTACTGTCAGCAACATTTCAAAGAGCTCAAAATCTGCGCGATTTTTAAAACCGTACAAAGCGATTGAATCTTCCTTAACAGCCGTATGAATAAAAAATTCAGCCGACGCACCAATTTTCAAATCAGCATTAGCAAAAAGCCTATAGCCAACGCCGCCAACGTCCAGAATAATTTCGTCGTCGAAAATAAATTTAACCCTGCCGCTCAAATATCCAATCATTTTTAGGGGTTAGGGGTTAGGGGCTAGGGATTAGGGGAAAAACACTATTCCCTATTCCCTTTCCACTATTCCCTAATCCTACACCCTCCAATTCCGCGCTAAACTATTTGCCTCGTACGACGCGCTAATTGCTATCGCCAATGCGTCCGCTGTATCGTCGGGCTTGGGCGGCTCGGCTAAGTTCAAAATCTTCGTCACCATGTAAATTATTTGTTCCTTAGTCGCTCCGCCGTATCCCGTGATTGACATTTTAACTTCGTTGGGCGTCATTTCTACCACATCTAAATCATTTTGCGCCGCACACAATAAAATCACGCCGCGCGCTTGTCCGACCGGTATTGCCGTTGTTGCATTTCGCCCAAAAAATAATTTCTCCACGCCAATTACTTCCGGCTGAAAATTTTTTATGAGCGTGTCAATTTCATTGTAAATTTTTAAAAGCCGGTCTTGCATTCGAGCTTGCGGGTTGGTAATTACCGCGCCAAACGTTTTTGCGATTAATCGCCCGCTTACCTGTTCAACTAAACCATAGCCGCAAATCGCAGTTCCAGGATCAATTCCTAACGCCCGCATTATTCGTCGGCAAATTCGTAATCGCCATAGACGTTTTGAACGTCATCATCTTCTTCGAGCGCTTCAAGAAGTTTTTGCATTTTCTCAGTATCTTTATCGGAAAGTTTAACGGTGGTATCGGGCACTTGCGTAATTTCAGCGGACGCAGTTTCAATGCCTTTTTTAGCTAAAACTTTTTCGATAGCTTCAAAATCTTCAGGCGCGGCGGTAATTTCGAAAGATTCTTCATCTGCTTCAAAATCTTCAGCGCCCGCTTCAGTCACAATTTCCATAAGCGCATCTTCATCATCGAAAGTTTCTCTGTCAACAACGAAAACCGCCTTCTTCTTGAATTTCCAGCTAACGCAGCCGTCCGCGCCCAAATTGCCGCCGTACTTCGTGAAAATATGACGCACCGCAGCAGCCGTCCTATTGCGATTATCTGTTAAAATCTCAAGCATTAGCGCAGAGCCGCCTGGACCATAGCCCTCATAAATAATTTCCTCATAATTGGAATTATCGGATGAGCCAAGTCCTTTTTGAATAGCGCGGTTGATATTGTCTTTTGTGATATTATTAGCGCGCGCCTTCGACAAAGCCAGTTTCAAACGCATATTGCCAGTAGGATCTGCCCCGCCCATTTTAACGGCAATGGTAATTTCGCGACTAATCTTAGTTGTCATTGCGCCGCGTATTGCGTCATTAGCGCCTTTCTTGCGTTTAATATTCGCCCATTTTGAATGTCCTGACATAATATCTCTCCTTCACTGATTAAGCCTTTGCCTCGCGTTAAATTCATCGGTAGAATTTTTTTGCTCCAGTTAAATCACTACCTTGTAAAATTTCTTCTTGCCCTTGCGAATGACAGCCGGAAAATCTTTCTCAGCAAAAATATATTCAGCGTCAACGATTTTTTCATCGTTCAAAGTTAAGCCGGACTGCGCGATTAATCGGCGACCCTCAGCCTTCGACTCAAGAATTTTCGCACTGGCTAAAATGTCCAACAATTTTTTACCAACAGCGTTAGCAACTTCAACTGTCGGCATATTCTCTGAAGATTGACCAGTGAAAATTTCAGCGGCAGATTTAGCGGCAGCGTCAGCATTTTCAGCGCCGTGTACCAATTTAGTAACTTCATACGCAAGAATTTTTTTCGCCTCGTTAATCTCCGAATCTTTCAGCGCGCTCAATCTGTTAACTTCGTCCATTGGCAAAAATGTTAAAAGCGAAAGGCAAGTTTTAACGTCCGCGTCGTCGATATTGCGCCAATACTGATAAAAATCATAGGGCGAAACTTTTTCTGCGTCAAGCCACAATGCGCCGCCCGCAGTCTTGCCCATCTTTGAGCCGTCGCTTTTCGTCAGCAACTTATTTGTCAAGCCGAAAACATTCCTGCCAGTTTTGCGCCGCACTAATTCGACGCCCGCAATGATATTCGACCATTGATCGTCGCCGCCGAGTTGCATTTCACAGCCAAAATCCGCATTCAGCTTGTAAAAATCATACGCCTGCATTACCATATAATTAAATTCCAAAAAAGTTAAGCCTTTATCCCAACGCTGTTTATAACATTCCGCCGCCAACATTCTATTAACCGTGAAATGAGCGCCGACTTCGCGCAGGAGTTCAATATAATTCAGTTTGCGCAGCCAATCGCCATTATTCACCATAAGCGCCTTGCCGTCCGAAAAATCAATGAACCGCGAAATTTGCTTTTTGAAACATTCGCAGTTGTGAGCAATAATTTCGTCAGTCATAACCTTTCGCATATCAGTTCGACCGGAAGGATCGCCCACGGTGCCGGTGCCGCCGCCAACCAGGCAAATTGGGCGATGACCGGCGCGTTGCATATGAGCCATAACCATAAGCGCGATAAAATGTCCTGCATGCAAACTGTCAGCCGTCGGATCGAATCCAATATAAAACGTCACAGATTTTTCGCCGAGCAATTTTCTAACTTCAACTTCGTCCGTGCACTGCGCGATAAAGCCGCGTTCCTGCAGTGTATCAAATACATTCGTCAACAAACTCGCTCCTTTGAATTGAAAAATATTACCGCCGCTGATTATATCAGATAGACAAAAAAAAATCACCCCTGCAAGGAGGGGCGTCGAGATTTAAGAAAAAATTTATTTAGTTGCCATAGTCCAAACAAAAGCTAGAACACCAACCGCCAGAGCACCAATGCCAACCATCGTCGCGGTAACCAAATTTTTAATGCTCAAAAGGGTATTGTCCATTCGCTGGTTAAGTGTGTCCATTCGTTGATTAAGTGCCGCATTATTCGCGCGAATTTCTTTAAGTTCTTCGTCTGTCTTAGCGCGCGCCGCTCTGGATTCGGCAACAAAATCTTGGACTTGTTGAGCGAGCACGTCAATTTTGTTTTCCACGACGTGAAGCCTTTCATCAATTTTGTCAACTCGCGTTTCTAAATCTGCCATAAAAAATCGCCTCCTAAAAGTTATTGACATTCCCCCTCAACCGATTTATAATACAGACGTTGGCGGGGTGGTTGCCTTTATTTTTTTTTTGGTTCATGCTAATTTTAGCACAAACAAGGCCTCTCGTCAATTTTTATTTATAGGAGACTTGCGCTGATGGCGCTTTTTTTATTTTGCGGCGATAACTTCAATTTCGCACAGAGCGCCCGCGGGCAAATCTTTTACCGCAACGCAACTTCGCGCAGGCTTGCTTATAAAATATTTCGCGTAAACTTCATTGAATGCTTTAAAATCGGCAATGTCAGCCAAAAAGCACGTAGTTTTTACCACATTTGAAAAATCATATCCTGCTGCTTCGAGAATAGCACCGATATTTTTACAGCACTGTTCAGCCTGTCCATCGATGTATTTCGCAATGATTTTACCTAAGGTCGGCTCAATCGCAATTTGCCCTGAAGTATACAAAGTGCCTTCCACTTCGACGGCTTGGCTGTATGGACCAATCGCCGCAGGAGCGCTCACTGTTTGAATCATTCTCATAATTAAAACCTCGCTTGCATGCTCAAAATTAATAAAGGTGGCGTCGGAGAATTTACCGATACCACCTTCAAATTTGCGTTTACGAATTTAAATTTACTTAATTGAAACGGTCGCGCCGCTTTCTTCGAGTTTAGCTTTAAGAGCTTCAGCGTCAGCCTTAGCAATTTTTTCTTTGACAGGAGCAGGAGCACCGTCAACAAGAGCTTTTGCTTCTTTAAGTCCAAGACCGGTGATTTCGCGTACAACCTTGATAACGCCAATTTTCTTATCGCCAGCGGATTCAAGGATAACGTCAAATTCAGTTTTTTCTTCTTCAGCTTCTGCCGCTGCTGCCGGAGCTGCTGCTGCAACTGCTACCGGTGCTGCTGCTGATACGCCGAATTTTTCTTCCATAGCTTTCACGAGTTCGGAAAGTTCCAATACTGTCATTGAGCCTATAGCTTCAATAATTTCTTCTTTAGTCATTATTATTTAACCTCCAAATTTCAAAAAATAATTAAGCCGCTTCTTTTTCGCGCTTTTCGCGCAGAGCATCGATAACGCCGACAGCGTTTCTGATAATCGCGGACAACAAGCCAACTGTATTTGCAAGCGGCGCGTTCATGCTGCCCAACAATTTTGCAATGAGTTCTTCCTTGCTCGGCAATGCGGCAAGTGCTTTAACTTCCTTATCGCTGAGCACCTTATTATCAAGCAAGCCTGCTTTAATCGTCAAAATGCCCGGATCTTCCAGCTTGTTCTTTTTCATAAAATCAACAAGAACTTTAGCCGGAGCAACTGCGTCAGTCGTTGAAAAAGCAATAGCCGTTGTGCCTTCAAGGTGAGAATCAAGCCCGTCAATGCCCAAATCTTTCGCCGCAATTCGCAGCATAGTGTTTTTCACGACTTTATATGTAATTCCAGCCTCGCGCAGTTCACGACGCATTTGGGTATCAGTAGCGACGTTCAAACCTTTGTAGCTGGTAATAACAACGCTCTTAGCTTCTGTCAGCCAAGTTTTAATTTCGGCAACTACAGCCTCTTTTTTTGGTGTAACACCCACTTCAAAATCACCTCCCATAAAAAAATCCCCGACCAAAGACAATCGGAGAAACTTTTTTAATGGTAAAGCTCCGACCTCGGCAGGCGCTTTAATCGATAAATCGAACCTGCTGTCTATGGTCAAATTAGTGGTTAACAAAAATTACGGCAAAACTACCGATACGCCTGGACCCATTGTCGCGCTAAGAGTAATTGACTTGACATACTGTCCCTTAGCCGCCGCCGGTTTCACGCGAATTAACGTATCCAACAGCGTCTGATAATTTTCAGCGAGTTTCTGATTTTCAAATGACGCCTTGCCAATCGGGCAATGAATGTTACCGGCTTTGTCAGTGCGGTATTCAATTTTACCAGCTTTTTGCTCATTGATAGCCTTTGCCAAATCCATTGTAACAGTACCAAGTTTTGGGTTCGGCATTAAACCGCGCGGACCAAGAAGTTTACCAAGACGCCCAACAACGCCCATCATATCCGGCGTGGCAACCGCAACGTCGAAATCAAACCAGCCGCCCTTGATTTTTTCGATAAGTTCATCTGAACCGACGAAATCAGCGCCAGCCGCTTCAGCTTCTTTGACTTTTTCGCCCTTAGTGAAAACCAAAACGCGTTTGGACTTACCAATACCATTCGGCAAGACCACCGCGCCGCGAACCTGCTGGTCAGCATATTTCGGATCTACGCCAAGTCGAACATGCATTTCAATGGTTTCGTCGAATTTGGCGGTTGCTGTTTTCTTAGCCAGCTCCACTGCCGCGTCAACGTCGTACAATTTGCCGCTTTCAATTAATTCAGCCGCTGCACGATATTTTTTGCTTTTCTTTGCCATTATAAAAATTCCTCCCAGTGGTGCAATCGATTTCTCTCCCACGTTTCAGAGCAATTACGCCACAATTTCAATTCCCATACTGCGGGCAGTGCCTTCAATCATTCGCGTTGCCGCTTCGACTGACGCCGCGTTAAGGTCCTTCATTTTCATTTCGGCAATTTCAACCGCTTTAGCGCGCGGAAGTTTCGCAACCTTAGTTTTATTCGGCTCGCCTGAACCTTTTTCAACGCCAGCTGCTTTCTTCAGCAAAATTGCTGCAGGCGGAGTTTTCGTTATGAATGTGAAGGATCTATCCTCATAAACCGAAATTTCAACCGGAATGATCAAGCCTACCTGTTGCGCTGTGCGGTCGTTGAACTCTTTGACAAACGCCATAATGTTGACGCCCGCTTGACCAAGCGCAGGACCTACCGGCGGCGCTGGTGTAGCTTTACCTGCCGGAACTTGCAATTTTACAACCTTAGTAACTTTCTTTGCCACAAATTACACCCCCTCTCGGTGCGAATTAAATCTTTTCAACTTCGCTGACATCCAAATCAACCGGCGCATTTTCTACCAAAACCTTAACGCGCCTTTTAGCAACGTCAATATCTTTCACGATAGCAACGCGATTTTCAAACAAGCCGGAAATTATCCTCACGCGGTCGTTAATCTCAAAGCCAATCGGAGTATCTTCGGGGCGCGCTTCTGCCAATTCGATTAGAATTCGCTTGGCCTCTTCCAATGTTAGCGGTATCGGTTCTTTTTCTGAGCCAACAAAACCCGTGACGCCGTTGGTATTTCGCACGACGAACCACGAGTAATTATTGACAATCATATCAACCATCACGTAACCAGGAATCAACTTTTTCCTGACAACTCTGCGTTTACCGTCCTTGAACTCGGATTCTTCACGCATTGGAACAACTACATCAAAAATCACATCACTCAAATCTTGAGCTATAATTTTTTTTTCCAGATTCGCCTTGACTTTATTTTCATAGCCAGAAAATGTGTGTATGACGTACCATGCGCGCTTAGACTTATCCTTTTGATCTAAATCATTAGGCTTGTGTTCCATAAGGACTCCTTTCAGCCGAGTATGACGCGAAAAAGTTTTGCAAATGCCGTATCACATATCCATATCAGCGCGCAAACTATCACTACGGCTAATCCAACCACGCCCGTGTAAGAAAACAGTTCTTTTTTCGTCGGCCACGATACTTTATTTAATTCGGCGCGGACTTCCCTTAAAAATTGAAACGCACCTTTTTTCTCGACAGCTTCATCTTTTTCTGCCACATCTTACACCTCCGCCAGTCGCCGATTATTTCGTTTCCTTATGAAGAGTATGCTTTTTGCAGAATTTGCAGTACTTTTTCATTTCAATTCTGTCGGGGGTATTTTTTTTGTTCTTGTTAGTCCTGTAATTACGGTTCTTGCATTCGGTACAGGAAAGCGTAATATTTGTGCGCATTTTTTGACCTCCTTAAAAATAAAACCCCTACATAAGGGGAATTAAATCAATAAATTTATGGCGGCACCTAGATTCGAACTGGGGACACTCCGGGTATGAACCGAATGCTCTGACCAACTGAGCTATGCCGCCATTATAAGAGCTGATGACCAGGATTGAACTGGTGACCTTATCCTTACCAAGGATACGCTCTGCCGACTGAGCTACATCAGCTTGGTTGCGGAGACCGGAATCGAATTGCCGTTTACACCACCCCGCGGTAGTTGCTAAAATCAATTCAGCTTGTGAAGTGTATCATTTAATTCAATTCCTGTCAAGAAAAAATTTTTGCCGCGTTGCCTCTGAAATAATAATCGCCGCCGCCTGTGCCACGTTCAAACTTTCTGCGCGACCGCTCATTGGAATATAAATCTTTTTGGCTGTGCTCAAAATTTCTGCCGATACGCCTTCAGCCTCATTGCCAAAAACCAGCGCGCTTTTAGCGGTGAATTTGTGATTAAAATAAATTTCTGCCGATGAATCAAGAGCCGCCGCTAAAATTTCGATACCCGCTAAGTTCATTGTATTCAAAAATTCCAGCCGAGATAATTTCACCATTGACAAATTGAATATCGCCCCCATAGACGCGCGCACCACTTTTGAATTGAAAATGTCAACCGACTCTTCCAAAACCACCACGCCGCAATTAAAAGCTTCTGCCGTCCGCAAAATCGTTCCCAAATTGCCAGCGTCTCGCACGGCATCCAATGCTACGATTATTTTTTTTGTTAAAAGTTCTTCCAACGTTGATAATTTTTGTCGCACGATTAACATTACACCTTGCGGAGTTTCTGTGTCGCTGATTTTCTCGAATGTTGCCATCGGGATTTCATACATCTGCGCGAAATTCTTTAGGTGCTCGACTAATTTTATTTGCCGCTCGCCTTTCAAAAATTCTGCTGTGAAAAAACCGAATTCAATTTGCGCCGGATTTACCATTTCGCACAATCTTAATCCCTCAGCCACAAATAATTTTAATTCTGCGCGATATTTTTTAAGTTTTAATTTCTGTGCGATTTTTAAATCAGCATTTGCCACGCGATTAATCAACCTTTCCAATTTAGAGGCGCTCACGGATGAGCGCCATCCCGCGCCATTTCGCGTGATGCGAAATCTGCGCGGAGTTTTCTTTCTTTGCTAGGCGTTTCTTTCTTTCCGAAAAGAAAGAAATGCTGATATTAATTTTAAACATTGAAATTAAAGTTGACAAGCTTTTTCTTGACAAGGCGGCGCGTTTTGTTTATGATACTTAAGCATAGCAGTTGAAATGTTTCCAATAGCCCCGGGCGTTCGATTGCTGATTTAGATTTCGTAATTCTGGAGGAAAATCCAATGAAAGATACTTTTATGGCAAAGGCGGGTAGCGTTGAAAAGAAATGGTATCTGTTTGACGCTGAAGGTCAAGTTGTAGGTCGCCTTGCAGCTGAAATTGCTAAAGTCCTGCGCGGCAAAAATAAACCCGAATTTACTCCGCATGTTGACACCGGCGATTATGTTATTGTCATTAATGCGGAAAAAGCTGTATTCACCGGCAAAAAACTTCGCAAGAAAATTTATTATCACCATACCGGTTATCCTGGCGGCGCAAAATTTGCTAGTGCCGCTGAATGGATGAAAAAATATCCAGAGCGCGTCCTTGAGCACGCTGTCAAGGGTATGTTGCCGAAAAACAAACTCGGCGCTGATTTGTTCAGAAAACTTCACGTGTACGTTGGCGACAAACACCCGCACGTTGCACAACAGCCCGAAGAATTGAAAATCGAAAGGTGATTATAAATGGCAGAAGTTAGTTATTACGGCACAGGTCGCCGCAAAAGTTCAATCGCCCGCGTGCGTCTCATTCCCGGCACTGGCAAAGTTACCATTAACGGGCGCGCAATGGAAGATTATTTTGGTTTGAAAACACTTGAGCTGATCGTTCGTCAGCCGCTCGTTCTTACTGAAATGGATGATAAATACGACGTTGTTGCAAATGTTAAAGGCGGCGGCACTTCCGGACAGGCTGGCGCAATTCGCCACGGCGTAACTCGCGCTTTAATGGAACTCGATGAAGGTTTGCGTCCCGCGCTTAAAAAAGCTGGTTTCGTTACTCGCGACCCGCGCGAAAAAGAACGTCGCAAATACGGTCTCAAAAAAGCGCGCAAAGCGTCCCAGTTCTCAAAACGTTAATACTTTTTCTGATAAACATAAATTTAACAGCCTCGGCAAATGTCGGGGCAATTTTTTTAGGGGGAACTACATTGCAAAAAGTTATCGGTGTCAGATTGAAAAAAGCTGGCAAAGTGCATTTGTTTGACCCAGGCGATGATGATATTCAACGCGGCGATTCAGTGATTGTTGAAACTGTGCGCGGATTAGAATGTTGCGAAGTGGTAATTGGCGTGCGCGAAATTCCAATTTCTGAAAGTCCAGATTGCCCCAATATCCAGACACCACGCAGGATTTATCGCAAAGCCACTCAAGCCGACCTTGCGCGCGTTGCTGAAAATCGTACTAAGGAAAAGCGAGCTTTCGATATTTGCGCTGAAAAAATCGCTGAACACGGTTTGCCTATGAATTTAATCAGCGTCACCTATACTTTCGACATGAATAAAATTGTCTTTGAATTTACGGCGGAAAATCGCGTTGACTTTCGAGCGCTGGTTCGCGATTTGGCTTATATTTTTCATACGCGAATTGAACTTAGGCAAGTTGGTATTCGTGAGGAAGCTAGAATTTTGGGCGGTATTGGTTGTTGCGGGCGTGCGCTTTGTTGCTCAACTTTTCTTGGCGATTTCGCGCAGGTTTCGATTCGTATGGCTAAAGAGCAAAATCTTTCGCTTAATCCTACAAAAATTTCCGGCATTTGCGGCAGATTGCTTTGCTGTTTGAAATACGAAAATGATTATTACCATCAAAATTATTTAGAGCGGGTGCAAAATTTTCAGCCTACTCCCAATGAGCGTGTCGTTTTCAAAGACAAAATCAGCGGCAGAGTTATTTCAATTAATGAGGCGCGGCGAAATGCAACAATACTTTCTGACGATGGCAAAACGATTGTGGCAAGTTGGGGAGATTTGATACCTTTTGAAGGCGATGATCCCCCTGAAATTTCCAACATTGTTGACGAACCGGCGGAAGCTGATATTGAGGAAGCGTCGACTGAACGCCCGTTTTTCAATAAAAACAAAACCGGCAAAAATCCTAATCGCCCGAGTAAAAATCCTAAGCAGAAGAATTTCAAAAAATGAGTATAGCACTGCGCGAAGGTGAGCGGCTTGATGATTTAATGAAGTCGGGGCGGCTCATTATTCAAAACGAACAAGAATTTTGCTTTTCAATGGATTCAGTATTGATAGCGCATTTTCCAATTTTGAAGCGAAAATTTAAAGTGTTGGATTTAGGAACTGGCACGGGCGTGATACCGCTGTTAATTGCTGACGAAGTTGAAAGCATTTGCGCGGTAGAATTAAATTCGCGAATGGCTGAAACTGCGCGACGAAATGTGGAATTGAATAATCTTGCCGAAAAAATAACCGTGATTGAGGGCGATTATCGGCAACACAGGGAAATTTTTCGCGCTGAAAGTTTTGATGTGGTCATTGCAAATCCGCCGTATGTTCCAGTTAAAGATGGCGATTCTAACAAAATTCAAGGTATAGCCCGCGCGCGCCATGAATTTACTGCAACGCTTGAAGATGTTGTTACAGCTGCTCGGTTTGCTTTGAAATTTCATGGCTCATTTTGCATGATACATTTAGCGGCGCGGCTGACTGAAATT
This sequence comes from uncultured Selenomonadaceae bacterium, assembly GCA_905234505.1. Classification (GTDB taxonomy): domain Bacteria; phylum Bacillota; class Negativicutes; order Selenomonadales; family Selenomonadaceae; genus Quinella. Next base: position 13,218 of record CAJOIA010000030.1, read on the forward strand.
GTTGACGCACTGCACAGACACCAATTTGAAATGAAACGCCTGCAAATCATTCAGCCGAAAATTGGTCGCAATGCAAATTTGATAATGATTGAGGCGGTCGTTGGAGCAAACGCAGGCAGTTTAAAAATTTTGCCGCCGCTGGTTGTCCACGAATTGGACGGCTCATATACGCCGGAAATTAAAAAAATTTATGGATTGTAATTAACTTCTTTATCATATTAAAATTTTTATCAAGGAAATGATTATGACTGGGATTTTATATTTGGTTGCCACGCCAATTGGCAATTTGGACGATATGACTTTTCGCGCAGTTAAAATTTTGCGTGAAGTTGATATTATCGCCGCTGAAGATACTCGCCACACTCGAAAACTTTTGACGCATTTTGATATTCATACGCCGCTTATTCGTTATGATGAATTTGTTGACGCCAATAAAATTATTCAGCTCCTGCGCGAAGGTAAAAATGTTGCTTGCGTGTCTGACGCCGGCATGCCTGCAATTTCAGATCCTGGCGCTGATTTAGTTAAATTGGCTGTGGCGGAAAATATTATAATTTGCCCTGTGCCTGGCGCAAATGCCGCTTTGAGCGCGCTGATTTGTTCGGGTCTCGATACCGCCAGATTTACTTTTGCAGGATTTTTGCCCAAATCAACGAAAAATCGTAAAGAAATTTTAAATGATTTGGCGACGCGCACTGAGACTTTGATTTTTTATGAAGCGCCGCACCGCATTAAAAAAATTTTGCTTGAAATGGCTGATGTTTTTGGTAATCGTTCGGCTTGCATTGCGCGTGAAATTACCAAGATTCACGAAGAATTTATTCGCGCAGGACTGGCTGAACTTGCTGAGAAAATTGACACTCCGCGCGGCGAATTTGTTATCATTGTTGAGGGTTGCAAGGCTGAAATTGGAATTGAGCCCACTGAAAATTTTCTTGACGCTTACCAAAAGTTGATTGCCGCCGGTGCTGATAAAAAATCTGCCGTTCGTGAAGTTGCTCAGAAATTTAATCTCAGTCGGCGCGAAATTTATAATGCCGTTATTGATTTTGAACAAGGGAGTTTTGACAATGAACAAGACAGTTAAAGGTATCGTTGGAGGCGATGAATTTTTCACGGAAATTTTGATTCGCGGCTTAACATTGAACGGCGCGGCGGACGGCTATTACGTTGGCAATTTTCCAGAAGAAATTGGAAATCAGCTTGTGCAAAAATACGGTGTGCATTTTCGGAGAAATATCAATGATTTTGTGCCCAATTCAGCTATATTGTTTTTATGTTTTGAGCCATTTGAAACTGAAAAGATGCTTAATCGTTTAGCTGAAAAAGTTAGTCCGGAAGCGTTGATTGTTTCGGTGGTTGCCGATTTAAAACTTGAGACACTCGAAGCGGCTTTTCCAAATAATGAAATTGTGCGGCTGTTTATTACGCCGTCGATTATTTCCGGTCAAGGTTTAGGCGCGTATGTTATCAGCAAAAATGCGTCAATGAGCGCCAAGAGCGTCGCGCAGATTATTTTGAATGAATGCGGCGACGTGGTCAATGTTGACAGCGAAGAAGAACTTGATATACTCGCAGATTTTTTGACGGCGAATAGTTATATTTCGTACGTGATGATTTTGAGTATGATGAAGAAGGCTCGGCAGTTAGGCATGAGCGAAAAGGAAGCGACTTTTGCGATTGGCAAACTTTTTAAAGGCACGCTGTACACTTTGCTTGACAATGGCACGGATACCAGCGCGATGATTATGCGCGGTACGATGGATAAGAAATTCCGGACGAAAGTAACCAAGCTGATTGAAACGCAGGGCATTAAAGCTGAGCTTGAGAAATTTATTGAAAAGCCGATTTATGCTGATGTTATCGAGGCGGAAGAAGAAGCTAAAATGGATAGTCCCGCTCCAGAAAAAAGTTCTTCCAGCGGCAGTTCCAAATCCAGCGGTGGCGGTGCGAATATTGGTGGCGGACAGAAAGTTAAAATCCGTGATAAATCGCAAGCGACATTGGGCATTCGCATTCCAAAATTGCAAATGCACTTCAGAGCTAACAAATAAAACTTATAACAGCATTTCTTTCTTTTCGGAAAGAAAGAAACGCTTGCAAAGAAAGAAAACCCGCGCAGAAGTCACATCACGTGACTTGGCGCGGAAAGGCGCGCGTCCGTGCGCGCCCTCTCAAATTTTGGCAAATAAATTAATTGAAAGGAAATTTTTATGAGCAAACCCGCATATTATATAACGACGCCGATTTATTATCCGAGCGCAAAATTGCATATTGGACATGCATATTGTACGACTATTGCTGACACCATCGCTCGCTATAAACGCTTAACCGGCTATGACGTTTTCTTTTTGACGGGCAGCGACGAACACGGGCAAAAAATTCAACGCACTGCTGAAGCGCAAGGCATCACGCCGATTGAGTATGTTGATAAAATTGTTGACAGTTTCAAGGAATTGTGGCGGCGGTTGAATATTTCAAATGACGATTTTATCCGCACGAGTGAGCCGCGCCATCATGAAGTTGTGCAAGAAATTTTCCGGCGCATTCGTGACAAAGGCGATATTTACAAAGGCGAATACACCGGCTTATATTGTACGCCCTGCGAATCTTATTGGACCGAAATTCAGCTTGACGAAAACGGCTGTTGTCCCGATTGTCATCGTCCTGTGGAAAAAGTTTCTGAGGAAGCTTATTTTTTCAAGATGTCCAAATACGCCGACGCGGTTTTAAAGCACATTGAAGATAATCCGGAATTTTTAGAGCCGAAGTCGCGCAGAAATGAAATGATTAATTTTATTAAGCAGGGGCTTGAAGATTTATGCGTGTCTCGCACTTCGTTTAATTGGGGCATTCCCGTGCCGGACGATGAAAAGCATGTAATTTACGTTTGGTTCGACGCGCTTACAAATTATCTTACGCCGATTGGTTATCTTGACGACGCTGAAAAATTTGCTAAGTATTGGCCCGCAGATTTGCATTTGGTTGGCAAGGAAATTGTTCGTTTCCACACGATTATTTGGGGCTGTATTTTAATGGCGCTGGGGATTGAACTTCCTAAAAAAGTTTACGGGCACGGCTGGCTTGTTATTTCCGGTGATAAAATGTCGAAGTCGAAAGGCAATGTTGTTGACCCGATGCTTTTGATTGATGAATTTTCGGCTGACGCTATCAGATATTTTCTCCTGCGCGAAATAGTTTTAGGGCAGGACGGCAATTTTAATCGCGACGCGCTGATTCAACGTATCAATGCGGATTTGGCGAATGACTTGGGAAATTTATTGCACAGAACTTTGAATATGATTAACAAATTTCAAAAAGGCAGTTTGCTTGAGCCGAATGAAGATACTGTTTCGTTGAAAACTGAGGCACTCGACACGGTTAAAGAATATCGCGCGCTCATGGATAATCTGCAAATTTCTGACGCGGTTAAATTGGTTTGGAAATTTATCACGCGCTGCAACAAATATATTGACGAAACCGCCCCCTGGAAATTGGCAAAAGACGAGACGCAAAAACAGGCGCTGATTAATGTTTTGTATAACCTTGCTGAATCTTTGCGTATCATTGCTATTTTAATTTCGCCTTTTATGCCGACAACCTCGCGCAGGATTTTTGAGCAATTGAAAATCGCGCAGAACTTTGATACAATGCAATTCGCTGACGCTGAAATTTTCGGCAAGCTTGAAAATAATCACGTCGTCGGCAAGCCCGAACAACTTTTCCCACGTATCGAAATTTAGGAGGCAATTATGGACTACTCAACTTACTTGAAAAATTATCCTTCAAAAGATGGACGTTTCGGCAAATTTGGCGGCGCGTATCTTCCGCCCCAGCTCGTTCCCGCTATGGAAGAAATTACCGAAGCTTATTTGACAATCTGCCATTCGTCGCAATTTATTAATGAACTCCGCCGCATTCGCAAAGAATTTCAAGGGCGTCCTACACCGGTTTATCATTGCGAAAAACTCAGCCGCAAAATCGGCAAGTGTCAAATTTATCTCAAGCGCGAAGATTTAAATCACACCGGCGCGCATAAGCTGAATCATTGCATGGGCGAAGGGCTGCTTGCTAAATTTATGGGCAAAAAGCGCATTATCGCAGAAACAGGAGCCGGTCAGCACGGCGTTGCATTGGCTACAGCCGCCGCTTTTTTCGGTCTGGAATGCGTAATTTACATGGGCGAGGTTGACGTTGCCAAACAAGCGCCGAATGTTGCGCGAATGAAAGTTTTAGGCGCAAAAGTTGTTTCTGTTAAAGATGGACAACGCACACTGAAAGAAGCTGTTGACGCTGCTTTTAATGATTATCTTGAAAATTACAAGGATACTATTTATTGCATAGGTTCAGCAGTTGGTCCTCACCCTTTCCCGATGATGGTTCGCGATTTTCAATTTGTGGTTGGTGAAGAGGCGCGCGCACAATTTCAAGAAATGATGGGTTTCCTGCCGGACGTTGTAACTGCTTGCGTAGGCGGCGGCTCAAATTCTATTGGAATGTTTTTACCTTTTATAAATGATCCAGTTGAAATTGTCGGAGTTGAGCCTATGGGACGCGGCGAAAAAATCGGTGACAATGCGGCGTCTATGACTTACGGCTCTGAAGGCATTATGCACGGCTTTGATAGCATTATGTTGAAAGATGAAAATGGTGAACCTGCGCCAGTTTATTCAATCGCCAGTGGACTTGATTATCCTTCGGTAGGTCCGGAACATGCATTTCTGCGCGAATGCGGTCGCGTGAAATATGACGTTGCCAGCGACAAAGAAGCTATCGATGCATTTTTCAAGCTCAGCCGTTATGAAGGAATAATTCCGGCACTGGAAAGTTCCCATGCTTTGGCTTATGCTATGCGTCGTGCTAAGGAGATGGACTCTGGCTCAATTCTTGTCAATTTGAGCGGTCGCGGCGACAAAGATTTAGACTATGTCATTGAAAAATATGGTTATGGTGAAGACTTCAAAGATTTTAATTGATTTTTTTCAAATGGAGAGCGCTCAAGGATGAGCGCCGAACCCGCCCGCTGTTAATGAGCGTGAAGCGAATTACTCAGCGGGCTGTTTTTCTTTGCTAGGCGTTTCTTTTTGCACCAAAAAGAAATGCCGCTTTTTTATTGCGTTTTTTATTTTAACTAAATTTGATATTGATACTTGACAACGGGGGGGGGGGGGAGGATAAACTTGTACCTGGATAAATGGATTTTCTATAGGATGTGTATTTTGAAAGGAGTCGATCACCATGGCAGGGAAAAATTTGTTGAATGGCGTTGAACTGGACGGCACATTAATTACGGGGGAAAATTCAGTTACTACTCCAGATCAGATTGCAGTTAACGTTGATGGAACTGTAGTTGACGCAAAGGCTGGTGCTGACCGTATTACAGTGAATTCCGGTTCAAACATTTCAATTTCAGGAGGTGCAGGCAAAGATTATATCACGCTGAAAGGCGGTTCAAACATTACCGTCAACGGCGGCGCTACTGGAGACGAAATTATCAATCTCGGCGCAACAAATGTTGTTTACCAGTACGAGGCTAGCGGCGGCAAAGACACTATTTCGGGTTTCACTTCAAGCGATACGCTGGTTTTTGGTTCGAACGTCAGATTGGCAACCAATGCGCCCACAAACAACGGACAGGATATTACTTTCTTAACTAATAATTCTTCTCATCAAGTTTTGTTGAAAGATGTTGCGCCTGGCACTACGCTTCATTGGCAAACTTCTGACGGCACGGTTCATGAGAGCGTTCTTCCAATGATTTTGTACGGCAAAGCCAACGTAACCAACCCAAATCTTTCAAACACCAAAAATGACGTGACTATTGTCGGTGGTTCAAAGAGCGATACAATTGTCAATAGTGGCAGCGGCTCAAGCGATCGTTCAGCTTCAATAAACAGTGGAGCAGGTAATGATAGTATTGTAAATAGCGGCAATAGGCTTTCCATTTTGAGCGAAGCCGGCGATGATACCATTGTTAACAGTGGTTCTTCAGTTTACATTTATGGTCGCGCGGGTAAAGATGTAATCAGTCTTACCGGCGGTACTTTTATGAACGTAACCGGCGGTGCTGACAATGACCTTATCGTTAATGATGGAGCTAAAGAAGTCCGGTATATTTTTGGTACAAATGACGGCACAGATACGATTTATGGATTTGATTCGACGTTGGATAAATTAATGTTCTCTACCTCTGATGAAATAACTTATGAGCAAAATGGGCAAGATGTTATTTTTCAAATAGGAAATACCAAAGCTATTGTCAAAAATGTTCCTGCAGGGGCAACAGTGAATTATGTTAGTGGAAGCGGGAATGGATCTATAACTTTGCCGGAAAAAGTTTTTGGCACTTCTGGAAATGATAACATTGTCAATGACAGAGCATACCCGATTGAGGCGGGCGCTGGCAAAGATACTATTACAAATACCGCAAGCAATATTGTAATTGACGCGGGCGATGATAACGATTTAGTTTATAATGGCGTTGAAGGCGAAATTTTCACCGGCAGCGGCGTTTCAATCAATACCGGCGCAGGTCAAGATACCATTGTCAATTACGCTGATATCGTTACACTTCAAGGTGGCACTGGTAATGATTCAATTGTCAATCATGGTTCAAGTGCTGTTTATCAGTTCAGTCTTGGCGACGGCAAAGATACAATTTGGGGCTTTAAATCCGAAGATGTTATACAGCTTTTAAGTGGCACTGTTGACGCGTCAATGGTTAGCGGCAATGACGTAATTATAACCATTGGTAGCGGAAGAAGTGATTCTGTCGTTATCACGCTGAAAGACGTTGAAACGGGCGCGGATATAATTTTTGCTGACGCAGAAGGCGAGTATGTCGGTACTTCAAGGGTATATGCGGCTGTTGATATTACCAGCGGAATGAATCCCTATGAGAATTATGACGACGAAGTTATCATTAGAGGCGTCGGTAATACTCCTGATACTGTTTGGAATTACGGCAACGATGTAAATATTAATTCCGGCAATGGCAATGACAGCATTGAAAACTCCGGACAACATGTCGCTATCTCGCTCGGTGCTGGCGCTGATACCATTTACAATTCCAGTGGCGAACCGTTAACAGCTGAAGTGGATTTTGAATATATGCGCGATAATCCAACAACTATTTTGGGCGAAGCTGGCAATGACTTTATCGAAAATTGGCAGAGATTCACAAAAATAGACGGCGGCGCAGACAACGATATTGTCCTCAATTACGCGGCTTATGTTTCAATTAAGGGCGGAGCGGGTCTTGACTCAATCGAAACTTGGAACGGCGGCACAAGTATTAACGCGGGCGCTGGTAATGACACTATTAGAATTGCTGATTATCAATGGCTTGACGGCGGTGGCAGTACATACATTGATTATGCTAAAGATGACGGCAACGATATTATTTACGGTTTCGGTACTTCAGATATCTTGACACTTATTGATACCAGTACCCTCGCTGACGCCAATGTTACACGCAAAGGCAAAGATGTATTCATAAATGTTAATGGAACTGCCAATACAATTACCCTTAAAGATTATGGCAGACAACGGCTTAAAATTTATGGCGCGACTCCTGAAGGAGGGGTCTCACCAGCTTTACTTTACAACAAATTTGTTGCTACAACCGACGTAACAGTTAACGGTACTGCTAATGCTGATAAGATTATGAATACTGATATTGACTTTGACGACGGATATTATATCAACGCTGGCAATGGCAATGATACTGTCGAAAATTACGCAGCAGATGTCACTGTAAACGGAGGCGCTGGTAATGACTATATCGCAAATTCTTATGAAGGCGCTGTTGCCTATCAGTATTACATTAAAGAGCCTGATGGCACTGTTCTTCGCAATGACGAAGCCTTCTCTTGGCAGGTTAATAATAAGCGTTATGGTTTGGCGGCGTCAATTAATGGCGGTGCAGGCAATGATACCATTGTAAACTATGGCTTTGGTATCCTTGCAGGTAAAAAATATATTCGGCTCAAAGATGATTATTACAACTATGACGACGCCGATCCGAGCGAAGCATATTATGAGACTATCACCGCAACAGAGGATAAATATGTAGTGCTTATGGGAGACGCCAACGATGATTATATTTACAATGCCGGAAATAGCGTTTCGATTTTGGGCGGCGCAGGCAATGATACTATTGTCAATGAGGCTATCGATATTGACGGTAACAACGGCAAAGTTATTATCGACGGCGGCGCGGGCAACGATTTAATCATTAGCCGAATCCACGAAGGCACACAGCTTGCAATGGAAGATACCGAAAATTACGCTGCACCCGAAGAAGCGACGAATTATATTGTTTATCAATTTGGAGCTAGCGGCGGCAATGATACTATTCGTGGCTTTAATGAACGTGATATAATCGACATAACCAGCGGCAGTTTGCGGAGTGCAGTTGCTGAAGGAAATAATGTCAAGCTCACTTTCACAACAGGAACTACAGCGCTGCTTGAAGATTTTGTCGGCAAACGAATTACTTATGACTACTACGATAACACGGGAGCGGCTAGTGAGGCGTCCACAATCGTTAGCGCGGCTGTAAGTCTCACGGCATTTGACGATACTTATTATAACAATAATAATTATGTTCAAATTAATGGCGGCGCGGGCAATGATCAGATTCAGTCTGGCGGTATGATGTACGTTACAATTGACGGCGGCACTGGCAGAGATAGTATTAATGCTGGCGTTGAGCCCAACTATTATTATGACGGCGTCAGTGAGGTTGAGCTTTCGATTAATGGCGGCGTCAGTGAGGTTGAGCTTTCGATTAATGGCGGCGCTGGCAACGATATTATTTATTCTTACGGCAATGACATTGTAATTGACGGCGGAATTGGACATGACTTTATTTCATTTGCTGATGTGGACGGCGGGACTATTCGCGGCGGCAAAGGCAATGATACCATTCAAGCTGAAGAAGAAAATGCAAATGTTGTAATTCAATACGCGTCGGGCGACGGCAGAGATGTTATTTACAATTACCAAGAAGATTACAGCTTGCAAATCATGAGCGGCACGGTTAGCGACGTCTTGACGCGCAATAGTGACACTGTTATAAAAATTGGCGGCGGCTCAATTACGCTGAAAGATTATATCGGCGATATGACGCTGATTGACGCGAATGGTGACGAGATTGATTATAGTGAACTCGGCGATATTCTTGACGATGATTTATTTGCTAAGTTCGAAGCGCGGCTTGCTGATATTAGCGAAATTCCGGCAGATAATTATTCAGCTGGCAAATTTGAGCCGACTGATTATACTTCTCTCGCGCAGGACGAAAAATCCTACATTGCATATTCCAAAGACGACAAGTAAATTCAATCCGACAAACTAAAAAATTTTGACCAACTAATTAACAAATGTGGCGGTGTTTCCCAAAAGGAAATGCCGCTTTTTTTCTACTCATTTTCTAATTTAACAAAACAGAAAGAAATGCCGAATATCACTTTAGATTTGCTTGCATTTTAAAAAATCCTGTGATAGACTTAACAAAAACCTTGGCGCGGTTCGTCGAAATTCCAACGCGAACTTTGCTACAGGAAATTATAAACACAGGAGGATTTTTGAAGTGTTAACTAAGGAAAATAAACAGGAAATCGTTGCCAAGTATGGCGTTCATGAGGGAGACACCGGCTCGCCGGAAGTGCAAATTGCATTGTTGACTGCGCGAATTTCTTATCTTACTGAGCATCTCAAAGAGCACAAGAAAGATCATCATTCACGTCGCGGTTTGTTGAAAATGGTTGGTCAACGTCGCCGCCTTTTGAGCTACCTCAGCAAAAAGAATATTAATCGCTATCGTGAAATTATCGCGCAACTTAATTTGCGTAAGTAAAATTTATAATAGAATAGAAATTTTTTGGGCGGGCTAATTGCGGTTCGCCCAATTTTTGGTTAAGCACAAGTTTAGATTTACCGATATATTTTTATGGGGAAAATTTTTGACAGGGAAGTTTATTCGCATTAGGAGGCGTTTTAATTATGATGAGATCATTGTGGTCAGCGTCGTCTGGCATGATCGCGCAGCAAAGGCAAATGGACGTTGTCGCTCACAATTTGGCTAACGTCAACACTTACGGCAACAAAAAAGTTCGCGCAGAATTTCAAGATTTAATTTATCAAACACTGCGCGACGCGGGCGGAGCTTCAGGCAATGGCACACAATACCCGCAGGGCTTGCAAATTGGTTTGGGCGTGCGTCATGCAGCTACCAACAGAATTTTTACACAAGGTCCATTGCAAACGACCGATAATCCGACGGACGTTGGCATTCAAGGCGAAGGCTTTTTTGAAATTCAGTTGCCGGACGGTACCAGTGCCTATACTCGCGATGGTTCTTTTAAAATTGACTCTGACCGCCGCCTCGTTACCAGTGACGGCTTCTTGCTTGTGCCAAATATTACATTGGAAGACAATGCCACTATTGATAGCCTTGTTATAAGTAGTGACGGGCGTGTTTCCGATACTCCGACCGGCGGTGAGCAAACTGAAATTGGGCAAATTATGCTTGTTCGTTTCACAAATCCTTCTGGTTTGCAAGCTTACGGCAAAAATCTCTTCTTGGCAACGGCAGCCTCCGGCGATCCAATTACCAGCGAGCCTGGAGCGGACGGCGCGGGCGTTTTAACTCAAAATACTTTGGAAATGTCTGGCGTCCAAATCGTTGAGGAAATGGTTAATATGATCGTTTCTCAGCGTGCTTATGAATCAAATTCAAAGGCTATCACGACGTCCGATTCAATGTTGGAAATTGCTAATCAGCTTAAGCGCTAATTGATTAATATGAAAACGCTATCATTTTTTAAAAATAGGTTTTCAAAAATCCACTTATCCCTTATCACTTTTCACTTTTCACTAATCATCGCGGTTGTGATTTTCGTAATGAATTTCGCGCCGCGTGTTTTTGCTAGTCAGTTTATTCCAGGTGAACAGCTTGAAGCAATGGCGCGCGAGGAAATTGAAGCGGAACTTGACCGTCAAGGTGAATCGCGCAGGCGTGAATTGAATATGCAGCGCAGACTTCCGCCAATTAATTTGCCAAATGGCGTCATTAATATAAAATTGCACATTCCAAACATAAATTATTTTGGCAATACGCCGGTGAAGGCTGAAATTGCAATTGACGGCAAGCCCTATCGCGACGTTAATTTTTTAATGGTACTGAAAGTTTTTGATAGCGTCGTTGTTGCGTCTCACAATTTGCGAATTGAAGTACCGGTTACGGAAGCCGATTTTCGCATTGAAGAAATTGCTATTGACGGGCGCACTGAATATTTGCAGGATATTCAAACAGTGGTCGGACTTGTTCCGCACAGAGTAGTTAAAACCGGTGAGCCTGTACTCTTGGATTATTTTCAGCAACCTATAGCAGTTAAAAGCAATCAGCCGGTGAAAATCATTGTTAGATATAAGGGGCTTGAAGTTGCCGCTTCCGGAATTACCATGACACGCGGAAGGCTCGGCGAAGTTATCAGAGTTAAAAATGAATCGTCTAAAAAAGTTTTATCTGCGAAGGTTATTGATTCTAATACTGTGGAGGTGACTTACTAAAATGCTGAAGAAAATTTTTGCGGTAATGTTGCTAACGGCGTTTATTTTGCCGGTAATTTCCAGCGGTAATGTTGAAGCGCGGTCGTTGTGGCGAGATAATCAATGGAGCATGTACGCAGACAGAAAAGCTCGCAATGTTGGCGATATTTTAACGATTGTTATTGACGAAGAAACCACTCAAAGCGCCACTAAATCTCGCTCCAATTCTAAATCCGGCAGTACGACTTTGGGCGCAGGTTCTGGCATTTTTCACTTTTTAGCGGCAGCGTCGGCGAGCGGCTCTGATAGTTTCACGGCTGACGGCAGCGCGAACGATACCAACAGCGTTTCCGGTCAAATTACAGTTACCGTTATTGAAGTTCTTCCGAATGATAATTTGATTGTTGAGGGTACGCAATCTATTTGGCAAAATCGCGACGAGCATAAAATCACAGTGCGAGGAATTGTCCGCCGCGACGATATTACCAGAAGTAATACCGTGCCTTCAAATTTAGTTGCCGACGCTACTTTGAAATTCGATGGCAAAGGTCCTTTGAACGCGAAACAACGTCAAGGTATCCTCACACAGATTTTCAATTTCTTGTTCTGAGCAATGGCGGTGATTGACGTGAAAAAAATTTTTACATTAATGACGCTCATACTTTGCTTAATGTTCACTGCGTCAACTGTTTTTGCAGAATCAGCCCCCACGCGCATTAAAGACATTGCAAAAATTCAAGGCGTGCGTAGCAACCAATTAGTTGGTTATGGCTTAGTTGTAGGTTTACCTGGCACGGGCGACGACGACGATACTCCGCAGATGATTTCCTCAACCATTGCAATGTTAAGAAGTTACGGTATCACGATTAACGAAGATGAATTAGACACTGATAACGTCGCGGCGGTTATGATTACAGCGACTTTGCCGCCTTTTGTGCGTGAAGGTGATACAATCGACGTGACGGTTAGCTCAATGGGCAATGCTGATAGTATTCAAGGCGGAACGTTGTTGCAATCTCCATTGCGGGCAGCTGATGGTGAAGTTTATGCTGTCGCGCAGGGAGCAATTTCAACCGGCGGTTTTGTGGCTGGTAATGGCAATAGCGGCGCGCAAAAAAATTTCCCGACTGTCGGATTAATTCCAAATGGCGCGATCGTTGAGCGTACTGTTGAAGATGACATTGGCAAAAATGGCACAGTTTCATTGAGTTTAGGAATTGCTGATTTTACAACGGCTTCAAGAATTACCAATGCGATTAATGACGCTTATGGGCAAATCGCGCAGGCGGCTAATCCTGGACGCATTGACATTCGCATTCCAAATTATTATCGCGCCAATGTGGTTGAATTTATTTCGACAATTGAAGAATTATCAGTTACGCCGGACAGCGTTGCTAAAGTTGTTTTCAATGAGCGCACAGGAACAATTGTAATGGGCGGAAATGTCAGCGTTGACGAATGCGCAATTACTCAAGGCGGCTTATCAATTCGCGTGACCCGTGATATGGAAGTTTCGCAGCCTGAGCCTTTTTCATACGGCACGACAATGAGAAAGTACAGCGAAGAAACTGAAGTTGAAGAGCAACCTTCAAATTCGATCGTGATGCCGCCGACAACGAATATTAATGATATAATCGGCGCGTTAAATGCAGTTGGTGCTACGCCGCGCGATTGTATTTCGATTTTGCAGGCTATGAAGGCGGCGGGCGCTATCCACGCTGTTTTAGAGATTATTTGAGGTGATTTGAATGCAGGTTGAAGGCTCGCTTTTAATGCCGCGTATGAATCCGACAAACACCACTCAAGCAGGCTCGCGCGTTATCAGCAAGGAAGCGAAATTTGAAAATGAGTTAGGGCTCGCGCAGAAAAGACTTGAAAAAGCTCAAAAAACCGGCGTTATGACTGACGAACAACTCGCGCAGCGCAATAAAGATATTAAAGACGCCAGTATTCAGCTTGAGGCGATTATGCTTAAAATGTTGTATACCGAAATGTGGAAAACCGTCCCGCAGGATAAACTTTTCGGCGACGATAACACAATGGAAATTTGGCGCGATATGTACAATGAAGAATTAACTAAGCAGATTGCGCAAAATGGCGGCGTCGGTCTTGCGGATTTGATTTTCCAGCAACTTACTCAACCTAAATAGTATTAATCGGCATTTCTTTTTTAGGCGCTCCGCCGTGAGCGTCTCTTTTTTTGCTTATAAAACCCTATCCACTATTCA
>CAJOIA010000031.1 GCA_905234505.1 uncultured Selenomonadaceae bacterium
ACACGAAGAACAACGTACTCTTGCAGGCAGCTCAATCAATGCTCGCGCAGGCTAACCAAAATTCCAGCGCAGTACTGAGCTTGCTTCAATAATTAGCTGACATTCGCCTGTAACTGCAGGCGTGTCAAATATAAAAATAAAGCCGTACAAAGCGGCTATCGAACTCAAAGCGAGTTCATGTTAATGGTAGGAAAAAACAGCATGTGCGCCCGTCATTTGGTATGTAATGAGCGGCGATGGGCGTAATATTCAATTAAGCTGAAGAAGAACCGTTGACATTGGTAGAAGATACCGGCGCGGTTCTTTTTCATTGCACTCATCTTAATTATTGTTCATTCATAAATTCATAAGATAATACCGCAGCCTTTATGGCGCGATATTATAAATTTTTACTACCATGGAGCCTCCTTTGACTCGGAGGGGGCGACCATCTCTTTTTCAAACTCCGATTTATTCGTTAATATAAATTCGCTGATACCGCAGGCTTGCTGACGAGTGGGTTTGTGATATTAGATATTATTCTTGACAACCATTGTAATATTAGCCTCCGCTAAATGCGGGGGATTTTTTTTTGCAATAAAAAAAACGCCGCCCAAAAGCGACGCTCAATCATTTTTAATTTCATCTGCGAATATCCATTTAAAAGCTTCGTCGGCAGTTTCTACCGCGTGAATCTTCAAGCCCAAATGTCCGCGCGGAATATCTTTAGCATTTTCTTTCGGTATAATTAAAGTTTTTATACCGGCTTGCTTGGCGCCATACGCTTTTTCAAAGACGCCGCCAACAGGTCGTACGCGCCCTTGAAGTGAAATTTCGCCAGTAACAGCTACATCTTGCCGAATCTTAGCGCCAGTCACTGCACTTATAAGCGCTGACAAAATCGCCGTGCCTGCGCTTGGTCCGTCAATATTTCCGCCGCCAATAACATTTATATGGACGTCGAAATCGTGAATGTCCTTGCCGGTGACTTGCCGCAAAACCGACGCCGCATTGAAAACTGAATCCTTCGCCATTGAGCCCGCCGTCTCATTAAAGCGAATAGTGCCCTTGCCCTTCTCCGCAGGAAAAACTATCGCCTCAATTTCAATCACCGAACCGATAAAGCCGCTCACACCTAAGCCGAAAATGTGTCCAACTATCGCCTTGCTCGACGCTTTCTTTGTTACGTATTGAAACAGCCTGCTGACCTGCGCGACTTCGTAAATCTGATTCTTGGTAATTTTGTTGTCGGCACTTTCCAACGCCAAACTATAAGCGTCAGCCAAAATATTAATCGCCTTGCGCCCTTCAATGGTGTATTCGGCGACAGTTTCAGCAACGCCAGTTTCAAGTTCCACGCGCAATTTTTCAGCTGCGTTATTAATAATTTCAATGATATGCGCAGGAGTAAGCGGCTCAAAATAAATTTCAGCACAACGCGAGCGCAATGCAGGATTAATAGAGCCGGCGTCGCGGGTTGTAGCTCCAATAAGCACAAAATCAGCAGGCGCGCCATTTTCAAACAGCATTTTCACATAAGCAGGAACGCGCTCATCGGTCGGATCGTAATATGCAGATTCAAAATAAGCGCGCTTGTCTTCCAAAACCTTCAGCAATTTGTTCTGCAGCATCATATCCATTTCGCCGATTTCGTCAATAAACAAAATGCCGCCATGCGCTTCAGTCACAAGTCCAGGCTTAGGCTCTGGAACACCACTATCAGCTAGTGATTTCTGCGCGCCTTGATAAATCGGGTCGTGGACACTGCCCAACAATGGATTTGTCATATCGCGCGGGTCCCAGCGTAAAGTTGTTCCGTCGGTTTCAACGAACGGCGCATCCTCAGCAAATGGGCTGTATTCAAGCGGCTTGACTGCTTCCAATACCAAGCGCGCCGCTGTAGTTTTACCTACGCCTGGCGGTCCATACAAAATCAAATGTTGCGGATATGGCGACGCCAATTTTGCACGCAAAGATTTTACCGCGCGTTCTTGCCCAATTATTTCTTCAAGCGTTTTTGGGCGCAAAAGTTCCATTACCGATTGCGTCAAATTCACCGATTCAAGCTTCTCAAGTTGCTCGCGCTTTTTTATTTCGTGCGGTGTTTCTTCGTCAGGCTTTTCTTCGCGCAGTATTTGAAGGCGAATATCCTTGACGTATTCTTGATGATCGTGTTCAAGTTTTTCGTTGACTTTGCGGTCAATCTTATCTTCCATTTGTCGGCGCGCGATTATATCAGCCATTAGTTCGGAGAGTTTGACAATTTCAGCTGGAATTTCGGATTTAGAAGGCGGCGGTCCAATTGTAGGATTTTCTTCCAAAATTCGGCGCAATGCTAAAATTCTTTCGCCTGGGTCATTTGAGCGCAAAAATCTAAGCGCGTCCATTTTGCCCGCTTGCAAAACTAATCTGTCTGAGCCCATCGCGTCAATAACTATCGAATAAAGAGCGGAAATTTCCCTGTCTAATTCGGTTTCGTTGCGAGGCAGTGCAGGGGAGATTTTTTCTTTGCCGGTGAAAGTTCGTTTTAGCGCGCCGAATAATTTTTTGAACACAGATTTAAGCCTCTACCACAACGATTTTAATTTTGGTAACGGTTTCGGGGTGCAGTTTAATCACAGCGTCATAAGTGCCAATGCCGGTGACTTCGCCTTGAATTGTAATTTTGCGCTTGTCGATATTGACATTGCGCTCATTTTTGAGAGCCTTAGCAACGTCGCTGCCGCTGACCGAGCCGAAAAGTTTACCGTCCTTGCCAATTTTGATAGGAATTTTGACGCTGACTTTTTCGAGTTGCGCGCCCAAAAGTTTAGCTTCGTCGGCTTCTTGCTGAGCCTTGCGCGCTTTATTTTCAGCATTGGTCTTAGCCACGTGCAAATTAGCATCATTCGCCACCACAGCGAGTTTGCGCGGCAGGAGAAAATTTCTGCCGTAACCGTCTGCCACTTCAACAATATCGCCTTTCGCGCCAACTTTTTTAACATCTTCTTGAAGAATAACTTTCATTCTAATCTACTCCCTTGCAAAAATTTATAGCATTTAATTATATTCCATTGAATAGCTTTTTGCAACAATCAAAATAGGGGCTAAGGTCAAGCGCTTAGGAACTATTTCCTAAACAACACACCTTATCCCCATATCACTTATCACATTTTAATTATCACTTAACAAGAGCGTTCCAAGCTTCATTGGCGTGGTCGACGAAAAGCTCACGGATTTTTTTGTTTTCACCGAGTCCTTGAAGTTTAACCGTAACGTTGAAACCGGCAGCTTCAAGAATGGATTTATGCGAATCTTCATCATCGCCCGCCATATCGTTATTGGCGTGGTCACCGGCTACCATCATTAGCGGCATTAAGATAATATTTTCAACCTTGTGCATTTTGAGTTTGCCGACCCAATCCTCAAGTGACGGCCAACCTTCGACTGTGTAGATATGCACGTCATTTCTTTTCATAGCCTTCAACTTAGCCTGCATTACCGAATAATACGCATTGGACGGGTCGGGCGTGCCGTGAGCCATTAATAAAATCGCCGTACCTTTTTTGTACGCCGGTAAATCAAGCGCTTCCATTGCTGCCATAACATCGTCCGGCTGATCTTCCTGTCCCTGCCAATACATTAACGGCGTCGCCAGCGTCATTTTTTTGAATTGCGTTTTGTATTGGTGAAAAAGCGCCACGTCATATTTGTATTCCATTCCAGGAACAATTGCCAGCGGAACAAGCGCAATTCGAGTATAACCTTCGCTCTTCAGCTGTTCAAGCGTTTCTTCAGGCGTCTTATACGGGCAAGAGCCCTCATTTTCGGCGATGTGCTTAATAACTATATGACTGGTGAAAGAAAGCGCCGTCTTGACGTTTCTGTGCGCTTTCTGAATAGCTTTAACCGTTGCCTCAATAGTTTTTTTTCGGCTGTCAGGGTACGTTGTGCCGAAACTCAAAATCACAATGGCATCTTTGTTGGCAACGTTTTTCATTGTCGGATTTTCATATTCGAGCGTACCAATCTGAGTAGCCATTTGCAGAGCGAGCGGCGGATTTTCAACTTCGTCATTGAGGCGATAAGCGCCATGAGTAGTTGCTGCGGTTCCCAAAAGCGCCGTGCAAGCCATTGACATTACCAAAAACTTTTTCCACTTCTTCACTTGGAACATCCCCTTTAAACTTATTCTGAAAAATTTTGCTCATACATTTCAAGTTAAAGGGCGATTTAAATTTTACCGCAACCTCCAGATTTTTTCAACTGCGATTTTCCATAGCGACAAGTTTATCAGCGCCGTATCTTTTGCGCAAAACAGGCTTTTCAATTTTGCCGGTAGCATTGCGCGGAACGTTATCAAAAATTATTTTGCGTGGGCGTTTATATCTAGGCAATTCGGCGCAAAAATGATTAATTTCATCTTCAGTACAAGTCATACCGTCTTTAATCTCGATAATAGCCGCGCTAATTTCGCCAAGTCGCCTGTCCGGCAAACCAATTATCGCCACGTCCTTAATCTTGTCAAATTTGTGCAGAAAATCTTCAATCTGCACCGGATAAATATTTTCGCCGCCGCTAACGATCACGTCTTTCTTGCGGTCAACCAGAAAATAAAAGCCGTCTTCATCTTGCATAGCCATATCGCCGGTTAAAAGCCAGCCGTCGCGCAGAACTTCAGCCGTCGCCTTTTCGTCATTATAATAGCACGTCATAACGCCTGGACCTTTAACGCAAAGCTCGCCGACTTCGCCGTGTTGAACTTCCGCGCCATGATCGTCGATAATCTTGCATTCCCAGCGATAGCCAGGCACGCCGATAGCCCCAACTTTGTTAATATTCTCAAGCCCCAAATGCACGCAGCCAGGACCGGTGGATTCCGACAAGCCGTAATTTGTATCGTAGTCATGATTTGGAAAATATTTCTTCCAGCGGCGAATCAAACTGGGCGGTACAGGTTGCGCGCCAATGTGCATAAGTCGCCACTGCGCGAGTTCGTAATCTTCAAGTTTCAAATCGCCCCTGTCAAGCGCGTCAACTATATCTTGCGCCCAAGGAACTAAAAGCCAGACGATTGTACATTTTTCACGAGATACCGCGTCCAAAATTATATTAGGCTTCGTGCCCTTCAAAAGCACTGCGCGAGAGCCCGCAACTAAACTGCCCATCCAATGAAATTTAGCGCCCGTGTGATAAAGCGGCGGTATGCACAAGAAACAATCATTGCGCCCTGTCAAATGATGTTTTTGCTCCATTTGCGCGGCTTGAGTCAAACTTCTGTGCTTATGCAGAATCGCCTTCGGAAAACCTGTCGTTCCCGATGAAAAATAAATCGCTCCAAAATCATCATCAGTAATTTCTTCAACGTGCGGCTTATGGCTCGAACAATCCGCCGCCAATAAATGATAACTTTCAGCAAAACTCGGGCAATTATCGCCAACATAAATCAGCAAACGCCCGCGCGAAAGCCTTTCAGCGTTAACTTCAATTCTGCCGATAAATTCACTGCCAAAAATGATAACGTCAACTTCAGCTAATTCAGCGCAGTACAAAATTTCTTGCGCGTCATAACGAAAATTGAAAGGCACGGCAATAGCGCCGGTTTTCAAAATGCCAAAATAAATCGGCAACCATTCAAGGCAGTTGTACATAATGACAGCAACTTTATCGCCTTTTCGGACGCCGCGCTCCAATAAAAAATTAGCACAGCGATTAGCCTTTTCGTCAAAAACGCTCCAAGTAATTTCTCGGCGGTAAGGCTCAAATCGATTCGACTCAATCAAGCTGTATTCTTTCCAACTCATGCGGCGGCTATTTGGTTCAGCCGGATTCAATTCAACTAGCGCAATTTCCTCGCCGTATAATTCAGCGTTGCGCTCTAAATATTCCATTACTGGCAAAGATAACACCTCTTTCAAAACAATTTTTAAATTATATAAATCCGCGCCTTTGAAGTCAATCTGTACTTTTTCTGAAAAAATTGTTGATTTTGCGGCTATGTTTCCTTATAATTTGCGCGTAGTGATTGAGATTTATGGGGGATTTAACATGGCAGATATAAATTTGGAAGACTTGATGGCGGCGCGAGCAGCAAACGCTTCCTCCAGCGAAGAAACTAAGGCTGTTGTCGAAGTTAAGCCAGAAGTCGAAATTGAAAAAGTTACAAAGCAGGTTGAAACTTTGACGCCTGCTGAGCGTGAAAAAGTTCAAACTATCAAGGACGGAATAAATTTAATGGATTCTTCGACGCCGCTAACATTTGGCGCGCCCGCTCAAAAGGAAATCGCGCAGTTTTCCGACAGCATTTTAGCTAAAGTGCGGACGAAAGATTCTGGGCAAGTTGGTGAACTTTTGGGCGATTTGGTCGCTAAGGTTAAGGGCTTTGACGTCGGCGAGAAAAAAAGTTTCGTTAGTCGCATTCCGATTATCGGCGCAATGGTTAATAAAGCTGATAATATCGCGCAGGGCTACGAAAAACTTTCTACTCAGGTTGAAAAAATTCAAGCCGGTTTAGAGCGCTCCAAGGTTCAGCTTATGGAAGACGTTGTTATGTTTGATACGCTTTACGAAAAAAATTTGAGCTACTTCAAAGATTTGCAACTTTACATTCGCGCAGGTGAAGAAAAACTTGACGAAATGCGCACAGTAACTTTGCCGAAATTAAAAGCGCAAGCAACAGCCACCGGCGACCCAATGGCGGTTCAAATTGTTGCAGATTTTGAGCAGAGCGTTGACCGCTTTGAAAAGAAAATTCACGACCTTAAACTCAGTAAGACCATTGCAATTCAAACTGCGCCGCAAATTCGCTTGATTCAGAACAACGATAAAATTTTAATTGATCGCGTTCAATCCGCAATTTACCATACAATTCCGCTGTGGAAAAATCAATTGGTTATAGCGCTTGGTTTAAGTCGCCAGCAACAGGTAATTGAAATGCAGCGTGCAGTTTCCGACGCCACAAATGATTTGCTCCGCCGCAATGCCGAAATGCTGAAACAAAATACCATTGATACCGCCCGCGAAAATGAGCGCGGCGTTGTTGATATTGACACGGTGAAGAAAGTTAACGAAGATTTAATTTCGACGATTGAAGAAACTGTAAGGATTCAGCAGGAAGGCAGGCAAAAACGCGCCGCCGCAGAGCGTGAACTTATTGCCATTGAAAGCCGATTGCGTGATGCTCTCCTCAAAAACACTGGTAAAGTTAACGGCAATAAAGACAATCAGGAATGAGCAACAACAGAGTAAAAGTTCAGCAGCGCATTGGTTTTTTAGTTATCTTTATGCTGGCGGGGATTGTGATAATAATTTTAAGATATGGCTGGCTGCAATTGGTTCAGGGAAGTGAACTTGCTGAAAGAATGCGCCGCCAAGTTGGACAAGATTATCAGGTACAATCGCCGCGCGGAGCAATTTTGGACAGAAATGGTCGCGAGCTTGCTATTAGTACGATGACTAAATCTTTGTATGTCGACCCGTACAATGTGAAATATCCGGAGCAACTTGCACAGGAATTAGCGCCGCTGATTCGCAAAGATGAAGAAGAAATTCTTGAAGATATAAATATTGGCGGCGGTTTTGTCTGGATTAAAAGACGGCTTGACCAATCGGAATATGAAGCGGTTCGAGCGTTGATTCGAGAAAAAGGCTATGAAGAGTGCTTAGGTTTTCGCGACGAAGCTAAGCGTTATTATCCAAATGACGTTTTAGCGGCTAATATCATTGGCTTTGTCGGCACTGAAGACAGGGGGCTTGACGGTATTGAAAACGCGCTTGATAAATATATCAAGGGCGAAGTTACAGAAACTTATATGTATACCGATATGCGCGAACGTCCGATTTTGGATTCTATTTTTGAGCGGCATGGCTATCAAGGCGACAGATGCAAAACTATTCAGCTGACGATTGACAGCGCTATTCAATTTATCGTTGAGCAGGAACTTGATCGTGCAATGGCTGAAAATGATCCTATTGGTGTAACTTGCATTGCCATGAATCCTAAAACTGGCGAAATTCTTGCAATGGCTAGCCGTCCTTCATATAATCCGAATCGCTTTTGGGATTATACGCCCAATGATTGGAAAAATCGCGCAGTGTCTTTTATTTATGAGCCAGGCTCTACTTTCAAGACAATTACGGCGGGTGCGGCTCTGCAAGAGGGCATTGTTTCGCCGAATCAGATTTTCGTTGATCCAGGTTACGTGATGGTTTCGGGCATGCGTATTCAAAATTGGAACGGCGCAAGTTTTGGTACGGTAACTTTTGCCGACGTAGTTAAGCAGTCATTGAATACCGGTTTTGCGATGGTTGGCTTACAACTTGGCGCAGAAAAGCTTGTTCGATATGCGCGGCTGTTTGGGTTTGGAGAACAGACTGGCATTGAATTACCAGGCGAGGAAATCGGAATTTTATACACGCCGGACGAAATGGTTGATTCCGATATTGCGACAATGGCAATTGGTCAAAGTATTGCTGTGACGCCTTTGCAACTTATAACCGCAATGAGCGCCGTTGCGAATAATGGAATTTTGCTTAAGCCTCATATCGTCAAGATGATTAAAAATGCAAATGGCTCAACATTTTCAGAGACACACGTTGAGGAAGTGCGAAAGACGATTGACGCGGCGACGGATAAAACTTTGGTTGGATTACTTGAACAAGTTGTAGCGTCGGGCGGTGGCAAAAAAGCTTCAGTGCGTGGCTATCGTGTTGCTGGCAAAACTGGCACTGCGCAAAAAATCAATGAGTACGGAACGGGCTACAGCGAGGGCAAATACATTGCGTCATTTTGTGGTTTTGGTCCGGTTGAAAATCCTAAAATTGCGTTGCTGGTTATAATTGACGAACCGGCGGGTAATTTTTATGGCGGGCAAATTGCAGCGCCTGTTGCCGGTAGAATTTTTTCGCAGGTTTTCCGGTATATGCGCATTGAGCCGAGTGATTCGCCGGAAGAGGAAGAAGAACTTTCTGAAGATGTTGGTGAAGGCGACGCTGCAGTTATGCTTTCGCTGCCTAAACAAATTCCACAAGAAATTGAAGATATTCCCGAACCGGAAGAAATTTACAATGACGAGCCGGAATTTGGAGACGCCGACGATAAAGTTATTGTGCCGGATTTTTATCGGAAAAGTATTCGTGAGGCGGCGCGCCTTGCCAATAACGTCGGATTGATTTTAGAGACGACCGGCTCAGGTTTTGCGCTTGAACAGAATATTGACGCAGGCGTTTCAGTGAAGCGTGGCACGGTGATTAAAATTAAATTTAGTCCTTGACAGGTTGTAACTACCGCTTATTATAATGCCAAAAAATGTTTAGGAGTCCTGAAAATATGAATGATTGGAATGACGGCTATTTTACCGAATCTACTTACACTTACGGCTATTATCGGGAGATTAATCCTGTTTTTCAGCGCTTTTGTTTGCTGGTGAATGGTTATGCCGCGCCTTTCGCGCAGGAGTCGGATAATCACTGCGAGCTTGGATTTGGGCAAGGCGTTTCGATTAATATTCACGCCGCCGCGAATTTAGGTAAATATTTCGGCACAGATTTTAATCCTGCACACGCCGCCCACGCTAATGAGCTTTGCAATGCGTCCGGTTGCGGCGCTAATTTTTTTGACGATAGCTTTGAAGAAATGCTTTACCGCTCCGATTTGCCACAGTTCGATTCAATCAGCCTTCACGGTATTTGGTCTTGGATTAGCACTGAAAATCAGCGGCATATCGTGGAATTTGCGCGGAAATTTTTAAAACCTGGCGGCATTTTTTACAACAGTTATAATTGTTTTCCTGGCTGGTCGCCTGCTGCGCCTCTGCGCGAAATTTTTATTTTGCACGACAAGTACGCCCAAAAAAGCAGCAAAACTTATGAGCGCATTGAAGAAGCTATGAAATTTACTGATGAATTGCTGTCTAAAAATCCAGCGTATTTCAGCCGCGTCCCCGATGTCAAGGGAATTTTTGAAAACACGCGCAAACACGACCATGATTATCTTGCTCATGAATATTTTAATCGCGATTGGATTTGCATGTATTTCAGTGAAGTTGCTGAAATGTTGCAGTCAGCGAAATTAGATTTTGCCTGCACGGGTGAACTTATTGAAGCGTTTATGCATTTGACAGTACCGGCGGACGCGCAGGAATTTTTAAATCAGATTGAGCATCCGGTTATGCGCGAGCAGATTAAGGATTATTTTTTGAATCGGCAATTTCGCAAGGATATTTTTATACGAGGCGCGCGTAAAATTTCGCTTTATGAGCGCTCTCAGAGAATTTTGGACACGCCTTTTGTCATGTTTAATACTGAGCCATTTGAAACGAAAATTCGCGTGGCTATTGGTGAAATTTCTCTCGCGCAGGAGCTTTGCAATAAAATGTATGAATATCTGTCAAGCCAGAATTACCGCCCAAAAACTTTCCGCGAATTTATGAAGAAAAATCCTGAAGTCTTACAACCGAATCTTGAACAATTGCTGATAGTTTTGACGCATATCGGCGCAATTGAGCCCTGCCAAACAGAAGACGTTGTTAAAACTGTCAAACCGCAATGCGACGCGCTGAATAAATATTTCTGCAAGCGCGCTGAAAATTCCGGCGAGATTAATTATTTAGTGAGTCCTGTTTTGGGCGGCGGCGTAAGTGCCAATCGATTTGATCAGCTCTTTATTGCCGCTAATGCCAATGGTAAAAAATCTGTTGAAGCACTCGCTAAAGATACTTGGGAAATTTTAAAGACTCAAGGTCAATCGCTCGTTAAACAAGGCAAACTTCTTGAGACGCCCGAAGAAAACCTTAACGAATGTAAGAATATGGCGCAAGAATTTATTGATAAGCGCCTGCCTATTTTCAAGGCTCTGCAGATTGCTTAAAATAAAAAATGAGCCAGTAATTTTACCGACTCTGATGTTTAAACCGTGCGATTATTCGTGCGGTATTTTTTTATGCGTTAGCCGCCTCAGCCGCGTCAATTTCGGCGTTGCGTTGCTCGAAAAATTTTATGAAGTCATCAACTGGCATTGGTTTTCCATTTTTGTACCCTTGACCAAACTTACAACCCAATTTCAGCAAAAGCTGCTCCTGCTCTAATGTTTCTATACCCTCAGTAATTACCTTCATTCCAAGCGAATTTCCTAAATTTATGACATTGGCAAGAATTGTGCGCATTTTTTCAGAAGTGTCAGCTCCAACCAATATACTTCTATCAACTTTTAAAACATCGAACGGTAAATTTCCAAGCATAGTGTAACTTGAATAACCAGAACCAAAATCATCAACCGAAATGCTAAAGCCCATGGCGTGCAGTTCCTTGATAATTTCTTCGGCGCTTTTCATTCCCGACTTCATATCAAAATCGCCAAAAACAGTCTCGGTAACTTCCAACTCAATCACACCAGGCGGCAGATTATACTTTTTAACGACAGCGCGCATTTTGTCAAGATAACCTTCCTCTGCAATCATATGAAGGCGCGACTGATTGACAGAAATTGGCACGACTTCTTTGCCCGCGTCAAGGCGCTCGCGTTGCAATTGGCAAGTCTTTTCCAAAAGATAATGATCTACCGGAATGACAAAGCCATTTTGCTCAAAGAGCGGAATAAATTTACCAGGCGGCATAAATCCAAGTTCGGGGCTAATCCAACGAACAAGAGCCTCTGCGCCAATTTGCCTGCCTGTGCGAATATCATATTTCGGTTGATAAAATGCTTTAAATTCGCCGTCTTTAAGCGCCTGTTCCATTCGGCTTTCAATGGTGTGCTGGATATTAAGCGACTCTTCAAGTTTTTCGTCGAATACATTAACCGAGTCGCCGGAATTTTTATGGCAAGCAGTAGTGGCGCGGTCAATCGCTTGCTGCACGTACATTGAATGATTGTAGGCGCTGATACCTGCGCGAGTGTGCAAAACTATTTTAGAATTGGCGTCGGCAGTATCCATTTGGCTGTACTTTTGAACAATTTCAGTTGTCCAATTTTTGATTTCGTCAATATTGTCAGCCTTGCAATAGCAGATTAAATGATCAATGTCAATTCCCGCCGCAGTGAAAATAACCGGTTCAGCGTCTGCCAAATCCTTAGCCATAGCTAAAAATTGCTGGTCAATCGCGCGGTGTCCCAAGTCGCGCGTAACCATAGCATTGCTTGACATTGAAAAAACTACAAAGAAAGTTTTAATATTCGGCAGCACGCTTTCAATTTCCTCAAGCTTATTTGGAACTTCACGCTCAAGCCAAGGGACATTTGGCAGATTGTACCTCAAATCGGTATAAGCCATGTGCTCGACAAGTTCAAAATGTTTCTGGCGCATTTTATTTCGATAAATAAAAAATCCGCCAATAGCCGCCGCAATTAACATTAAGCCAATAAAAACTCTAAGCGGATGATGATAAATTAAATACCTCGGCGTGATTGTGACTTCGGTTTTTTGATGCTTATTCAGCAAATCTATTATCCAATCTCTATCAATGTGATTAATTTCTTTATTGAGAATGTGCCAGAGCATAGGATTTTCATTCGCGTATACGCCAAGGCTTATAGGTTCTTCATAAACAGATTCAGAGCGTGCCTCCAGAGCGTAAGTGTCGGTTTCTTCCATAAGCTCATTGACAGCATTTCTGTGGACAAAGGCAACATCAGCGCGCCCGCTATTTACGGCAATCATAGCTTCATCGAGCGTTGGAACATACAGCCGCTTATCTTCGGGAAAATTCGGCTCAACGAAAGACTTTGTATAAAACATAGAGCCAACACACGCTACAATAGGTTTTTCGGACGGATTTTCAACATAGCCTGCACGAGTCACCGGCACATAATCAGTTACCAAATAGGACTGAGTAGGTTTCAAATCCAAAAAGCCCGCCGCGCTATAATCGCATACAATATCGACAACAAAATCAATATCGCCGCTTTGAATTAAATCATGCGACTGTCTTAAGGTTTTTTCAAAAGCGTGGGTATCATCTTTGGTATCGGTATTTACAATTTCAATTTCAACGCCCAAATCTCGAGACATTCTATGAATAATATCCGGCATAACGCCGACCAATTCGCCCTTGTTATTCGTGTAAGCATAGGGCTGTTGGTACATAAGAATTGTCGCGCGCAATTTTTTACGATGTGCAAGAAATTCGCGTTCGTCTTTGCTCAAAATCAGTGGGAAACCGTCCGTGCGCAAATATTTATCATTGAGCTTGTCGCGAATATTCGACTGATTTAAAAGCATTTGATCCATTGCCGTATTTAGTCGGTTGAACAAATCCGGTTTGTCATTTCTAATCATCAAGCGATAACTTTGCCTGTCAAAAAGCGCTAAAATATTTTTGTTGCCCTTAGGGCTGAGCATTGGACCAACATAACCGTCAACCTCGCCATTTCTAAAAGCCTCTAACACTTGACCGAGCGTCGGATACATAATCGTTTCATAGGTAAAACCTTCGCCCTTAGCAACGTGTTCAAGACCGGTAACTTGGTAATTCGCGGGGGTATTGCCAATTTTCATGTGAGGTTTAACGCCTTCGTGCGAAATTACCAATTCCATTGGAAAGCGCCCGATAACGTGATCAGTGCGTCTCATATTTTTAAGTTGCCGATAATCACCTGGCATGCCGGGCGCAGCGTCAATTTCGCCGCGTTCAGCCGCAGCAACTAAATCGTCCCATTCATCAAATTCAATGTATTCAAAATTGCATTGCGCGTAATTTGACAGAAATTCCATATATTCGTATCCATAGCCTATTTGGTGACCTGGAATATCTTCCATAAGAAAGCCGGTACCTTTTATGTAGCCAATTTTAACAGTGCCTATATCTTGAGTGATAATTTGTTCGGGATTTATATCTTCAGGAGCGCCCAAAACCGTCGCGCAGTGCAAATTACTTGCTATCAGCGCCGCCCCTATGATTGATTTAATTTTTTTATTCATAGCTTTCAGCCCAAGTCTTAAGCTCTTCAACATTAGCGTTAGCTCTAAAGATTTTGCCGCTAATAATCGTGGCATTTGGGGCGCTTGCTTTCAAATCTGCTGCAGTATTACCCAAGCCACTGCCGCCGGACGTTGCAAACAGAATAATCTTCTTGCCGCTGAAATCTCCACTTTCCAAAAATGTATTAATAATTCGCGGAGCGGTATACCACCAAATTGGAAAGCCAATGAAAATTGTATCGTACCCGCTCGCGTCGATTTTTTCAGCTATCGCAGGACGACTAGATTTATCATTCATTTCAAGGGTACTGCGCGAATTTTTATCGTTCCAATTCAAATCTCTGCCGGTGTACGTTTGAACCGGTTTAATTTCAAACAGCGTCGCTCCAATTGCCTCTGAAAGTTTTTTCGCAACTTTGCGAGTAGAGCCGCTTGCTGAAAAATATGTAACTAAAACGTTCCCCATATTTTCTACGACCTTTCAATTTAATTTCCAATGCATTATATCATATCGTTTAATTTCTGCAATAACATTAGACTTTGTAACATTTAAAAAAGCCCCGACCGAAATCAGAGCTTTGCACATTACAGAAGAAAATGCCGATATACAGAAATTATTCTTTATCAAACTCTTGATACATTTTAAATAATTCGCCGACAATTTCAGCCTCAGTAAAATCTGCGCGAAAACCATAAGCTTTCATTACCGCTTTGTCATTAAGCTCGTGAGCTTTCCGCAAATCCGCGGGCATCGCCACCGGATCATATAAATCTGCCAGCGTCGAACCTGGATAGCGCGCCCGCACTTCCAAGATATTTTTAGCCGTCGCAATTATGGCGGCTTTTTCTTTTGCAGTGGATTCGCACCACACAAAATTATTATAAACTATCGTTGCTGAATACCGAAAATCCGACTTCAGCCGCCCGCATACCGTTTTCAGCCAAATCATATGTACCGAACTCGTCAGCACGCCAAAATAATAGTACTTCGCATTTTCGACAAAACACACAATTTCTCGCGCAGTGGTAGATATCGGTAATAAATTATTTGTGATTAAATTTCTGGGGGGGGTAGCTGGGTTAATGACTCATACATTGAAAATAACTTTGAAATTATTTCTGCTTCAGTAAAATCTGCGCGAAAACCATAAGCTGCCATTACCGCCTTGTCATTAAGCTCGTGAGCTTTCCGCAAATCCGCAGGCATCGCCACCGGATCATATAAATCTGCCAGCGTCGAATCAGGATAGCGCTTCAGCACATCCAATATACCTTGCGCAGTCATTTCAATTCGCGCGCGTTGCTCCGGCGTTGGCTCGCACCAAACAAAATTATTATAAACTATAGTGGCTGAATAGCGGTAGCGCATTTCCAGCCGCCCGCACACTGTCTTTAACCAAGCCATATGCACTGAACTTATCAAAACGCCAAAATGATATATCGTCGCATCTGGAACAGCAAATGCGAGGTTGCTGATAATAATATTTTTGTTCATAAATCCAATCGGCACATATTTTCGACGCTCAGAACTTACACTTGGAACGAACAAATAATCTGTTGTTGGCTGAATAATGGCTTGAAACAGTGCGGGCTTTTCGGCATCTGCGCGAGTGCTTGCGGCTACACTTTTTAAACGAAAATCTCTAACCGCTTTAACGCGCTCATAAACCAGCGGCATTTTTCTAAGCTCATTGGGCGGACAATCTACAAGCCAAAGACAATAACGCTCTTTGCCGTTAATAAATTCTTCAGAACCAATATAAGGACGAATATATTTCTTCGCGCGCGGCTCACGTCTAATAAATTCTTCATAATCCTCAGCCTTAATAATTAAATTACCGCCGTCAGCAGGTCTGTTGCCTTGTCTCATTGGCGGCGCGTTACATATCGGGGCGCTGCGTTTTTCGACAAAAACATTTGCCGCATTCAAAAGATAGGCGTTAATATTTTCAGCGGGAATAATTTCTTTGCCGTCAAAAATAATTTTCCGCAAGCCGTCCACGCGCGAAAAGCCGATAATGACAACGTGAACCTGCGCCTTCAATTCAGATTCGCTATTCCATTTGAAAGTGCGCCAGGCAAAATCGAAATGCACGCCCTGCGCGAAAATCTTTTTCCAAAGCGCGGCGATAGATTCACCCTGACAAACAGAATTAGTTGAAACGAAAGCACAACGAATTTGCGTGCCATTGAGAAAATCGGCGGCTTTTTTGAACCAGCAGGCGACATAATCAAGGCTGCCAATGCCTTTCCAGCCTTTGAAAGTATTTTGCACGTCAGATTTTTGCTCGGCAGTCATAGTGCTTTTGCCAGAAAATGGCGGATTGCTGATAATGAAATTCAGATTTTGCGGCGCGATAATTTTTGACCAATCTGTGGTAAGAGCGTTGCCTTCGTGGATATGCGGGTGAGTTTTAATTGGG
>CAJOIA010000032.1 GCA_905234505.1 uncultured Selenomonadaceae bacterium
AACATTAGCTGTTTCAGAAATTACAACGCCGCCGCCAATAAAAATCATCGGGCGCTGAGCATTTTCCACAGCCTTGACAACCGCGTCAATAGAATTTTCATCGCCAATATTTTTATCTGTGTAGCCGCGCAGATTTATTTCAGTCGGATATTCATAATCAATTTCTGTGTTAAAGACATTCGCCGCAATATCAATGCAAACCGGCGCAGGTCTGCCCGTGCGTGCGATATAAAACGCTTCCTTGACAACGCGCGGCAATTCTTCAACGTCTTTCACCAAATAATTGTGCTTGGTTATCGGCGCGGTGATTCCGCAAACATCGACTTCTTGAAATGAATCCTTGCCGATAGCGTGACTGGCAACTTGCCCTGTAATGCAAACCAGCGGCACTGAATCCATATTCGCAGTTGCAATGCCCGTAACCAAATTAGCAGCGCCAGGTCCTGAAGTCGCAATTACCACGCCGACTTTTCCCGTCGCCCGCGCGTAGCCGTCAGCCGCATGTACCGCGCCCTGTTCGTGTCCAGTTAAAATGTTAGGGAATTTCATTTTATAAATTTCGTCGTAAAGTTTCAAAACCACGCCGCCAGGATATCCAAACACCAAATCGACGCCTTCACTTTTCAGGCTCTCCAATAACGCCTGCGCTCCATTCATTTTCAAACATTTTCCCTCCAATTATTTTCCGCCGATTATAACAGATTCGCTCAATCTGCGCAAAAATTTTATTTACAGATATTCTCAAATCAATTAAAATGTGGCTAAGTACAATGATTCACAGGCGGTTTTTATGAGCAATTTTGTTGAACTTGGTAAAAAAATTTATAATCTGCAAAATCCAAAAGAGGCGCGGCGGTTTGCTGTATTCGTGGCGCGCTGTTATTTTCATTCGGGCAAAATGCAACGACTTGAAGATTTTTTCGCGCAGAGCGAAACTTTGTCCGAAATTGCGGCGAATTTTCCATTTGTCTATGAGCAGGTGACTCGCGCATTTTTTTACAATAAATCGACGTTCAACAGCCGAATCAAATTGCTTGAAGAGCATATGATTTATTTAACGCGGACAATGAGCAGGGAATTTTTAACTCAACTTTATAGCGGGCAGAAAATTTTATTGTGGACAATGCCGATTGATGAAAATCTTGGTGAATTGCGTTTGTCATTTTGCATTAGCGGCGGGCAACGCAAGGAAGGTTTAATGTCGGTGATTTTGGAGCTTTCGGATAATACGCCGGTTTATCAGATAATGTTTTGGATCGCGCAGGAAAATTTGATATTTCAGGGCGAAGATTTTGCAATGTGGATTGGCGCAATGCAAGGTCCGAATATTGAAGATTCGCGCGACCTGATTAAAATTTTGACGAAAAAATGTCACGCTTACCGCACGAAAAATTTAATCTTGTACGCCGCTCAGGCTGTGGCGCGCTCGCTTAACTTGAAAAAAATTTTCGCCGTTACAAATGCGGGTTATTATGCAAACAATCACATTCGCAGCGACAGGAAATTGAAAACTTCCTTCAGCGATTTTTGGCTGGAATGCGGCGGAACTGAAACCGGCGACGATAGATTTTTCACTCTGCCATTAATTGAGGCGCGAAAAACTTTTGACGAAATGCCAACTCATAAGCGCGCGGTTTATCGGCGGCGATTTAAATTGCTTGATGAAATTGACGCAGCGGTTGCTGAAAAAATTCAGACCTTCAAGCGAGGTGCGTAAAATGCGAATTGCGATTTTTGAAAATGTTATGACGGCTGGCGGGCACGAAGTCGATTTTAACCGAATTTTGGTTGAGGAATTTCGCGCGCTCGGTCACGAAGTTATTTTTTACGTACCGGAAAATTTTAAATTTCAGCTGGATTATCATACTTCGGTTGTTAAACTCAATGGCAATTCAGTTAGTTACACGAATACGCGCGGCATTAAAAAAATTTATGCGGCGGCTAAACGCGAGATTAATCGTCAACGTTGGTATAGCCAGCTTTTTTATCTGCAAAAGCAATTCGACGCATTGATTATTCCAAGCGCCACTTACCGCTATATTCGCGCAGTCACTCACAACGATTTAAAAAAAATTTCTGTGCCGATGATTTTTATTTTGCATGGAATAACGCCCGACGAAGCGCCGAAGGTTATTAACGAATCTAAAAAAATTCTGCCGTACGAAAATTTGAAAGTAATTGCAATGACGCTAACCGAAAGTATGTTTGCCGAAAAGCCGAAAAATATTACTGCAGTTGCACCGCCGACTTATCTTCCGCGCGATTTGTCTGACGCTGAAAAAAATCCGTCGCGCAATGATATTTTGACTGTAGGATTTTTCGGGCAATATCGCCGTGAAAAAAAACTGCGCGATTTGCTGAATGTTTTCGTCAATGGTAGTTATAATCGCAAAGTTAACCTTATTGTTCAAGGTTCAACAATGCACGACGAAGATGCCGCTGATTTTGAAAATATTATCGCGCAGTACAAAAATTTTGACAGCCTGACATTTATGCACAGGGGTTTAATCGGCGCAGATTGGCAACGGGCGATTATGAAAGTTGACGCGCTTTTAATGCCGTATTCCGCGCCGCGTTATCGTTACCATACCAGCGCAATGCTTTTCACTGCTATTGGTTTTGGCAAGCCGATTATCGCAGGGAATAATATGAATCCTGAGGTTTTTGAAAAGTACCGGATTGGTGAGACTTTCGAGAGCGGCGACATTAACGATTTGGCGCGCGTGCTGAAAAATTTTATTAATAACTTCGACACGAACATTGACATTTACAAAAAAAATCTGCGCGAGGCAGGTGAAAAATTTTCGCCGAGTAATTTTGCTAAGCAACTTGAAACGATAATGAGCGGTGATAAAAAATGAGTCGAATTAGCATATTGACGCAGCAATATCGAATAAAAAATCTGGAAGATTGGACGATACGCGCGATATTGGCAGAGGCTTTTTTTCTGCCGATATTTCCAACAGTGGCAGAAGCGGCAATAGTCGTAGGTTTGGGCGCGTGGTTTTTGCGCTCGTATGTAGATAAAAATTTCAAAATGCGCAGCTTGCCGTTCGATTTGCCAATAGCAATTTTCGTTTTTCTCGGAGCAGTTTCTGTGCTTATGTCGCCCGCGTCAAGCTGGTCGCTGCTCTATGAGTACTGTTGGGCAATAGGAATTTTCAGCTTGACATATTTATTAGTCGGTCAAAATATTCGCAAGCCGGAACAAGTTGCATTGCTGATAAACGCCTTTGCCGCGTCGGCGCTAGTTGTTGTGCTGGTAGGATTTTTTCAATATGTTTTCGGAATAGATGTAGCTGAAATGAAATGGGCTGACGGCGAAGCTTACCCGGAACTACGAAAATATATTTTTTCGACAATGGAAGCTCCAAATGTACTGGCGGGATTTTTAAACGTGATGATTTGCCTTGCGCTGGGAATTTTGGCGAAGATTGACGACAACAAACGCAAAATGTTAATTGCGGCGGCAATTTTGATAATGGCGATGTGCCTGGCAATGACGTATTCACGCGGCGCATTTTTGGCAATAGCGGCAGTTTTTTTAGTCTATGGAATTTTCCAGGATTGGCGGGCGCTGATATTGTTTGCGGCAGTGACCGGAATTGTCATTTACAAAGATCCAACTTTCATTGACAGACTCTTAGCCTTGTTCACGGTAACGACAAATTCCAATGAAGGGCTGCGCGTTGGCATTTGGGTTAGTACAATCGCAATGATAGCCGACCATCCATTTATCGGCATTGGCTACGGCGCTTTCAAGTTCATTTATCCGCAGTACAATTATTATTTGGCTGACCCGAGCGTTATTGTTCGTCACGCTCATAATTTGTATTTGAATGTTGCGGCGGAAATTGGAATTGCGGGCGCGTTGGCTTATTTCTGGTATTTTTTCGGCACAATGTTTACTGCGCTGTCTTTAAATTCAAATGCGCGCTATAAAAAAATTAAAAACATCGCGGCTAAATCCAAATTCACTGAGGAAGTTTCTAAGCTTTTTATGGAAAGTAAATTTTTGCAGGAAGTAACTAGGACAAAAACTGCTTGGACTGCGCGAATGGCAGATTGGTCAGAAAAAGTTGTTGAATGGTTCTCAGCTAATTCTGAAGAGCAAAACGAGGCGCCCAAGAAAAAATCTAAACGCGAGCAGGATCTTGTTCACCACGAAGAAATGAAGTGGGATAAAAAATCCGGCAAGAAGTCTGATAAAAAATCTGATGACGATGACAAAATGGATATTCAAAGATTTGCCGGTGAAAATTATGACGAGGACGATGAAGAATTAATATTTGATCCTAAGGAATTAAAAAAGTTTCGCGCTAAGAAATTCATATCCGGCGTGAAATTTGGAATAGGTTTAGCGTTTTTATCGATGTCGGTAAATGGGATGAGCGACGATTTGCTTTTCAATGTGCCGAGTTCGATATTAATGTGGCAACTTGGCGCATTATGCGCGGCGATAATTTTAATGGAGGATTGAACATGCAACAAATAATTCCGCAGGCAACGATTAACCGCCTGCCGCTTTATTATCGTACTTTAAAACAAGTCGCGCAGAGCGGCAAAAATATAATTTCCTCAAATGAACTTGGAGCGCTTTTAGACATGACGCCGGAACAAATTCGCAAGGATTTAGTTTTTTTTGGTCAATTCGGTCTGAAAGGTCTTGGGTATCAAATCGACGAACTCGCGGCGCATATTGAAAAAATTTTAGGTTTGCAGCACCGGTGGCGGCTGGCAATTATCGGCGTCAATGATTTGGGTGTGGCGCTTGCAAGTTATGAAAATTTCACTGAGCTGGGTTTTAAAATTGCCGCGCTTTTTGATATTAATCCCAAAAATGTCGGCAAGGAAATTAATAATATGCGAGTTTACAACTTCGACAAAATTACAAGCATTGCGCCGCGAAAATTGATTGATATTGGCGTTATCACTACGCCCGCTGACTCGGCTCAGCTTGTGGCGAATAAATTAATTGACGCCGGTATCAAGGGCATTTGGAATTTCGCTCCGGTTAAATTGGAAGTGCCAATGGACATTTCGCTGGTTGAGGAAGATTTGACATTCGGCTTGAGTACGTTAAGCTATAGGCTTGCGCAGAGGACGAATTAAAATGTTTGCAGGATACTCAAAATTTGCGGCGAAAATATTATACACAAATTTAGAAAGAAGGTTAATAAAGCGTGGCTAAGGTGATTGCAATAGCTAACCAAAAAGGCGGCGTCGGAAAGACGACCACGTCAATAAATTTGAGTGCGGCGCTGGCTCAACTTAAGCAGCGCGTTTTAATTGTGGATTGCGATCCTCAAGGCAACGCAACCAGTGGCTTTGGCATTAGCGGCTCAACTGTCAATCAAAATATTTATGACGTGCTGATTAATGGACTTCATCCGCGATATACTTTTCAAATGACAAATTGCGGTGTAACGGTTTTGCCTGCTGATATTCATTTGGCGGGCGCGGAAATTGAACTTGTGCCGATGATTGCCCGCGAAACTAAGTTGAGATCGGCTCTTGATAAAATTCGTAGCGATTTTGATTATATTGTCATTGATTGCCCGCCGTCTTTAGGATTGCTGACTGTAAACTCTCTTGCCGCCGCTGACGCCGTGATTATTCCTATGCAATGTGAATTTTATTCGCTTGAAGGTCTCAAGCAATTTTTAGATACCTTTGAAATTGTCCGCAGCAGTATTAATCCGCTGCTTTTCGTTGAAGGCGTTGTTATGACAATGTACGACGGCAGGACAAAACACAATAAGCAAGTTATTGAGGATGTGCGCACGAGTCTTGGTTATCTGGTTTATGATACGATTATTCCGCGCCAGGTGAAACTTTCTGAAGCTGCCAGTTTCGGCACGCCAATCATTTTTTATGATAAAAATTCGCGCAGTGCTAAGGCGTACGTGAATTTGGCAAAGGAGGTTATTGAGCGTGGCAAATAGACGCGGATCATTAGGACGTGGGCTCGGAGCACTTTTGGGCAACCAGGCGCTGTCTTTCATTAACAACCAAAGCAAAGACGTCGTTGAAGAAATTCCTATTAGTAACATTCGCCCCAATCGCCATCAATCGCGCAGAAATTTTGAGCCCGAAGCTATGAAAGACCTTGCCGAATCCATCAGATCTTACGGCGTCCTTCAGCCAATTCTTGTAAGGCGAATTAATGAGCGCGAATACGAAATTATCGCTGGCGAAAGGCGTGTTAATGCGTCGCGGAGTATCGGCTTAGAGACAATTCCGGCTATCGTTCGCGAATATACCGACGCGCAAATGCGGGAAATTTCGCTGATTGAAAACCTGCAGCGCGAAGATTTGAGCGTATTGGAAGAGGCGCAGGCTTATGACAGCTTGATTAAAGAATTTGGCTACACGCAGGAAACACTCGCGACAAAAATTGGGCGTAGCCGCTCGCATATTACAAATTTATTGCGCCTATTAAAACTTGCGCCGAAGGTTAGAGATTGGGTCTCGAAGGGCAAAATTTCAATGGGACAAGCGCGTCCGCTTTTGGCGATTGAAGATGAAGAAATGCAAATTAACGTAGCGGAAATGGTAATAAGCGAAGATTTGTCCGTGCGCAAAGTCGAAGCGTTTATCAAAGAACTAAAAAATTCTGGATTGATACCGGACGATAAACCGGCGGTAAAACCTGCGCGAGCGTATGCAATAATGCCGTCGAAAAGGACAGCACCGCGCCCAGCAGAATCGCCATACGCTGCCAGATTTCGAGACGCTGAACGCAAATTGAGCGGATTAATCGGCGCGCCAATTAGAATTGTTGAGGACGGCGATTTTCACCAAATACAAATCACTTTCACGGACGAAGGCGAATTTTTAAAAATTTTAATGAACATGGAAAGAGCCTTCACAAATGCCGCTGCAAGTTCAAATGTGACGGACGGTGTGAGGAATAGCAATGATGCTGAACGCGAAGCTAAAATTTCAGCACTAAGAAAATTTTCAACCGAAGGAGTTCTAAACTAAATGGACGACCTTAACGTCACTTTATCAAATAATTTGAGTTATATATTTGTTGTCTTTGGAATTATTTTTTCGATAATGCTTGGGTTAGTAGTAAAATTAAATTTGGATTTAACGCGAATGAAAAAAAGATACCTAAAAATGACAGAGGGCGCTGATAATGTCGATATTCCGCAAATTCTGCTTGAGCACGCAAAAAATATTAACGCCGCCTTAGAAGAAAGCCACAAAGTTAGCGCGGACTTCAGTCGGTTAAATGATATTTTGAAACGTTCAATTACGCGCGTTGCCGTGATTCGCTACAATGCTTTTCACGACGATACCGCCGATTTGAGCTACAGCATTGCCTTGCTTGACGAGGAAAATTCCGGTGTTATAATTTCTTCGCTTAATGGGCGCGAATTTACCCGCAGTTATGTTAAGCCGCTTGTCAAGGGCGAATCTCCGAAATATAAACTTACCAAAGAGGAACTTCAAGCCATTAAAGAAGCAGCAATTCCTCCTGAAGATAGGAAAGATGATTCGTTTGTTGACGATTAAAAGCAGGAGGCTTTTTTAATTGGACGAAAAAAATTTACTACCCGACCCAGAAAAAAAAGATTATATTATCACTATTGACGGCGGCGGTAAGAGTCGTGAAATTCGGTTGTCTTCGTTTACTTTTAATTTTGGAATTATGTCGCTGATTATCGGCGTCTTTATTTTTATTGGTGCTTGTGCATATTCACTTTTTAGCTATTTGCATTATCAGCAAAATATTGAAGCGGTGCAAGAGGCGCGGCGTGCTGGCGAAATGCAACAGGAACAACTTTTGAGCATTTCAAAAAAAGCGGCTACACTAAGTGAAACTTTGCAAAATCTCGCGCAGCAGGAAGAAGAATTGCGTATTCAAGCCGGACTCGGTAAACCTGCAAAGCCAGATGAAGTTCCGGAAGATGAGCCGATTGAAAATACCCCTGAAACGTCACCAGCGCCCCAAAATGCGTGGATTCCGCCCGAGCCTATAGAAAATCCTGTACCGGTTGTTGAAACGCCACAAGCGCCCGTTTCAGCGTGGGTGCCGCCTGCACCGATTGAAAATCCTGTACCTGTTGTTGAAACGCCACAAGCGCCCAAATCTGCATGGATACCTCCCGAACCAATTAAATCTGAATGGGTACCGCCAGAAAATTTTGGGCAAGGCGGTCCAATTAATGCATTGAAAGTTGAAGAAGTCTCTGAAGAACTTACCAATATTGAAAAGCGCCTGTTCGTGCGTATGGATAGCTTAAATGAATTTCAAGACGAATTGAAAATGCAACGCGAGCAATATGCTTATATGGCAGCTGTGCCTGAGTTTAATCCGGAAATGATCATAATTGACGGCGGCACAATGACTTTTGACGTTAGTCAATTTAGCGGCGTGCCTTCAGCTAATCCGAATATGCCTTCGATTTGGCCGACAAATGGCGTGGTATCTTCGCCGTATGGTTTACGCTGGGGTGGCACGGATTTTCATCCTGGTATTGACATTGCCAACGATATGGGGACGCCGATTGTTGCGACGGCTGATGGCGTTGTTGAATATGCGGGCTGGAATAGCGGCGGCTACGGCAATATGGTTGATATTAATCACGGCAACGGAATTATGACGCGCTATGGTCACGCCTCGCAAGTTGTAGTTTCTGCCGGTCAATATGTGCGGCGCGGGCAGCTTATCGCCTATATGGGCAGCACAGGTTTCAGTACGGGACCGCATGTTCATTATGAAGTTCATGTTAATGGGCAGCGCGTTAATCCGATTAGTTATCTTTAAGGTACAATTTTTAAAGTTAGGATGATGTGTATGACGACAAAGATTTTGTTTATTAGTCAAGGTTTTTCATTTATGGGAAATTCCATACAAAAAAATCTTGAAAAGGCGGGTTATGCAGTAGTACGAATTGACCCGACGATTGAGGAACTTGCAGAGCAAAAAGATATTGGCAATTTGTTTGTTTTTTATCTTGGCAAATTTATTGAGGATATTCCCAAGTTTCTGGCGTATCTGAAAGACCTTTGCTTTGAAGAAGAAAAAATCTTGATACTGATTGGCAATGCGGACGAATTAGAAATTGTTAGAAATGCCGTAATTGAAACGACGATTGCCGCAACTTTTGAGCGCCCTGTCGATTTAAAAAAGCTGACTGAAAAAGTTGATAAGTTCGCTCATTCAGTCGATAAACGCGAAATGCGGAAGAATATTTTATTGGTTGACGACGATACAACTTTTTTGAAAATGATGAAGGGCTGGCTTGAAAAATATTACCGCGTGACGATTGTAACGAGCGGCACACAGGCTTTGATGTACCTTGCCGATAATAAGCCAAATTTAATTTTGCTGGATTATGAAATGCCGGTTACTTCAGGTCCTCAAGTTTTGGAAATGATTCGTAGCGAAACGAAAGTTGGTCAAGTGCCGGTGATGTTTTTGACGGGCAAGAGCGACCGCGAGAGCATTATGAAAGTTTTGGAGCTCAAGCCGGACGGTTACCTGCTGAAAACTTTGAACCGCGAGCAAATTTTAATGACGCTCAATGATTTTTTTGAAAAGAGGCATTCAGCGGAACTTAATAACAGATAAAATCTGAGGCGGTGGAAAAATGCTTTACGCGATGATTGACGTTGGCTCAAATACAATCCGAATGGCGATTTACGAAATTGAAGGCGACCGCGTTGAAATGCTTATGAAAAGAAAACATTCCGTCGGGCTGGCGTCATACGTCAAGGATAATTTTATGCAGCGGCAGGGGATTGATAAAGTTGTTGAGATTATCAATGAGTACAGGAATTTTTTGGACGAACTTGGAATAAATCGCGTGACGGCATTCACCACCGCCGCGCTTCGCAATTCGATAAATGGCAGCGACGCAGTTAAGGAAATTTCTTACCGCACACGAACGAATATTAGCCTTATGAGCGGCGACGACGAGGCAACTTTTGATTTTATCGGCGCGACTCATGATTTGGTTGACGATACCGGATTACTGATTGATATTGGCGGCGGTTCGACTGAAATTGTTTACTTCCAAAACCGCGAGATTAAAGTTAAAGTCAGCCTACCGATTGGCTCGCTCAGTTTTCATACGCGTTACACCGGCTTTCATATTTTACCGAGTGCGTCTGAATGTGATGAAATGTACGCCGAAGCCGAAGCCACGATTAGCGCCATTGAAGAATTTCGTTACGTGTCGCACGCGCAGATTTGCGGTATCGGCGGCACTTTCAAGGGCGCTATGTCTCTTTATAACGCTATGTATGGAATGCCGCGCCGAAATATGCGAATGGAAGTTAAACGCCTGCGCGATATTTTAAAAAGATTTCAACGCGATCATGAATTGCTTATTCCGGATAAAGTTGTGTTAATGCGCACAGTTCCAGAGCGTATGCATACATTTATGCCTGGTTTGGTAATTGCCGACGTTTTGGCAAAAAGATTTGGCAGTCATCAAATTATTTACAGCGATTCGGGCGTGCGCGAAGGCTATATTTATTCTAAAATTATTGACAGCGAGGATTTTTAAAAATTATTTATTAAGGAGAGTGTTAAAATGTCAACACCGCACAATTCGGCAGAAATCGGCGATATTGCCGAGCGCGTATTATTGCCAGGTGACCCCGTCCGTGCAAAAGTTATCGCCAAAAATTTTCTTGACGACGTTAAACAGTACAATGAAATTCGCAATATTTACGGCTTCACCGGCAAATATAAAAATGTTCCCGTGTCAATTCAAGCGACCGGCATGGGCATTCCGTCATTTTCAATTTACGTCCATGAATTGATTCACGTTTATGGCGCCAAAAAATTGATACGCATTGGAACTTGCGGCGGTATGCACCAAGATTTAAATCTGCGCGAAGTTTTAATTGCACAGGGCGCGTCAACCGATTCAAGCATCGTAGAAAAAACTTTCGGAGGTGCAATTAATTTTTCGCTGATAGCTGATTTTGAACTTTTGAGCAAAGCCGTTGACAATGCAAAAAAATTAAACGTCCCCGTGAAAGTTGGGAACGTCATTTGCACTGACAGATTTTATAATGATTATGGCGCGGAAAATGGCGCGTACAGTTCGGGCGGTTTAACGCTCAATGAGAAAATGATTCAGCATGGAATTTTAGCCGTTGAAATGGAGTCAGCCGCGCTGTATTTGTTAGCCGCCGCTGCGAATGTTCAAGCGTTGGCGATTTTCACGGTAAGCGATCACGTTGTCAAAAAAGAATATACCACCGCTGAAGAACGCGAAACAGACTTTAATGATATGGTAAAAATTGCGTTGGAAACTGTGATTCAAAAATGAGCAAGATAAAAAAAACTAACGCCGCCCGCATTTTGGATAAACTCGGTATCGCCTACGAAATTAAAACTTACGAAGTTGACGAAAACGATTTATCGGCGGTGCACGTGGCTGAAACAGCGGGCTTAGATATTTCTACAATTTTTAAAACATTGGTGACGCGCGGCGACAAAACCGGAATTTTAATGGCTGTGATAAATGGCAACGACGAAATTAATTTAAAGCATTTAGCGAAGGCTAGCGGTAATAAATCTGTCGAAATGATTGCTTTGAAAGAACTTTTGCCGTTGACAGGTTATGTACGCGGCGGTTGTTCACCACTTGGCGCGAAAAAAGATTATCCGGTTTATATTGACAGTCACGCGCTGAATCACGAAAAAATATCGATTAGTGCCGGTATGCGTGGAATGCAGTTAATACTTTCTCCGCAAGATTTAATTAAAGCCGCAAATGCCACAGTTGCCGACCTAGTTTGATTAAGGGGCTAGTGGAAAGGGAATAGGGAATAGTTCTAATCCCTAGCCCCTAAACCCTAACCCCTATTTTATTGCGTTGTTTAAAAACTTCGTACATTAGAACCGCACCAGCAACCGAAGCATTCAGCGAATTAATTTTGCCGACCATTGGAATTTTAATGAGCAAATCGCAATTTTCGCGAGTCAAGCGCCTCATACCTTTACCTTCATTGCCGATAATTAATACGAGTCCGCCGGTCAAATCTGCCTCAAAAAAATTTTCCGTGCCACTCATATCTCCGCCAACAATTTTTAAACCTTCCTCGCGCAGAATTTTTAAAGTTTGAGCAATGTTAGTAACTTGCGCAACCTTGACGTATTCAACAGCTCCAGCTGAAGTTTTTGCCACAGTCGAATTTAATTGCACTGCGCGACGTTTTGGAATAATAACGCCGTGAACTCCAACAGCGTCAGCCGTTCTTAAAATTGCGCCGAAATTGTGCGGGTCTTCTAATTCGTCCAGCAAAATTATAAATGGCGACTCATTTTTCTCTGCGGCGAATTGTAAAATTTCTTCCACAGAAAAATAATTAATAGCGGCAACCTGCGCGATAATTCCTTG
Organism: uncultured Selenomonadaceae bacterium; assembly: GCA_905234505.1. GTDB lineage: Bacteria > Bacillota > Negativicutes > Selenomonadales > Selenomonadaceae > Quinella. The sequence goes on from CAJOIA010000032.1 coordinate 12,375, forward strand.
ATGACGCGCGCCAGCCGAAATTTTATCTAACTTGGATTTATCGACAAATTCAACAACAATCTTAGCCTCATTCGCCAGCGCTAGGATTTTTTTAATTGAAGCGTCATTGCTGCCTTTCGCCACGAAAATTTTATTAACGCTCCGTCCCGCCTTCAAAGTTTCAGTTACAGCGTTTCTTCCAATTACAAAATCTTCACCAGTCATAATCTGCTCCTAAAATTTATGTTTAACGCCAAGCGAAAAACCCATTGTATTATAACCAGGATTGTGAGTTTTCATACCGTTGGAAAAGTGGCTGATATAATAACCAAGACTAATGGCGTCGTCATCTGTGAAATTCCAAGACAAGCGCGGTCCTGTGCGCCACAAAAAACCATAAGCGCGCCCCTTAGCGGGGTGAGCTTTGTTATAAAACATAAGACTACCTGAAAAATCCCAAGCAGCATGAAATTTGCCAAAAATGCTTTGATCCCAGCGAAACATCATAGCCGGACCAAATCCAACGCCTTCACTGTCAAAACGCTCGCCGCCATATCTGGGCGGATTAATATCCCCAAGCGCGCGCGTGAAAGTCAATCCGCGATAAACTTCAAGCGCTCTTCTATCATGAATTTTTTGGAAAAAACTAACGTTGTAATTGTCAACACTGCGGCGCTTACTAGCGTGATCTTGATGCAAATAATCAAATTGAAATTCCCAATCGCTGGTCGGTCTGGCTGAAACATTACCGCAAATCGTAACGCTTGCAATTAAAACCGCCGCATTAATAAGTTTTTTCATTCAAAAAATCCCTTCTTTCGTCAAAGCTAATTCGCAAATTTCGTCAAGCCTTGAAATTTTATTTGTTAAAAATAATTCGCCAAGCAAAGCCTCAAAGCCAGTACTTGCATGATATTCTGCAACTGTCGCAACTCTCGGCGCATGACTTTTAGCATTTCTGCCTCGTTTGAAAATGGCGCGCTCGTCGTCTGTCAAATGAGGCTCAATTTTTTTATAAGCTTCCGCCTGCGCGACCGCCGATACAATTTCCGCGCTCAAACTGTTAAGCTTGTCGACTTTGTGAGTGATTTGCAAAAGCCGCGTCCTAACATACAAATGAAAATAAGCATCGCCGATATAAGCCAAAACCAACGGCGATAATTCCCGAATGTCTACGCTTGCTTCCATTTCACACCTTGCGGCGTATCTTCTAAAATAATTCCAGCCGCTTTCAAATCGTCACGAATTTTATCAGCTACCGCCCAATTTTTTGCACTGCGCGAATCTTGGCGGATCGAAATAATAATTTCCATAAGCTTATCAACCAAATCAGAACTTGCATTCGCCTCAACAATATTTTCGAAAATGCCGATAACCTCCGCCATCATCATAAAAATTTCTCGCACTCGCATAATTACAAAAGCATCAGCGCCGCGCGGCTGAATTTTCCCGCTGATATAATCACTGTAATAGCTATTGACATCGCGCGAAAGCTCGAACATATAACTAATCGCCAACGCCGTGTTAAAATCATCGCTCATAGCGTCGTCGAATGCTGCCATCAGCCTTTCAGCCAATTCAGCAAGCCCACACGCATTCGATACCATAACCATTGAGGTTTTATCGCCGCTGTGAATAAATGTGCCACACTCAATTTTTTTCGCCAAATCATTAAGGTTGTCGTACGAATTTTTCAGCCGATTGTAGGCAACTTGCGCTTCCTGAATTCGTTCTTCGCTAAAATCAAGCGGACTGCGATAATGCGTCTGCAACAGGAAAAATCGCACAACTTCGCCAGGATACTTTTTCAAAATATCTTCGACAGTAAAAAAATTTCCGGCAGATTTGCTCATTTTGGAATTGTCAATCGTGATAAAACCATTGTGAATCCAGTACTGCGCGAAAGAATGTTCATCGCCAATCGCAGCTTGAGACTGTGCAACTTCATTTTCGTGGTGCGGAAAAATCAAATCAGCGCCGCCGCCGTGAAAGTCGAATTTCTCACCGAGATATTTCAAACTCATTGTCGAGCATTCAATATGCCATCCAGGACGCCCCGCGCCAAATGGACTATCCCACGCAGGTTCATTCGGTTTAGCCGCCTTCCACAGCGCAAAATCCATCGGATTGCGTTTTTTGTCGTTAACTTCAACGCGAGCGCCTGCTTGCATTTCTTCCAAATTACGCTTGCTCAATTTGCCGTAACTTTTATCAGCCTCAACGCTATAAAAAACATCGCCGCTTTCCAATTTGTAAGCAAAGCCTTTGTCAATCAGCGTTTGAATCATTGAAATAATATCGGGAATTGTCTCAGAAACTTTCGGGTAAATATCGGCTCGGCGAATATTCAACGCGTCCATAGATTTAAAATAAACATTTATGTAACGTTGCGAAATTTCTTGCCACGTCACGCCTTCAGCATTTGCCGCATTTATAATTTTGTCATCAATATCAGTGAAATTTTGAATGTATCGAACCTTGTAACCTAATTTTTTAAAAAATCGCCGGATAACGTCCCACGTAACAAATGGGCGCGCATTGCCAATATGAGGCGCATTGTAGGGCGTCACGCCGCAGCAATAAATGCTAACTTCGCCTTCTTTCAATGGCTTAAAAACTTCTTTGCTCCGGCTCATTGTATTATAAACCTGAATCATTTTTCACACTCCAATAAAATTTTTCAGCCGGTCAACGCTGATATTCAAAATCAAATCTTCATTAAAATTCAAATCGGTAAGTAATTTTTCAGCGAGAGTAAATTCACCAACGCCCGAAGGATCGTGCGCGTCGGAGCTGACAATAATTGGCACGCTCAATTTTTCGCAGAGCTTCAGCATTGTGGTATAATTTTCATAGCAATTCAAGCGCTTATCTTTTTTGACGAGCGAACTGTTATTGACTTCCAGCGCCACGTGATAATCTTTCGCGCCTTGCACAAGCCGCTCATAATCCAGCGGGTTTCTATCGTCGTCGGGGTGCGACACAAAAAAGATTTTGTCATTCTGCATACAAGATAAAACATTGTCGGTATTTTGCTCGCGCCCAACATTTTTGTAACATTGCTGGTGAACGCCCGCAATTCCATAATCCAACTTGTCAATATATTCTTGGTCAAGCGAAAGCGCGCCATTATTTAAAACATTAATCTCGCAACCGTGAAGAATTTCGACGCCGTAAATTTTTCGCGGAATCACCATCAAATTTTTATAGTAAAATGGGTCAATCGAGCCAGGAATGCCAGGCGCATGTTCGGCAAAGCCCAAAAGTTTAATTCCAACTTCAGCCGCCGCCTGCGCCATTTCGCGAATCGTACCATACGCGTGCCCGCTGGCTATCGTGTGCGTGTGAATATCCAATATAAATTTTCTGCTCATAAAAATTATTTACCTGCCTTTTTCAAATTAACTTTTGGCTTAACGTCTGCGCGAATTGTCGCTAATTCCTTTTCTAAATCGTGAATGCGCTGTTCGAGCCGCTGAATTTGTCTTAGCGCAACTTCAATCATTTCACGTTCGGGGTCTGGCAAATTATCGTGGCAAAGGTCAACGTCAATCTCATCGCAAATTTCCGCATTAACTTTCGGGTCGTCAATATTCAATCCTTGCTGTTTGCAAAGTTCAAGCCAGGCTTTTTTGAATTCGTCTTCATTATGAACTCGCTGCCCGTGTAAAACTACAACTTTGCCAGGAATGCCTACAACCGTTGCATAGGGCGGGACTTCCTTCAAGACAACTGAGCCCGCGCCAATTTTTGCGTGGTCGCCAACTTTGAAAGAGCCAAGAACTTTCGCGCCCGTCGCCACGACGACATTATTGCCGATTGTGGGATGACGCTTGCCTTTTTCCTTGCCAGTGCCGCCCAAAGTTACGCCTTGATACAGTGTAACATTTTTGCCAATTTCCGCCGTTTCGCCGATAACAATTCCAGTGCCGTGGTCG
>CAJOIA010000033.1:0-1015 GCA_905234505.1 uncultured Selenomonadaceae bacterium
CAATCGCAAATTTATTGCGGGCAATGGCGGCGCGGGCGATGTCAAGCGTCAATTTGGGCGCGGCGCTGAAGATTGTATTATCAAAGTTCCTGTTGGCACTGTTGCGAAAGATGCGGCGACTGGCGAATTGCTTGCTGATTTGGTTGAAAATGGGCAAACTGCGATTGTGGCTAAAGGCGGTCGTGGCGGGCGCGGCAATGCTAAATTTAAATCTTCTTCGCGCAGGAGTCCGACCTTTGCCGAATTTGGCGAGCCTGGCGAGAGTCGCGATATTTTATTGGAATTAAAATTGCTGGCGGATGTTGGGCTGGTAGGTTATCCGAGCGTTGGCAAATCCAGTTTAATTGCTTCGGTAAGCGAGGCGCGTCCGGAAATTGCCGATTATCATTTCACGACGCTTGTACCGGTTTTGGGCGTGGTACGGCTTGACTACGAAAAAAATTTTGTAATGGCGGATATACCAGGTTTGATTGAAGGCGCGGCTGATGGCGTTGGTTTAGGGCATGATTTTTTGCGGCACGTTGAGCGGACGAAATTAATTTTGCACATAGTTGACGCGGCGGCGATTGAGGGCAGAAATCCGGTTGAAGATTATCACAAGATTAATTTTGAATTGAAGCGGTACAGTGAGAAAATCGCGGCGCGCACTCAAATTTTAGTGGCGAATAAAATTGACCTGCCGCAATCTCAAGAGCATTTGCCGGAACTTGAGAAACTCGCGCAGGACGAAGGCATTAAATTTTTTGCAATATCGGCGGTAACTCGTGCGGGCGTTGACGCGCTGATTAAATATATTGGGCAATGGCTTGACGAACACGGCGCGGAATTTGAGCCGGTTATCGCGCAGGACGAAGTTAAAGTTTTCAACGTTGATAAAGACGACGACGAAGTTATCATTGAGCGAAATGACGCGGCTGATTTTATCGTGCGCAATAAAAATCTTGAAAAAATCGTTGCAATGACGAATTTTGATAACGCTGAAGGTTTGCGGCGTTTCCAATATATTTGGCGGATG
>CAJOIA010000033.1:1021-22029 GCA_905234505.1 uncultured Selenomonadaceae bacterium
GAAACTCAAAGAGCGCGGCATCAAGGAAGGTATGACCGTGCATATTGGCGATATGGAATTTGAGTGGCACGAATAAAAAAAGACCCTTCACCAAATCGGTGGAGGGTTTAATTTTTTTGTGGGAGAATTAAATTTTACTTGTCATTTGTGAAAGTAATTTGAGGTTCGTCCTGCGCGAAAATATTATTCGAGTCAACAGGATTGAAATTGAGATTTGCCAGCGAATTTGAATTGTCAATTATCGAATCAATTTCGCCGCCAACAGCAAAGTTCGTATCATCCTCAGTGAACCAAAAATCGTCAATGATATCAGCACTGCTCGCCACAGAACTATAGGTTTGTGTGCCTTTGCCTGAAATGTAAATGCTCTTGCCGGTAGCTTCTTTGAGTGTGATAGTTTCTTTATCGTCTGTTGTAATTATAACGTCAGAACCTTTTACAGAAACGCTTTCCGCGCTGCAACCGCTCAATGAAATTGCGTCGTTGTTGCCGATATTGTAAATCGTGTCGTTGCCGTCACCACTGTAGAATATGAGCGTATCTCTACCGTCGCCGAAATAAACAGTATCGTTACCTGCGCCAGCGGAAATACTTCCTCCAGCTTTACCTGCGTGAATCACATTTGCTTTGCCGTCGCCGTAAAGATTCGTCGAGACCGTGACGTTCGAGGCGTCAATGTTTGTGACGTTCGCATAGTAGCTCGTCGCGCAGTTGCCCTGATATTTCTTGTTGAGAGTGGCAGTACCGCCGGAAATCGTCACGTAGCCGAAAGTGCTGTTGTAATAAGTGCTCGCATAGTAAGCATCATAATTGAATTCGCCCAAATAAATTCTCTGGTCGCCCGCGTCTTTCAGCGTGATTTTGCTGCCATTCGTGAAGTTAATTACTACGTCGTTGTCAGTCACGGTGAAATTCTTAAACGTGGTTGTATCGTCTTCGTCAACGCGTCGCATTCTGATTCCGTCGCCGGTCTTGTAGTCGTAAATCGTCTTGTTGCCTTCGTTGCTCCAATAAAAAATCGTATCATTACCAGCGCCGCCATAAATGGTATCATTTCCTTTGCCAGCCCAGATACTACTGCCACCTTTCGACGCTTTAATCAGATTGGCGCGGTCGTCGCCGTAGATTGTCATTAAGGTTGTAACAGCCGAGGCGTCAACCGTTGCGGGATTTTCTGAATACATTGACGGTCGGAAATAACCATCATATTTTTTGTTGAGAGTGGCGGTGCCGCCGGAAATTGTCACGTAGCCGAACGTGCTGTAGTAACTGGTATCGTAACTATACCAAGAAGTATTGTAATCCAGTTCACGAAGGTTAATTTGTTGATCGCCTGCATCTTTGAGCGTGATTGTGCTACCATTCGTGTAGTTGATAATGACATCGTTACCACTAACTGAGAAATTCTTAAACGTGGTAGTATCGTCTTCGTCAACGCGCCGCATTCTGATTTGGTCGCCGCTCTTATAGTCATAAATTGTATCGTTGCCGCCGTTGCTCCAATAATAAATCGTATCATTACCAGCGCCACCGTGGATAATGTCATTGCCCTTGCCAGCCCAGATACTACTGCCAGCTTTGCCAGCCAGAATAATATTATTTTCGTCGTCGCCATAAATCGAAATGGAATTTTTGACAAGCGATCCGTCGATGTTGCCAGCCTTTTTGTCCACTGTGGAATTGTACGCGCTCAAACTGAAAGCGTCTTTCCTGTCAGCCTCCAGCGTAACGGTGACACCGTCGGCGCCAGTGCCGCTTTTAACCGCGTTGACGTATTCAGTTTCAATACCGCCGCTGACAAGCGTCACTTTGGAATATTTAGCGTTCACCAGCTTGAGCATACCGCCGCCAACCGCCATCAGAACGTCATTGCCGACAACCAGTCCGCCGTTGAAAGTAGCGCCGTCCAGGGAAATTCTGTCAGCGCCCTCCTTGTAGTCCGTGATAACGTCATAATCATTGCCGCCGCTATAAACATAAATATCTTTGCCCGCGCCGAGCGAAATCGTATCATTGCCAGCCGTGCCATAAAGAATATCCGCGCCGGAGGTGCCTTTGATAACCGAGCCGCCACCTTCGCCGCTATAAACTGTAACCGTATCAGCCGGAACTGTAACGTAGACTGTTTCATCATTGCCACCAACAGTAACCGTTTCAGCGGGCATTGTAACATTAATTGTTTCAGCCGGCATTGTAACATTAACTGTTTCAGCCGGTAAAGTTACGTAAACCGTGTCAGTGCCGGTCGCGCTGGAAATTATTGTATCCCATTCAACAATATAGCCGAAGTTTTCAACGCCGAAGAAATCCTGCCCGTTTACGCCGTCTCTGAAAAAGTCATTCCAATCGCCGAGGTGCCAGCCATTTGCACTGCTGTAATACATCATCAAAGCATCGCAAAGAACGTCATTCTTAAGATCGCCGTCCGGCTGACCATAGCCCCAACTTGTGTAGTCCCAATTTTCGCCGGTAATCCACTGCCAGCCGAGTTTATCGTCGCGGTAACCGCCCATCCAGTAGCTGTTCTTAGCGTTGAAATGAGCCGCCAGCAGATTTTCAATAGCATTTTGTTCGCTGGCGTCGGTGATAGCGACCAAATGACCGCCGAGTTCCTCAGCATAAGCTTTGGCTTCGTCCCAAGTGGTGCCGCTGTCAAAAATGTAGTAGCTGTGTCCGTTGTATTGGATGGCGTCGCTGGGGATTGTCACCTTGCCAATGTAAGTTTCGGTCGTGATATTTTTGCCGCTGTAAATGCTTGCAATTTTTTCAGCCCCGACAATTGTAATTGCCATACCAGCCGCGTTTTGGAGAGTGACGTTGCCGGTGCCAATTTTTAAAATGGCGTCAGAATTTTTGGTTGAGTAAGTTACCGCGCCGCCAACGCTGATAATATCGCCAGCCGAATAATCCATAATGGTATCGTTGCCATCCGCGCCGCCGAAATAAAAAATGTCATCGCCCTTACCGCCCGTGAGCAAATCATTTCCCTTGTCACCAATAATAATATCGTCACCCTTGCCAGCGTCAATCGTGTCTTTGCCATTATCTCCTGAAATCGTATCATTGCCAGCCGTGCCATAAAGAATATCCGCGCCGGAAGTTCCGCTGATAACCGATCCTCCACCTTCGCCGCTATAAACTGTGATCGTCTCAGCGGGCATTGTAACATTAACTGTTTCAGCGGGCATTGTAACGTAAACCGTTTCATTAGTACCCGAACCTTGCGAAAATCCTGGAATATCCTTGACCGCCAAAAAATTGTTTTTAATGCCGATACTTGCCTCGCCATTCGCGCCAATGAGTGTCACAACTGCGTTTGCCGAATTCTTCACAGCAATACTTCCGCTCTTACCAATTTTAAAAGTGGAAGTGCCGCCCTTCGCCGACGAATACGAATAACTGATATTATAATCGCCTGCCGAGTAATCCGTTATTGTGTCTTTACCGTCGCCGTCAGTGTAAATAAAAATGTCATTGCCCGCGCCACCAGTTAAAACGTCATTACCTTTGCCGCCGTAAAGCGTATCTGCGCCTGCGCCGCCATCAATCGTATCATTTTTCGCTGACCCAACAATACTATTATCTTTAGCGTTGCCGGTAATTTTAATTGCCTTATTTTTCGTTGAAGCGTCGATAGTTTTAACATTCGCGCCGTACGAAGAAAGCGTATTCCCATAAGCCGAAGTTACGCTGAGCGTCGTAGCACTTGCAATTTCGTTATTGTAAATCAAACCGCTCTGATAAATGTTAACATTATTTTCAGCGTCCAGAATTGTAAGCGTTGAAGTTTTGCCGCCAGTGACTTTCAGCGTGTTCTTGCCGATTTTCATGGAAACGTCTTTGCCACTCACTGAATAACTTGAAATAGCGCCGCTGGCAATTTGAATCGTATCGTCGCCCGAAGTGTAGTCGGTGATAACGTCATTGCCGCCGCTGTAAATGAATAAATCATTACCCTTGCCGCCGGTCAGCGTATTTTTGCCAGAGTTTCCAGAAATTGTGTCATTGCCCGACGAGCCGATAATTTTATTGTTTTTAGTGTTGCCAGTAATGTTAACAGCGTCTGTCCTGCTCGACGCGTCGATTGAAACCACAGCCGCGCCATAATCCGAAGCCTTGATTGTTCCGGAATTGGCCGCCGTGACAGTTACCGCCTTAGCCTTTGCAACCGCGCTGTTATCTTGAATCAAACCATTCTGATACGTGAAAGTTTTTTTCTTTGAATCAACAACAGTGACAGCATTATTTTTGCCGCCAAGAATTTTGACGGTGCCCTTGCCAATCGTCAAAATAGCATCGTTGCCGCTGAAGCTGTAACCAGAAATTGTGCCGCTCGAAAGCTTCAAAGTATCCTGTCCGGCTGTGAAATCGGCGATAACATCATTGCCTGCACCGCTCGCGTAGACAAATACATCTTTACCGGCGCCGCCAGTTAGTGTATCGTCGCCTGCGCCGCCATTTAGCGTATCGTTGCCACTGCCTCCGACAATTGAATTATTTTTCGTGTTGCCGGTAATGTCAATGGCTTTGGTTCGCGCAGACGCATTGATTGTAACGACCGACGAGCTCGCCTTCAATTTACCATTGTAACTTGAAGTAACAGTAACAGCGTCGGCTTGTAAAGAATTGCTATTAGAGTAAATTAATACGAGGGGGGGGGGTAGTAGCCATAATAAAAACTCCCTTCAAAAATAACACAAACTACAACATCGTTATAGACATTTCATTTAATTCTATAATAAAAGTTTTGTTTTGTCATTAGTGTGCCATTAAAAAAACCTCCACCAATTGGCGGAGGTCAATTAATTTCATGAAGGAGAAATTTTATTTAGTATCATTGGAAACGTAAGTAATTTGAGGTTCGTCCTGCGCGAAAATATCTTTGTCATTGAAATTCAAGCCAGTAAGAGCCGCGCCGTCGTCCATAATCGCGTCAAGATTATTTGCGCTCATAAAATTATTATCGTCAGTAAACCAGAAATCGTCAATAATATCAGCCGAACTTTCAAGAGTTTCTTCTGTTTCAGTATCAGCATAATTCAGCGCGTAATCAGACCAAACTGAATCATTAATGTAGAAAGTCTTATCTGCGCCGTCAATTATCGTCACAGTTTTCTCGGATACACTGGTAATAATGATATCAGAATCAACAACTGTAACGCTGGAAGTCTGAGAATTGTTGAGGTAAATCCGGTCATTATCGCCAATGTCGCGGATAACGTCACTGCCACCGTCAGCATAATATTCAATCGAATCAACGCCCGCTCCGCAGAAAATAGTATCGTTGCCGCTGCCGCCATTAACCGTGCCGCCAGCTTTGCCCGCGTAAATTTCGTTATCGCGATCGTCACCAATAATATTAATCGCCGAAGTAACACTTGTTGCGTCAATTCCAGTCGGGCGGTTGCTGTCATAATAAGCAAGGTTAAAATCGCCGGTGTAACTTGCATTTAACATAACTGCGCGATTGTCTATAACCACATTGCCAAAAGTCGCGGCGTAGGAAGCATAGCGTCCGTCCTCTTGCTTGTCACTGACGCGAATATTTTTATAGCGCGCTTCCATAAGCGTAATTGTACTGCCATCAACCATATTGACAATAATATCATTATCGGTTAATGAAACGCCGTTAAATTGCGCCTCTTCACTATCCAAATACAGCTGATCGGATTCACCGAAATTATGTATGATATCATTACCTTCGCCGGTATAATAACGAATATTATTTGTTCCGCCGCCAAGGCTGATAATATCATTGCCAGCGCCTGCTTCAACGTAAGAGCCGCTTCTTCCGCCGTAAATGGTATCATTGCCCGCACCCGCATAGAAATAGCTGAATGAACTGCCGCCAGTCATAACGTTTGCTTGAGAATTGCCATAAACGCGCACTTCGTCAATAACTGCTGAAGCGTCAATATCCAGGATGCTGTTTGTGTAATGTGAAGGATTAAATGTACCAGAATAATTTGCTGACAAACTCGCCGTAGTGTCACTGAACGAAACCAAGCCAAAAGTACTGTCAATGTCAAAGTAATCTGGATTGTTGCCGCGAATGTGAATCTTTTGCTCAATGGCATCTTTCAAAGTGATTTTGTTGCTCCCGCCCAAATTCAAAATAATATCATTATCGCTAAAGCTCACGTTTTTAAATTGGTAATTGGTGCTGTTCGTACCGAAATTAATAAAGTCTCCAGTCTTGTAATTATAAATGACGTCATTGCCGCTAGTGTATTGAATTGTATCATTGCCGTTGCCGCTGTAAATGGTATCGTTGCCTGCTCCCGCGTAAATGGAAATTCCAACATCACCGCTTGAAATTACATTTGTGGTACTCGTGCCATAAACGCTAATAACATTCCGGACGCCGCTTGCGTCAATGTCGACAATCTTTGTGGAATAAAAGTTGGGGTCGAAAGTGCCGCGATAATCGCTGTCCAAAGTTACCTTGGAGTCTACCATTGTTATCTTGCCAAAAGTATTCTGATATGTCGTCGAACCTTCAGCCTGATAATCATTAATGTAAACGCGCTGCTCGCGGGCGTTTTTCAACGTTAAAGTTTCGCCGCTCTGCATATTAATGATAATATCATTTTCGCTAAGTGAAATATTTTTGAACTGTTCGGCGTCGGTTGCCAGATACAAAAGGTCGCCTGTCTTGTAATTATAAACTGCGTCATTGCCTTCATCGGAATAAATGCAAATGGTATCAACGCCGTCGCCTGCGTAAACATAATCATCACCTGCGCCGGTATAAACTCTGCTGCCGCCCGTACCAAGCCAGATAAAATTATTATTTTCGTCGCCGCGCAAAGTATTTCTGCTTGTTGTCAAGGAAGCATTAATATTAGTAATTGGCTCATTTAAAATCGCATTATACGCGGAAAGGTCGAAGTCACTATTGAATCCCGCCGCCAATGTGATTGTCAAGCCCGACATATCCGGCAAATCTTCAAAAATCTCACCGTTCAAATATTCGGTTGTAGTATTTCCGCTGCGAATTGAAATGCGCTTATCTTTGGCATTTTTCAATTTCAAAATACCGTCGCCGACTGTAAAGAGAACGTCATTGCCGCTAACTGCGCCGCTGGTTATCGAAGAATTAATTGAAACAATATCATCGCCCGTTGTGTAATCGGTTATTACGTGATAATCGCTTTTGCTCTCATAAATGAAAACGTCATTGCCACTGCCGCCGGTTAATGTATAGTTGCCTTTCGCGCCCTTCAGCGTATCGTCGCCAGTGCCGCCATTAAGTGAACCGTCACCCGCGCCGCCATAAATCAGATTATCAAGAGCGTTGCCGGTAATTGAAATAGCGTCGCGTCCATCGGCGTAAATGGCGGAAAGTGAAGTATATTTGCTGGCATTGAAACTTGGCAAGCTATAATCTGAAGTAATTGTAACGGCTGAAGCATTGAGCGTATCGGTTGTTGTATCGAAAAGTAAATCTGTCGGCAAAATTACAACGCTTGGGTCATTGACAAGTTTAATCGCGCCATTAGAGCAAACGCTTGCAATGTCATTAGCAACAATAGTAACAGGCGCATTACCCACACCCTGCAATGTCACATTCTGCTTGCCAATCGTCAAAATGGCGTCCGAACCGCTAACTGAATAAACAACTGGATAATCAGCTGCTAAAGAAATAATATCCTCGCCGCTTGTGAAATCGGTGATAACGTCTGAGCCATCGCCGCTTGCATAAATGAAAACGTCATTGCCTTCGCCGCCGGTTAAGGTATCATTGCCTTTGTTACCAATAATAGTATCGTCACCGTCGCCGCCTTCGATTGTATCAGCTTTAGTGCCTCCGGCAATGTAATTATTTCCAGCATTACCAACAAGCTCAATTGCCGAAGTTCGAGCTGAAGCGTCAATTGAAACAACATTAGCACCATATGAAGCTAAATCGCCGGTATAAGCAGAAGTTACAGTTAAAGACTTGGCGCGAGCTACGCTTGTACCGCCATAAATTAAGCCATTACGATAAACTCGCGCAGTGTTATTTTCGTCCGCAATGACAATTTCTTTTTCGCCAACATCTTTCAACGTAATGTTGCTGCTACCAACTTTGATAATGGCGTTATTGCCGCTAACTGTGTACGTACCGATTGACGCGCCAATGACTTTAAGCGTATCGTCACCCATTGTGTAATCAGTGATTGTATCGTTGCCGTCGCCGCTGTTATAAATGAATATATCTTTACCAGCGCCACCGGTTAAAATGTCATTGCCCTTGCCGCCTTCAATGGTATCTGCGCCGCTCCCGCCGTCAATAGTATCATTTTTTTCAGTGCCGGAAATAAAATTATCTTTGGAATTACCAACAATTTTCATGGCAGCGGTATGACCTGCAGCATTAATCGAAGTGATATTAGCGCTGTATGAAGATAAAGTATTGCCGTAATTTGAAGTAACAGTAACAGAAGCAGCTTTTGTGGTATTTGAGCCGTCATAAATGAGTCCGGCTTGATAAGTGGTAGCGTTGCTGTCGGCGTCAATCACTGTGACAGCGGCAGCCTTAGCGCCTTTAACTTTTATAGAGCCACTGCCAACTTTGAGCACCAAGTCCGAAGATTTAACAGAGTAACTGGTGATAGTGCCGCTGGAAATTTTTATAACATCTTCTCCCGCGACATAATCGGCGATAACGTCATTGCCTTCACCATTGGAATAAACAAAAACATCTTCGCCTGCGCCGCCGGTAAGCGTATCATTGCCCGCCGCACCATTCAGCGTATCATTGCCACTACCGCCGATAATTTTATTGGCTTTCTTGTTTCCTGTAAAATCAACGGCAGTTGTGCGAGCTGAAGCGTCTACACTGACAACATTTGATCCATAATCTGAACTGCCAAGAGTACTGGTTGCGCCGCTGGTAATGGTTATTGCGGTTGATTTAGCAACAGTGGCGTTATTGTAAATGATAGAATTTTGATAAGTAAGAGCTTTTTTGCCGGAGTCCATAAGTGTAATAGCAGTAGATTTGCCATTTTTAACAGTGATTGAGCCGATTTTTCCAATTTGAAAAACAGCATCCGATCCACTGATTGAATAACTCGCAACTGCGCCGACAGTGGCTCGGATTGTATCTTGCCCAGCTGTAAAATCAGTTATAACGTCATTACCTGCGGTATAGATAAATACATCTTTGCCATTACCGCCCGTCAATGTATCATTGCCCTTGCCGCCGCCGAGTGTATCATTGCCGCTTGAGCCAATAATTGAATTATCTTGACTGTTGCCGGTAATATTAATTGCTTTAGTACGGGACGAAGCATTGATTGTTTCGACATTTGAGCCATAACTTGAATCAGTTAATTTATTTCCATAAAACGACGTAACAGTTAAACTTGTGGCGCTAACTGAACTCGCGCCGTTATAAACCAAGCCGGCTTGATAGGTTGTCAAGCTATTTTTAGAATCGGCGACAGTCACGGCGGTATTTTTAGCGCCTTTAACTTTCACTGTATTTGATCCGACCTTGAAGATAACATCGGAGCTACTGATTGAATAAGTTGCAGTGGAGGAAATTTTAATTTGGTCGCCTACTGCGTAATCCGTGATAACGTCGTTGCCTGCGGTGTAGACGAATAAGTCATTGCCCTTGCCGCCGGTTAAAGTGTCATTGCCCGCACCGCCGCCCAATGTATCAGCACCTACGCCGCCAACTATGACATTATTTTTAGCGTTGCCGGTTATATTAGTTCCTGCTTTTCGCGTTGAAGCAGTTGTAATTGTCACGACGTTTGAGCCATAATTTGAAGCTTGCAATGTATTTCCATAACTAGCCGTAACAGTTACAGCATTAGCCTTTAAAGAATCATCGCTACTATAAATTAATCCATTAATCTCTGTGGCCATAAGAGAACCCACCCTTCATAATTTTTGCGCGCAAAAAAGCCTCCCTTACAGTAATTATCGTTAGGAGGCTTAAAAAGATTTAATTTTTGTGCTTTCTTAAGAAATTTTTAATCTTTGGGACGTCGCGCAGAATTTACTTTTCTTTATCAAGATTGTAGGAAATTGCGGTTTTGTCCTGCGCGAAAATATTATTTGAGTCAAGATTGAAATTGAGATTTGCCAGCGAATTGTAATTATTATTTGTGTTATATCATATTTTATTTGTTAAAGTGAAATAAGCAATTTCGGGCGGGCAACCAATTCTTATTGGAAACCAACTGCCGCAACCAACACTGACGTAGCCATAACAATCATCCTGCTCAAACATACCGCGCGAATATTTGAAAACGTTGAAAATCGCTTTGCCGAAAATTCCAAGTTGCTCGCCGTGCGTATGACCCATCAATGTAAGCGGAATTTTTTTTTCAACCGCCGCGTCAAAAAATTCTGGGTGATGAGCCAGCAAAATCATGGTGGCATCAGCCGGAACATTCGCCCGCGCCCGCTCAATAAATTCTCGCATTTGCCGGTAAAAATATTCGTCTAAATCGTCACGCCCGCCCGACTTCATAATTGGCGCGCCGGAAGGATAATCAACGCCGAGCACATAAAAATTTGAAGTGACATTCGCCGATTGATTCACCAGCCAATGAATTTTAGTCTTAGCCAATTCCGCCTCGATATGCTGAATCCCGCGAAAATGCTCGTGGTTGCCGTGAATGTAATAAATACCGTGCTTGAATTTGTCGCAAAAACTGTTTACCAACTGAATCGCCTTGTCATTTATAGAATTATCGTCAAAAATATCACCGGTTATCGCAAGCAGATCGGGTTTAGCTTCAGCCACGCGCTTTAATAAATTTTCAAGTTGCTCCAGCGAAAAATATGCGCCCAAATGAATATCGGAAATCTGCGCGATTTTAAAGCCGTCCAATTCGAGCGGTAAATTTTTTATTGGTATGTCGAAGAACCTATCAACAAAGTTAAATCTTTCAATGCGGTTGCCGTACAAAGTTATTGCCAGCGACATTATCGGATAGAGCAATCCCCACTTTAGCGCCCGCCTTCGCGCAGGACTGAACTTCGTAGGTTTGTGAAATTTCCTGTACAGCGCCCGAATTATTAACGCCACAATTACCATCCCGCCGCAGGCTAACTGCGATATTAAAAAGACCGTCGCAAAACTGCCGAGAAAATCAACCGCCTTATTTGGCAAATGCGCCCGAATTACAAAGCCGCCGATTACCCCCAAAATGATTATCAAGTCCACCGCTGTTAAAATTCGGTAGAGCCGTCGCTTGTCTCCTGTATATAAAAAATTGACGCTGATTAAACCCAAAACGAGAATCAACGCCAGAATTGTGGATACATAAACTAGAAACATTATTTATACCCCGATTTGTAATTTAGTTGCCGTGACAACGTTTTTCATGAGCATTGCCACTGTTAGCAACCCGACACCGCCAGGTACAGGCGTAATTGCGCCAGCAATTTCAACCGCTGCGTCAAAATCTACGTCGCCAACTAATTTTTTTGGCGCGATCCGATTTATGCCAACGTCAATGACCACTGCGCCAGGTTTAATCATATCGGCAGTTACAAATTTGGGTTTGCCCATTGCCGCCACAAGTATATCAGCCTCACGCGTAATTTCGGCAAGATTTTTTGTATGAGAATGGCAGACAGTAACCGTAGCGTGCCGCGCCATTAACAAATGCAGCATCGGTTTACCAACAATATTACTGCGCCCGATAATCACAGCGCGCTTGCCGTCAATTTCAATTCCCGCCAAATCGAGCATTTCAAGGCAACCGGCGGGCGTGCAAGGTACAAGCTTAGGATTGCCTATAACCAAATTGCCGACGTTCATTGGATGAAAACCGTCAACATCTTTCAGCGGGTTAATCCTATTCAAAATTTCGTCAGAATGCGCCTTAATCGCGTCCGGCAGTGGCAATTGAACCAGAATACCTTGAATATTTTCAGCGGCGTTGAGTTCGTCAATAACGTTAAGCAATTCTTCCTTCGTGGTATTTTCCGGCAAAGCAACCACTTTAGAATTTATTCCGAGCTCTTCGCAGGTTTTATGCTTATTTCGGACGTAAACTTGAGAGGCAGGATTTTCTCCAACAATTATAACAGCAAGCCCTGGTTTGAAAATCATCTTGTCAACTTCAAAGCGAACTTTTTCCTTAATCAGCGCGGCAAAATCTTTACCATATAAAATTTTAGCACTCATATTTTCACCTCAGCCTAAATTCTTAGATTTTTCAGTAGCGGCAATGACAGCTTCGATTAATGCACTGCGAAAACCGGCGCGTTCCAAAATTCTCACGCCTTCAATCGTAGTACCGGCGGGTGAAGTAACTTTATCGCGCAGAATTGCCGGGTGCGTACCAGTCTCCAAAACCATTTTAGCAGAACCAAGCAAAGTCTGAGCGGCAAGTTCAATCGCCGCTGCGCGAGGTAATCCTGCAGCAACTCCGCCGTCAGCAAGCGCGTCAATCATCAAAAATGCATACGCCGGACCAGAACCGCTTAAACCAGTCACTGCGTCCATCAATTTCTCGTCAACTTCAACTGCGCGACCAATCGAAGACCAAAAATTTTTAGCCAAATTAATATCCATAGCCTGAGCATTTTTGCCAGCCGTGTAAGCTATCATGCCTTCACAAACCAAAATTGGCACATTCGGCATTGAGCGAATAAGCGCGTGATTCGGAAAATATTTTTCAAGCACTTCAAGCTTTAAACCTGCAACCACTGAAATAATCGTTGTATTGAGCGAAATTTTATCCTTAATTTCATTCAGCGCGGCTTCAGCGTCTTTGGGCTTAACGGCGATAACCAGCAAATTAATTTCTTTGGCGAAATTGTCAACGCCCACGCCAGCATTGACGCGGTAACGATTAATTAAATCGGCGCAGCGCTCAGCTCGAACTTCCGAAATGAAAATATTATGCGACGGCACAAAATTATTGATAATGCCGTTGATAATGGATTCGACGAGTGCGCCGCCGCCTACAAAGCCAATTTTTAAATCTTCCATCAGTGTATCATCCTTCTCAAATTTATTGTTTTTTGCGTTAATATCTTTCTGTCTTTTTTAGGTTTTGGAGGTTGGTCAACTATTTCTATGCTGTCGAGCAAATTTGTTACTTGTCCGCGTATTGCCTCTAAATAAATTTCGTACAATTTTTTTTGCTCGGCAGTTTCTTCTTCAGTTAATCCTATTGTACGTTTTTTGCGAGCCAATTCGTTAATCCTCGCCAAAAGTTCCGGCGTTATCATAAAAATCACTTCCATTCAACCAATTTTATTAATATTAATGCAACTGCGCGAAATATGCAACATACCACGCGCATAAAAAAAGAGGCTTTTTAAACCTCAAAATTTGTTTACTGCTGAATACATCATAAAAAAATTCCTATCAAGTACTCGATAGGAATTGAATTTATAATTTTTCGCGCAGAAATTTAATCGATTTCAATTAATTCGTATTGCGTATTACCTAAACCAACTTCAGCCATTGCCGACAGTTGACGCAAGCCTGCGCGCGATTCAATGCGTTCTTTCAAATCGGCGCTGTCAGCGGCATTGTAAACCATATCACAACAAGCTTGATCAATTGCGAGAATATCAGTTGACGCGCAAATTCCAATGTCAGCCATAGTTGGCTCAGCCGCAGTCACACCTGCGCAGTCACAGTCTACGCTCATTCGACGCATAACATTGAGGAAAATAATATGCTTGCCGAAATAATCACACGTCGCTTGAGCAGAATCGCACATCAATTCCATAAATACTTCTTTAGTTGGCCATTTGGAAAAATCTTCGGGAACTTCAACGCCTAAGCCGTGAACTTGCGCCTTGCCTCTGTGACCGGACGCGTTGCCAATGCCAATATTTTTCATTGATCCGCCGAAGCCGCCCATCAGGTGCCCCTTGAAGTGCGTCAAAACAATCAACGAATCGTAATTTACCAAATGCGCTCCCATTGATACTTGATGTAAATGGAAAGGCTTTGGCACAGGCAAATCAACAGTTTTGTCATCTTCGTCCATAATGTCGACGTCGCAGAAAGTCCAGCCATTAACTTTCAAAGTATCGCGATGACCTTCGGTGGTGAATCTGTCGCCTTCATAAAGAGTGTTACATTCTACAATCTTTGAATTTGGAACTTGTGCCTGAAACGCTTGAACCATATCGCGCGGCAAAATATTTGGACCGTGCTTTTCGCCGGTGTGAAGTTTAATTCCAACTTTGCCGTAAATACTTTCGTTAATCATTTTATAAAGTTTGATGAGATGATCAGCATCGATTTTTTTTGTGAAATAAACTTTAGCGGCAGTGCCGGTGTAACTTTCGCCGGTAACATTTTTGCTTCCAATAACCGGAGCTTGCTTATTAGCCATAAAAATCAATCCCCCCTCAATGGATATGATTATCACTTCGGCGCCAGATAAAATATTCCTGCAAACCTAAAAAATTAATTTCTTGACAGTGGCGGCGCGCGCGGCTATAATTCTTTTGTTGCCATTTGGCAATTACGCTTTATTTTTGAAAATTTTCAGGAGGTGTCCTGTTTGAAAAGAACGTTTCAGCCTAATCAACGCTGGCGCAAAAAGACGCACGGATTCCGCGAGCGCATGAGTACACTCGGCGGCAGACAGGTTATCAAGAGGCGTCGTCAACGCGGCAGAAAAGTACTCACTGCATAAGAAAACGCGCGGACCACTTATCGAGGTGGTCTTTTTTTCTTTATCGGAGGATTTTAAATGTTTGAGCTCAACCGAAATGAAATTCTGCGCGATTTTAAAATTGTCCACGCCAAAGGTAAATCTTTCGCTAATCGTGAAATGGTAATTTACTTCCTGCGCGACGAAAAAATTGCCGGTAAGGTAGGATTCGCCGCCGGTAAAAAACTTGGCAACGCAGTGATTAGAAACCGCATTAAACGTCTCCTGCGCGAAAGTTACAGGCTCAATAAAAATAAAATTAGCTCTGACTTCGCACTGATTCTTGTTGGGCGAAAAAGTTTGATTGACGCTAAGGTTGACGTGGCAATTAAAGCTTTTCTGGAACTTTGCAAGCGCGCAAAAATTTTATTATGACGAAATTTTTAATAGCGGCTGTTAAATTTTATCAAAAATGGCTGTCGCCGCTAAAACCTCCGACCTGCAGATTTTATCCAACTTGCTCAAGCTACGCAATTCAAGCTCTGCAAAAATACGGCTGGCGGCGCGGCTCACTCTTAGCAATTAAACGAATCTTGCGCTGTCAACCGTTTTGCAAGGGCGGCTATGATCCTGTTCCATAATTTGAGGTGATGTTTTTGGATGAACCGTTTTTCCTGATGGAAATTTTTTCGCCGATAACAAATTTATTCAGTCTTGCGTTAACCTCGCTTTATTCATTGACTGAAAAATTCGGCGTCGGCAGTTACGGTCTCGCAATAATTATCCTAACAGTCATAATAAAATTAATCCTGTACCCGCTCACGGCAAAGCAGCTTAAATCAATGAAGGCAATGCAAACTCTCGCGCCGAAATTGAAAAAGCTCCAAGAAAAGTACAAAGACGACCCCGCCGCACTTCAAAAACAAATGATGATGCTCTATCAAAAAGAAGGCGTCAATCCGCTGGCGGGCTGCTTGCCAATGCTAATACAAATGCCAATTTTAATGGCTATGTACTACACATTTTTTAAATTCGATTACGGCGGCGTGGAACCGTCATTTTTATGGATACCGAGCCTTTCGCAAACCGACCCGATGTACATTTTGCCGATAATCGCCGCACTTACAACGCTTTTAATGCAAAAAATTTCAACTGTCGAAGTAACTCAGCAAACAAAAGCTATGATGGTAATTTTCCCGCTGTTCATGGGGTTTATCAGTTTGAATTTACCGGCGGGCTTAGTGCTGTATTGGACAACGCAAAATGTAGTGCAAATAATTCAACAGATAATAGTTTACAGATCGATGGATGCAAATTCAAAGGAGGCTGCCTAAATGGCGACGATAATTGAAAAAACAGGTAAAACTGTGGAGGACGCACTTTCGGCAGCGTTGGCTGAACTAGGAGTCACGGCTGAAGATGTTGAATATACAATTCTGGAAGAGCCTTCAAAGCGACTATTCGGCTTACTTGGAGCAACACCGGCTAAAATTCAAGTCCAGCTAAAAGAAAAATCCGCGCCCGCAGTTGAAGAAAAGTCAGAACCTATAACAAATTTTGAGGCAACGATTGAAGAAAAAGTTGAGCCAATTAAAGAGCCTGAGCCGGTTGAAGAATCTGAACCGGCTGAACTTGCTGAAGAAATTGAAACGGCAAGCACATTTAATAAAGATGAAGTTATCGACGCCGCGAAAAAATTTTTGTCTGAAGTTTTTGCCGCAATGAAAATTGACGTGAAAATTAACGTCATTGAAAATGACTCTGGAATTGTTTTAGATTTATCCGGTAAAAATTTAGGCGTATTAATAGGCAAACACGGACAAACTTTGGACGCTCTTCAATATTTGGCAAATTTGGCGGCAAATAAGCGAGATTCTGTCGAAAAAGTTTATTTTACTCTCGACATTGAAAATTACCGCGACCGTCGCGCAGAAACTTTGAAAAAACTTGCCAAGAGTACCGCCGAGCGCGCAATTCGTACCAAACAAGACGTTAGGCTTGAACCAATGAGTCGCGGCGAAAGAAAAATTATTCATACCGTCCTGCAAGACAATGAGAAAGTTGAAACGCACAGCGCCGGCGAAGAGCCTTATCGTTATGTAATTGTTTCACCGAAAAAGCGTGAGCATTAAAAAAATCGCTGAATTTAAATGACTGCTGAATTTCAAGCAGTCTTTTTTTTATTGCAAAAAATAATCGGCGCGTTTAAAATATCGGCGGAGGTGCTTACATTGAAGAGAGTTTATAATTTTAATCCGGGACCGGCGACGTTACCGCTGGAAGTTTTACAGGAAGCGCAGGCGGAATTTTTGAATTTCGGCGATTCGGGAATGTCAATATTGGAGATAAGCCACCGCGCTAAACCTTACGAAAAAGTTCACAATCAAGCTAAGGCTGACATTTTGGAATTAATGGGGCTTGACGACGACTACGAAGTTTTATTTATTCAAGGCGGTGCAAGTTTGCAATTCGCTATGATACCGCTGAATTTCGCCACGAAAGAAAATCCTGGCAGTTACGCGGTTACAGGAACTTTCGCGAAAAATGCTTACAAGGAAGCTGAAAATCTTGGCGTGGCTCAACTTGCCGCGTCCACTGAGGCTGAAAATTTCCGCCGCGTTCCCTCTCAAGCTGAATTGAATATCGCACAGAACACCGCGTATTTCCACATTTGCAACAACAACACGATTTTTGGTACGGAATATCATTACGTGCCGGAAACTGGCGTTGTGCCGCTTTTCGCCGATATGTCCAGCGATATGCTAAGCCGCCCGTGGGACTTCAAAAAATATTCGCTGATTTATGCGGGCGTGCAGAAAAATTTAGGTCCGGCGGGCGTGGTTATAGTCGTTGTCAAAAAATCGCTAGTTGAGAAAAGTTTGCCAACCTTGCCGACGATGCTCCGCTACGATACTTTCTACAAGAAAAATTCGCTTTACAATACGCCTCCCGCGTTCAGCATTTACATGGTTGGAAAAGTTGTGGCGTGGATTAAAGCGCAAGGTGGATTAGCTGAAATGGCGAAACGCAATGCGCGTAAAGCAGAAATCTTGTATGCTGCAATTGACGAATCCGAAGGTTTTTATACTGGTCACGCTGAAAAATCAAGTCGCTCGCTCATGAATGTAACTTTCCGCTTGCCTAATGAAGAACTTGAGAAAAAATTTGTAGCAGAGGCGCTTGAAAATAATTTGAGCGGCGTTAAAGGTCATCGCTCGGTTGGTGGAATGCGCGCGTCGATTTATAATGCTATGCCGATTGAAGGCGCTGAAGCACTTGCTGCATTTATGAAAAAGTTCCGCCGCAATGCGTAGGGTGATTTTTATGAAGATGAAAAATAAAATTGCCGCGCTGTCAACATTGCTAATGCTGCAATTTGGCGCGGCTAATGCGGCGGCGATTGACGAGGAACTTGAGACTATTGCCAATGAAAAAAGAAATAATAATCGCGTAGAAATTTTTGACCCCGATAAGCAAGAACCGGCGAAAAAATCCGAGGAAGAACTGCGCGAAGAATTAAGACGCCTTGAAGAAGAACGGAAAGCGGCGCGCAAGAAAATTGAAGAAGAACGTAAACGTGGGCGCGACGAAATTACCGGCAAAGTTCCAATTTCAAAAAATCCAGTGCCACCCGACCGTAATACAAAGCCTGAAGATGTTGTACAGCCTCCGGTTGAAGTAATTGAACCTGTCGAACAAAAGCCGGTTGAAGTTGTCGAGCCGCCGGTTGAAATTTCTAATCCGATAAAAAATTATTCCAGTTTCGCGGAAATCGCGCAGGCGGTTAATTTTACGCCGCTTTACATTCCCAAAAAATCTGGCTACACAATTACTTCGATGCTGACGATTAATAATCTGGCGGAAATTCGCTACAGCCGCAAATGGGAGCCAAATGTTTCATTGCACATTCGCACGTACAAGCGCGCGCCTGGCGAGGAACTCAAAGAAATTAGCGGCGTTAATGGCGCCAAGTGGCGAATTAATGTTGTGGACGACGTGACGGTTTACATTTCCAAAATCGACGAAAATAAGCACGTGGCGGCGTGGGCTGTTGGCAATTACACTTTTTCGGCTTATGTTGAAAATCTGTCGTTCGCGGCGTTTTATTCGTTCGTGTCTCGATTTGTCGACTCATTATTTTGTAGGAGGCTGATTGAATGATAGCACGGTACACCTTGCCGGAAATGGGCAAAATTTGGTCGATAGAAAATGAATGGCGCACGATTTTAGACGTAGAATTGGCGGCGTGCGACGCGATGGCTGAATTGGGAGAAATTCCTGTTGAAGCCGCTAAAAATATTCGCGCGAAGGCAAATTTCACTGTCGAGCGCATTAACGAAATTGAAAAAGTTACTGACCACGACATTATTGCTTTTCTTACGTGCGTTGCTGAATATGTCGGCGAAGATTCCAAGTACATTCACAAGGGGCTTACTTCCAGCGACGTTAAGGATACGGCTTACTGCTTAATGATGAAACAATCGGCTGATATTATTCTTGACGATTTGAAAAATTTCCGTGAAGTTTTGCGGCGTCGCGCAGGAGAATTTAAGCATACGCCCTGCATTGGACGCACGCATGGGATACACGCCGAGCCTATGACATTTGGCTTGAAATTGGCGTTGTGGAGCGCGGAAATTGAGCGTGATATTGAGCGAGTCGAGCATGCTAAAAAAATTGTCAGCGTTGGCAAATTGAGCGGCGCAGTTGGTACCTATTCAAATATCAATCCGAAAATCGAAGAACTTGTTTGCAAAAAATTGGGGCTTGAACCGGTGAAATTGGCAACTCAAGTTATTCAGCGCGATCGCCACGCCGAATATATGACGACTCTTGCGATAGTTGCCAGCACTCTTGAAAAAATCGCAACTGAAATTCGCAACCTTCAACGCACTGACATTCGCGAGGCGGAAGAATATTTTCAGCCTGGGCAAAAAGGCTCGTCCGCAATGCCGCATAAACGCAATCCAATTAATTGTGAGCGCGTTGCCGGAATGGCGCGGCTGGTTCGTGGTAATGCTGTTGCTGCAATGGAAGATATTACGCTTTGGCACGAGCGCGACATTTCCCATAGCTCGGTTGAGCGCGTGATTTTGCCCGACTCCACTATCAACGTCGATTATTGCACGAAAAAAATTACCAAGATTATTGACAAATTGCTTGTTTATCCCGATGCAATGTTGCATAATTTGAATAGAACTGGCGGCTTGATTTACAGTCAAAGAATTATGTTGGCGATTGTCAGCAAGGGCGTCCTGCGCGAAGAAGCTTATAAATGGGTACAGCGAAACGCAATGAAACGCTGGCTTGAGGGCGAAGATTTTCGAACAAATATTGAAAACGATGCTGATATTAAAAAATATTTGACTAAGGCGGAAATTGACGATTGCTTTGACTATAAATGGTTCTTGCGCAATGTCGATATGATTTTTGAGCGTTTTGGAATTTAAGGAGGCGTTATTATGAATACCAGAACCCACGAGATTATCCGCGAATATATTGACGTGCTTACTTGGGAAAGTTCAGCCGGTGAAATGGACATTCGCTATTCGATTAATGATTTGGAGGGTAACCAACTTTTAGGCGTCTCGCGCAGTTTGCTTTTCTCCAGCGGCAAGGTTGAGCTCACCATTCAAGGCGAAAAATTTAAAACTGCAAACGCCGGAATTATTGACCGCGTCGAAAAACTTTTCCGCATTATCAATTACGAAAAGCGCGACAACGTTATTAAAGACAGCACGATTAAATTTATGCGCAAATATATTGCCGACAATAGGTAGGGTATAGTGGAAAGGGGCTAGGGATTAGTGTAAAAGTCCCTTTTCCCTATTCACTAGCCCCTATCCTATCCAAATATTGCGGCGGTACATGTTCCGTCAGCCACACGCCATTTTTCGATTTGTAAAATTTGTAGCCGTCATTAAACATTTCCTGCGCGAAAATTTTATAAATCAAGGCGTTACTCGTTCGACGCGCCGCAACTTTTTTAGCCGTCTCAATGTCTGCCGATAAATGCACGTGCAGCCGATTCATTTTCAACAAACCACGCTCGGCGATAGATTTTTCATTGCGCTCAATCGTGCCATGATACAAAATCGCGGGCGGCGGCGTCTCTTCAACTTCAACGTCGACGCTGATTGAGTGTCCTTGATTCGCGCGAATTTTCGTCCGGTCGTCATTGAAACTAAATCGCTGCTTGTCATTCTCAGCTACAACTTTTTCAAGGTCGGCAAAATGAATTTTCATACCGCGCAAAATTTCAGCCACCTCAGCCCAGCCATTTTTGTCCAGCTGAATACCGATGGTTTCGGGCTTGTGGCGCAAAATCAGCGATAAAAATTTACTGGTTTTCTTAATGTCCATAAAAATCACCCTTTGATTGGAGGTAGTCCAATGGATTGTATTTTTTGCAAAATCGCCAACAAG
>CAJOIA010000034.1 GCA_905234505.1 uncultured Selenomonadaceae bacterium
TTTATCCAGTCGCAGGCGAACTCGGAAAGGATTTTTGCTCCTGTCATCTCTAAAACGGTTAACAGAAAATCAACCAAGATTATCACCTCCAATCCTGCCGAAATTCAGGATGGGTGGCGGCATGCTTTAATTGTAGCATAGCCGATTTTTTTTTGTCAAAGAGTGATAAATATGAAGTTTAATTTTGAAGATAGTGTAATGTACGTTAAGGGCGTTGGACCTTTGCGAGCGAAGGCGCTTGAAATTTTGAATATCCGCACAATGTACGATTTGCTGACGCATTACCCGCGCAGTTATGAAGATCAGCGCAATGTCACGCCGATAGCTCAGGCGCGAATTGACGAACAAGTTGTATTAGTCGGTCGGCTGTCGAATATAAATTTCCGCACTGCGCGAAACTTGAAAATATTGGACGCGATTTTAACCGATTCAAGCGGTAGCATACAGATCACGTGGTTTAATCAAGAATATCTGTTGAAAAAATTTAAAACAGGTACGCGGCTAATGGTAATCGGCAAAATCAAAGTCAATGCGTGGTCGGAGGCGCTGTCAATCAGCCAAATCAACAGCTTCGCAATACTTGAACCGGACGAAGAAATTTCACTTGGCATTAAGCCAGTTTACGCGTCAACAGCAGCGCTCAATCAATCGTTCTTTCGCGTGGCAATAAAAAATTTGCTTGAAAAAATGCCGCCAATCCCAGAAATTTTACCGGCAGAATTAATCAGCGAAATGAATTTAATGCCATTGGACGCGGCGATTAGAGCAATACATTTTCCAGCGGACGAATTGCAACTATCCGAAGCGCGCAGGAGATTAGCATTCGACGAATTATTTTTGATACAGTGCGGGCTAATGCTAATCAAGCGGCAGTCGCGCGAGGAACAATGCGGTATAATTTGTAAAAAAAATGGCGCGCTCGTCAATAAATTACTAACGAGTTTGCCATTTAAATTAACAGGCGACCAATCAAAAACTTTCGCAACGGTCGCGCAGGACATGGAAAGCAAATTTCCAATGCGCCGATTGATTCAAGGCGACGTGGGCTCGGGCAAAACAGTAATAGCAATGCTGGCGTTGGTTAAGGCTGTGGAAAACGGCTATCAAGGCGCGTTTATGGCTCCAACTGAAATTTTAGCCAATCAGCACTTTGAAACTTTTACAAAGATGTTAAGCGGCTTAAGCGTCAAAATCGGCTTTCTTAGTGCAAAAGTTACCCGCTCAAAAAAAATGCGCGAAGAAATTTACAATCAAATTTCCAGCGGCGAATTGGATATTATAATTGGCACGCACGCGCTTTTGCAGGAAGGCGTTAACTTTGCAAAATTAGGTTTGATAATCACCGACGAACAACACCGATTCGGCGTAGCTCAACGCGCGGCGCTCAGTAAAAAATCTGCCGGTGTTCCAGATATGATCGTAATGACAGCAACGCCAATTCCGCGCACAATGACGCTGACGATTTACGGCGATTTAGACGTTTCATTAATTAAAGAATTGCCGCCAGGACGAAAGCCGATTAAAACTTATGTCAAAACTATTCGCAACCGAAAAAAAGTCTACGAATTTGTACTAAATGAAATTTTGCAAGGGCGTCAAGCTTATGTGGTTTGCCCGCTAATTGAGCGCAGTGAATCCGAAAAGCTGAATTATATTGACCCAGCCGAAGAAATTTTTGAAAAGTTGAGTCGCGGCGTTTTTAAAGATATTCCCTGCGCGTTAATTCACGGTAAGCTTAAACCCTCCGATAAAGATAACATTATGACGCGCTTTCGTGACGGCGAAATTAAATTGCTGGTTTCAACGACGGTCATTGAAGTTGGCGTTGACGTGCCGAACGCGACGGTTATGGTAATAGAAAACGCCGAACGCTTCGGTTTATCGCAGCTTCATCAACTGCGCGGACGCGTAGGGCGTGGCTCTGAAAAGTCGTATTGCATTTTAGTTTCCAACAGCAAGCAAGGTGACGCAAAAACTCGATTGGATTTAATGGAGACAACAGCGGACGGCTTTGAACTTGCTGAACAGGATTTAAAATTGCGCGGTCCAGGTGAATTTTTTGGCGAATCTCAACACGGTTTGCCCGATTTGAAAGTTGCAAATGTCTTTCGCGATATTCAAACTTTGATTGAGGCGCGTAATGCCGCTGAAAAGTTCATTGCCAATTCCGCCGATTTGAATTATTTTAATCAGCTAAGAAAAAATCTGGCGCTGGCTTATGGCGATAAATTCAACCAAATCAATCAAGCTTGAGGATTCTCGCGCATCATTCCTGGACCGTCAAGCATATGTTCAGATTTATCAGGCGGCGGCAGTGGATTTCCATTAGCGTCTTTCGGCGGCTCAGGGCGATTATTGCCGTCTTGTTTATCGGGCGGCGGCAATGGATTTCCATTAGCGTCTTTCGGCGGTTCAGGGCGATTGTTGCCGTCCTGTTTATCTGGCGGCGGCAATGGGTTTCCATTAGCGTCTTTCGGCGGCTCAGGCGGTTTTTGTCCGTCCTTCATTTGCGGCGGATTATTTTTATCTTCAGTCTGGATAGATTTATCAGCAGTTTTCGCATTTGCGACTTCAGCATTATTAAAAGAAATTCCAAAAACAAACGCGCCAATCAGCAGAGCGCTCAACGTTTTTTTCAACATTATCACAACCCCCTCAATAATGCGCGAATTGTATTACTCGGTAATTAAATTTGCATTAGAATTATTTAAATTTTTATGAGCAGCGTCGACCACGGCGCTAATTTTTTTTGCAAAATCAATTTCCGGCGCGTCAAGATTTTTCGACAAATGCGCGAGATATTCAATATTGCCTTCAGGACCTTTAATCGGCGAATAATCCAGCCCGCAAATTTTAAAGCCCAAATTCTGCGCGAAAATCAGAATGTATTCAGTAACCGCCGCGTGAACTTTTTTATCTTTAACAACGCCGTGCTTGCCGACATTTTCACGCCCCGCCTCGAACTGCGGCTTAATCAGTGCGGCAACTTCGCCGGCATCGCTCAACAATTCATACGCCACAGGCAAAACTTTATCCAGCGAAATAAATGCCACGTCGATTGACGCAAAATCTAAAATGTCCGGCACTTCTGCGCGAGTGACATTGCGAATATTCGTCCGCTCCAAATTTATCACACGCTCATCATTGCGCAATTTCCAAGCAAGTTGACCGTAGCCAACATCGATAGCATAAACTTTCGCCGCGCCATTCTGCAACATGCAATCGGTAAAGCCGCCGGTCGACGCCCCAATATCAGCAGCAATTTTTTCGCGCAGATTTATTTTGAAAACGTCAAGCGCCTTAGCCAATTTGAAACCGCCGCGACTAACAAAAGGCATTTCTTCACCGAGAATTTTAATTTCCGCGTCAACGTCAACCAGCGTCCCCGCCTTGTCAATTTTCTGCCCATTAACCAAAATCTTGCCCATCATTATCATCGATTTTGCACGCGCGCGACTGTCAAAAAATTTCCGCTCCGTCAATAAAATATCAATTCTTTCTCGCACTAATCCCTAACCCCTATATCCTAAATCCTAATTCCTAAATCCCATGAACTTGGCCAAAATCTTTCCGCCATATCCAAGACCGGCGGCACTAATTCGCGCAGATTTATAATTCGTTTCAGTTGCCAAGCGCCCGCCATTTCGACAAATTCAAATTTAAAATCCAGCACGCCCCAAATTTTCCCATAAGCCGAATTATCGCCCGAAATTTCCACGTCAGCCACTGCGCGGTTATCTTCGACGGTAATTTTTTTAATGTCGGCAGTTAAAGCTTTTAACATTTTTGAAAGTTCGACAGCGCAAAAATCAATCGGCGCGGAACTAAAATTTTTCGGCGGCGTCAAATTTTTATCGAAATAAGCATTCATAACGCGCGTCACGAAACTTAAATGCACGCTCCGAAATCTGGAATTGTACAGCCGCAAAATTCGCGATCCAAATTTGAAAAATAAATCGTGCGGATAAAGTTTGTGAAATTCGGCGCATCTGTTAGCAAGCTCGTCCGTCGCCTCGTCGTAACCTTCGTCAAGAAAAGTTTTAACGTCAACGTACCGAGTCAATTTCTCAAGCTCCCGCTCGTTTATCGCCGCGCGCATTTCTTCAATCACAGTTGCAATTTCCATTTCTCACCTCAGCAATTTTCCTAGCAATTTGTTCAGCAGTCAAGCCGCAAATTTTCAAAAGTTCTGCGCGAGTGCCGTGTTCAATAAATTCATCGGCAATGCCAAATCTGATTAGCGGCGTCGAAATATTTTTATCGGCAAGAAATTCAGCAACTGCCGCGCCAAATCCGCCATTGAGCGCGCCTTCCTCAATCGTCACAAATAATTTTGAGCTCTGCAACAAAATTTCTGTATCCAGCGGTTTGATAAATCGCGCATTAACCACATCAACCGGAAAATTTAAAAGTTTAGCCGCGTCAATCGCCACGCTAACCATACTGCCCGCCGCCAAAATCACCGCTTCAGCATTGGCAGATTTATGAACAATCTCAGCTTTGCCCCACGACAATTTTTTATCGACAATCTCAACGCCTAAGCCACTGCCGCGCGGATAACGTATCGCGACCGGCTGATTTTGCTCAACCGCCGCAAAAAACATCTGCCGCAATTCATTTTCATCTTTTGGCGCAAGAATATTTATGTTTGGAATTGTGCGCAGAAATGCCATATCAAAAACGCCGTGGTGAGTCGCGCCGTCTTCGCCAACAATACCCGCCCTGTCTAAGCAAAATATCACCGGCAAATTCTGTAGGCAAACGTCATGAAGAATTTGATCGTACGCGCGCTGAATAAATGTTGAATAAATCGCCACAACCGGACGCAAGCCGCCCGCCGCCATACCTGCCGCCAATGTTACCGCGTGTTCTTCGGCAATTCCCACGTCAAAAAATCGGCTTGGAAATTTCTCCGCGAAATTTTTTAAGCCCGTACCCGCAGGCATTGCAGCAGTTATCGCCACAATTTTTTTGTTAATTCTCGCGCAGTCCACAATCGCCTTGCTGAAAATTTCGGTATAAGTCGGCGGCGCAACTTTCTTAGCAATTTCGCCAGTGTCTTTGTTAAATTTCCCTACGCCGTGAAATTTTTCAGGCGACCTTTCAGCTGGTGCATAACCTTTTCCCTTAATCGTGTGCACGTGAATCAATACCGGTTCGTCCAAAACACTTACACGCGAAAAAATGTCTTTCATCGCGCGCATATCATGCCCGTCAACCGGTCCAATGTACGTGAAACCAAACGCCTCAAAAATATTCTGCGGAACAATTGCCGACTTCAAGCCATACCGCACAGACTGCGCCGCCTGCAAAATTTTATCGCCAATCGGCAAATTTTTTACAAACGCCTCAAAATCTCGTTTTGCACGCTGATACTGCGGCGCCAATCTAACTTCAGAAAGATATTCCGACAGCGCTCCAACATTTTTGGCTATCGACATTTCATTATCATTGAGAATTACGATTAACTTTTTTCTGAGCTGCCCCGCGTGATTGAGCGCCTCGAACGCTTCGCCGCCTGTTAATGCGCCGTCGCCAATCACCGCAACCACTTTGCCAAATTTATTCTGCAATTCCTCAGCAATTAACAAGCCTAGCGCTGCGCTAATCGAAGTTGAAGCGTGACCAACCCCAAATGCATCATAGGGAGATTCACTGCGCTTAGGGAAACCCGCCAACCCGCCAAATTTCCGCAACGTATGAAATTTATCACGCCGCCCCGTCAAAATTTTGTGCGTGTATGCTTGATGCCCCACATCCCACACAATTTTATCTACGTCGTAATCAAAGACCGCATACAAAGCAAGCGTCAATTCGACAGTTCCTAAGCTCGGCGCTAAATGACCGCCATTTTTCGATACAGTATCCAAAATTAGAGCGCGAATTTCCGCTGCTAACTGTTCCAATTCCGGCAAGCTCATTCTGCGTATTTCAGCCGGTGAATTTAAACGCTCCAGCATTACTTATTCCGCCCGATTAAATATTTTACCAATTCGCGCAGAAATTCAGCCTCGCCGCCAAAAATTTTCAGAGAGGCAACCGCCAAATTTACAGCGTCATTAGCAAGATTTTTCGCCGTGTCTAGCGAAGTCAGGCTAACATAGGTAGATTTGTTATTTTTCGCGTCGCTGCCAATCGGTTTGCCTAAATTTTTTTCATCGCCGACAACGTCAAGAATATCATCCGTGATTTGAAAAGCCAGCCCGAAATTTTCTGCGTAAATCGTGAGCGCCTCAAGTTTTTCAGCTTCAGCTTCAGCCAAAATCGCGCCCGAGCGAATTGCCGCCTTGAAAAGTGCGCCGGTTTTGCCCAAATGCATTTTTTTCAGCGTCGCCATATCAATTTGTTTATTTTCTGATTCAAGGTCAATCGACTGTCCGCCGACCATACCAGCCGCGCCAGCCGCTATGCTCATTTCGCGAATAACTGATAATAAAATTTCCGCAGAAATATTTTCCTGCCGCGTCAGAACTTCAAATGCCAAAGTCAAAAGCGCATCGCCCGCCAAGATCGCCGTTGCCTCGCCAAAAACTTTGTGGTTTGTTAATTTCCCGCGCCGGTAATCGTCGTTGTCCATCGCCGGTAAATCGTCATGTATCAGCGAATAGGTATGAATCATTTCCATTGCGCTTGCCGCAGTTAAAAATTTTTCGCCCGAGCCTGCAACTGCGTCCGCCGCCGCCATTAATAAAATTGGTCTTAGTCTTTTGCCGCCGGAAAGCAAGCTGTATTCCATTGCCTGCGCGAGTTTTGGCTCAAGTGTCGGCGTTTTCCGCAACTGAGCCAGCAAATTTTTTTCGACCAGATCTGCGCGAAGTTTCAATAAATCTTTAAACATAAATCTACTTCCTAACAATAAAAAAACCGGACTGTTGCGTCCGGCTAAATTTTTTTCAATTTGCTATTGCGTCGAGAATACCGTTGACGAATCGCCGCGAATCGTCAGCACCGTACCTTTTCGCAAGGTTAACAGCCTCATTAATTGCAACGCCCGCCGGAATTTTTTCTTCAGCGAATTTCAATTCATAGACTGCCAGCCGCAAAATATTTCTATCCGCCGCCGCCAGCCGATTTAGCGTCCAATCTTCCCTGAGATATGATTTTATAATTTCGTCAATTTCGGCAAGACGCGCCCGCACATTTTTAACCGTTTCTTGAATGTACAGCAGATTTTTTTTGTTCAATTTGCCAAAATTCAAGCTGTCATCAATGGCGGTCTCTATTGCAAGATTTTCATAAGTTTCGCGCTCGTCAACTTCGCCGTAATTAAATTCCAACTGAAACAACGCCTTAAACGCCGCTTCGCGTGCAAGTGAACGGCTCATATTTTCACCACTTAACTAAAAAATTTCCAATAACGAAAACGCTCCGGTACAATACTTTCTAAAAGTTTCAGCGTATCAATTACCAAATCGTCGCCTTCTTCAAAGCGAGAACCGATATAAAGTCCTATAACGCCGCAAAAAATTGCAAAGAACGTTTTCAAAATACCGAACGTCATTATCGCCGCGCCAAAAATTAATCCAAGCAGAAATCCAACCTTCCGCATTGGGTAAACCTCAAAGCAGGATTTTATCAGATTTTTAATTTCCGCCCACATAATTTCCACCGCCTATCTAAGCTGACGCCGCTTCTTTTCCGGCAAGAGCTGATTAATCTGCGTCACTTTTATATCAAAAAGCGCGTCCTTGATTTTGAATGTGTCATACAATATCCGCTTAATTTCGTCGCGCAGATTTGCACCAACTTTCGGCGCTGAATAATCTGGAGTGATAACCAGATCCAGTTTAATTCCCAGCGGCTCATCTTGAGTAGGTTTATCGACACTAACATTTTTAACTTCGTGAACGCCATTAATTGTAACGCGCTCGACAATTCGCTTAATAACCTCTGTTTCTACGTGCAAAGTTCCAAAATCATTTTCACGCAAAAGAAATTCGTCACCCGTGCGAGCTCGCGTAGATTTAAACGTGCGACCGATCAGATTTTTCAAGTTTCTAATTTTATTAAACATAGCAACAATCCTCTATACAACGCGCTTTTCACGTTCAAGGGCAGCATGAGTAACTTCAGTAACTTTAACTTCGACAGGAATGTTGGAAACCTGCAAAACTTTATTCAACGCTTCATTAACCGCACTTTTAACTTGAGCGCTGACATTTGGCGCAGAATAATTTTGCCCGAGAATCAAAGACATTTTAATATTCATTGGAACGTCGCCAGGCTGACCAAAAACTTGAGTATCAACTTGGCGCACGCCCTCCACCGAACGCGCAGCTTTATCCACAATGCTGATTATTGCTTGACTGGTAATGACAATTTCGTTTTCAGTGCCTTTGTGAAGTTGAATTTCATTGCTTGAAACATCTGGCTTTTTTTTGCTGGACAACGCCATCATTAACAGGCATAAGCTAGCCAGGAACATTACCGCCAGTACAATTAAAGTTTCTTGTCGCGAAATAATCCATTGCAATTCGTTTTGCCATACTTGCGTTGAAATTAAGTGCAGGCAAACGCCCGCACTTGCAGCCAACGCTACCATCACTGCGAGGACGTACAAAAGCAGCAACAGGCGTCCTAGTATGCCCATAAACTTTCACACCTCCCGCAAAATTAATAAAAAAAAATTAAATCTTAGTGAACACGAACTTCTTCAACTTTTTCTTCGTCTTCAGGGAAATTGACACCTTGAACGTGAACATTAACTTCGACGACTGAAAGACCGGTCATAGTTTCGATAGCGCGTTTAATATTTTCCTGCGCGGCAAGAGCAACGTCCGGAATACGCACGCCGTACTTAACAATAATGTACAAATCAATAGCCGCTTCGCGTTCGCCGACTTCAACTCTTACGCCTTTAGAAAAATTCTTGCGACCGAGCATTTCAGCGATACCGCCAACTAAGCCGCCGCTCATTCCGGCGATGCCCTCAATTTCGGTAGCCGCCAAACCGGCGATAATGCTAACAACTTCGTCCGCAATTTTAATCGCGCCTAAACCTGTATCGCTCTTCACCAAATCTTTTTCTTCAGCCATTGTTAATAACCTCCTAAAAGCTTAATCAAATCACCTAGATAAATATTCGCTACGTTGAAATTTTTCCCTGCTATTATCCAAAAAATTTTAAATTGCGAATTTGACTTGCCGCGCCTTGTGTTTTATAATTTGCGCATAATGGAGGACGAAAAATGGAAATGAACACTGAAACTATTTGCGGTGCGGACGTTTCTGATGAATATAGTAAATACGATTCTTTGACCGACGAAGAGCTCATTACCGAAATTAAAGATAATGTCAACACTTCGGCGTTGGATTATCTTATTCACCGATACCGGAGCTTTGTTAGGGCTAAGGCGCGCTCATATTTTTTAATCGGAGCTGACCGCGAAGACATTATCCAAGAAGGCATGATTGGTTTTTATAAGGCGGTGCGTGATTTTAAAAGCGACAAACTTTCTTCATTTCACGCTTTTGCTGAATTGTGCGTGACGCGACAGATTATCACCGCAATTAAAACTGCCACGCGTCAAAAACATATTCCGCTAAATTCCTACGTTTCGCTGAATAAGCCAATTTACGACGAAGATTCAGATCGGACTTTGCTTGACGTAATTTCGGGCGTGAAAGTTGCCGACCCTGAAGAATTAGTTATCAGTCGCGAAGAGTTTTTAGCTATCGAAAAAAAGATGGAGGAAATTTTGAGCGACCTTGAATGGCAAGTTTTAATGGCGTATTTGGACGGCAAATCTTATCAAGAAATTGCAATGAGCTTGAACCGGCACGTTAAATCCATTGATAACGCTCTGCAACGCGTTAAGCGCAAACTTGAGCGGTACGTTGCCAGCCGCAGTGAATCAATCGATATTGGCACGGTTTATCGTGGACTATCAACGATTGATCGGCATTTAAAATCTTCTGCGCGACACCCTATACCGCTTGACTAAATCAATCAACCTTCCAACGACGCTGGAGGGCTTTTTTTATTTCTGCCTCATAGCCATTTTCAGTGGGCTTGTAATAATTTTTGGGATTGAGCATATATTGTTGTTGAATAAAATGCTCCGGAAAATCATGCGGATATTTATAACCTTCGCCGTTGCCGAAAAATTTTGCGCCCTTGTAATGTGTATCACGCAAATGCTTAGGAATTTCAGAAGAATTATTTTTAATGTCAGCAAGCGCCTCATCGATTGCCAAATAAGCCGCATTACTTTTCGGCGCGCCCGCAATGTACGTTACCGCCTGCGCGAGAATAATTCTGGCTTCGGGTAAACCTACAAACTGAGCCGCCTGTGCCGCAGCATTTGCTAAAATCAACGCCTGTGGATCTGCATTGCCGACATCTTCAGCCGCACAAATGACAATTCGCCGCGCAATAAAATTTAAATCTTCGCCGCCGTCAATCATTTTTGCCAAATAAAAAATCGCCGCGTCTGCGTCACTGCCGCGCATACTTTTTATAAATGCGCTCGCCGTGTCATAGTGATTATCGCCGCCTTTGTCATATCGCCTGATTTTATCGCCAAGAATTTCGCGCAGATTTTCAATCGTCACATTTTCAAGTTGTTCCAAAATATTCAACGCAACCCGCGCGTCGCCGTCTGCAGAATCTGAAATAATATCAAGCGCCGATTCTTCAGCTTGCTTACCAAAAAGAGCTCGCTGGAGAATTTTTTTAATTTCAGCGGCAGTCAATTTGTTAAGGCGAATAATTTTCACGCGGCTTAAAAGCGCCGGATTCACTTCAAAAAATGGATTTTCAGTCGTCGCGCCAATTAAAATCAAGCGTCCGTCTTCAACGTACGGCAAAAGAAAATCTTGCTGACTTTTGTTAAAGCGGTGAATTTCGTCAATAAATAAAATCGTCGAACGCCCATACAATTTTTTTAACTCGGTGGCTTGCTTGACAATTTCGCGCAGATCTTTAATTCCCGAAAGCGCGGCGTTGACTTTAACAAAATTGTTCTGTGTAGTATTGGCGATAATTTTTGCCAGTGTAGTTTTGCCGGTGCCAGGCGCGCCATAAAAAATCATTGACGGTATACGATTTTCTTTAATCATTTTGCCGAGAATGCTCATAATTTTTTCTTGTCCAACAAAATCAGTCAACCCTTGCGGGCGCATTCTTTCTGCCAGTGGTTGATAATCTGCATCATCAAATAAATTCATTATTCAGCCTCACAATATCATTAGTAACGTTCCCATTGTGATTAACTCTCAATTTGTCGATTATCGACGATAACAACGCGAAAACAAAATTCATTTAAAGTTTCTCATTTAGAGCGCGCAAGAGTTTCTTTCTAGAAAGAAATGCCGATTTATATTTCGACAAATTCACGTTGACGCTGATTGAAGCGCAGAATTTTTTTATAACCAAATTGCTTAACATAATCAATTGCCTCGTCGCAGAATTTACCGCAATCTTCGGGTTGGTGTGCATCAGAATTAATTGTAATCGGCAAATCATACGCAGCAGCCACTTTCATAAAATCTGCATAGGGCGAAATTTCTTGCACGGGGTAGCGATATTTCGTTCCGGTATTCACATCGACCGCCAAATTACCTTTTTTCATAGCAACTGCAACACGCTCAAGGTAATTCGTCACGTCAAAATCTGGAAAATATTTAAACAACCGAATATTGAAAGGGTGCCCGATTATATCATAAATTCCCGACGCAGATAATTTTTCGACCTCGCGCGTGTATTGCTCATAAATTTCGCGCAGAGAGTGCCGCTCCCATTCAGCTTTGATTTTCGAAGCGTCATAGCCCCAGCCCCATAAAAAATGCACCGATCCAATGATATAATCAAAATTCCAGGCGTCCAAAATTTTCTTGACTGCCGCTTGATTTTGGAAGTTGCAAACCTCAATGCCAATCTTAACCGCGTGATTTTTTTTCAGCTCATTCATGAAATCAAAATAATCTTTGAGCGTGTGCTTAAATTTATTTGTCTTGAGCCAAACTTTTTGAAACGCGCCAACTTCCGAATTGTCCAAAATTAAATCGTCATAATAAAGTTTTTCAAATTCCGGAAATGTATGCGAATGCTCCGAAATTCCAATTTCACTGAGCCCGCGCTTTTTCGCCGCCGTGAAAAATCCTTCAACCCAATTAAAATCATAATCGCCGTACTCAAAATGCATATGATAATCAAATTTCATGAAAAAATCTCCTTCAAAAAAATAACGGTTTTGATTATAATTATTCAGTAGATTGTTGTAAAGTTTTTTAAGGAGGAAACAATATGCCAAATGAAATCAAGCCGCTCACTTTGCCGCAACTTCTTGAAAAAGACGCAGTCAAAAAGCGTTTCGTAGAAATTCTTGACAAAAACGCTACCGGATTTATTCAGTCGCTGTTGACAATTTATAATAGCAGTGATTCTTTAAAAAAGTGCGACGCTAAATCAATATTGGCGGCGGCAGGTTTGGCTGCAACTCTGAATTTGTCAATTTCGCCTTCACTCGGTCACGCTTATATTGTACCTTATGGCGGCAAAGCTCAGTTTCAAATTGGATGGAAAGGTTTAGTGCAGTTGGCTCACCGCACCGGCAAATATGTTGCCCTGCACAGCGGCGTTGCCTATGAAGGGCAAATTCGCGATATTGACTGCATAACCGGCGAACTTATTCGCGGTGAAAAAATTTCTGAAGAAGTCGTCGGCTACGTCGCTCATATGAAACTTAGTAACGGTTTTGAAAAATCGTTGTACATGACACGCGCCGAAATGGAAGAACACGCTATGAGATTTTCACAAACTTATCAATCAGAAAAAACTAGAAAATGGTCAACTTGGTCAAAATTTTTTGATAAGATGGCGTGTAAGACAGTTTTAAAATTGCTGTTAAGTCGCTGGGGAATTTTAAGCTCCGATTTGGCAACGGCAATTCAAGCAGATCAATCTGAAGTTACCAAAACAACTTTTTCATACATTGATAACGACGGAAAAATCGTGGAGCGCGATTCGATTTTTGAAATGGACGAAACGCAAATTGTAGAAACTCCGATTGAAGAAGTAATTGACGCTGAAACCGGCGAAGTGGTTAAATAATTATTTCAAACGAATGATTGTAACTTTCGGTTCAACCTTCGGTAAAAGTTCCATAATGATAAATGAGCCACGACTATCATCACGCGGGCGAGAAGCACTTCCAGGATTCAATAAAAGCGGTGGACCAGGACGATAATCAACAATGTGCGTGTGCCCATAAAGCGCAATATCCGCGCCTTGAGATTCCGCCGCCTCCATGACATATTCTTGAGTATAACGAACGCCATAATTATGCCCGTGCGTCATAAAAATTCTGTGTCCTTCAGCTTCAACAATGCGCTCATAACAAGTATTGCTCATTGGCCAATCGCAATTTCCAGCAACGCCATAAACCGGCACATTAACTAAATCCTGCAAATATTCAGCGTCCGGCGTGCAATCGCCCAAGTGCAGCCACATATCCATTTTCTGCGCGATGCTAACAACCTTTTCAACGACAGAATAATTTCCATGAGTATCGCTGATAATTCCAATGTTCACTCCAATCGCTCCTTTAATTTAGGCACTAATTCACGAAGCGCCGCGCCGCGATGGCTAATCTTGTCTTTTTCTTCAGGAGTAAGCTCTGCCATCGTTTTTGAATCATTTACATAAAAATAAGGGTCATAACCAAATCCATTGGTACCGCGCGCAATATTTTTAATCGTGCCATAAACAACGCCCGAAGCAATAATTTCCGTGCCGTCCACGTCGATAAAGCACAATGCACAACGATAATCAGCAGCAGATTCAGTAACGCCCGCCTTTTCAAGTTCTTCAAGCAATTTTTGATTATTAGTGACGTCGTGCGCGTGATAACCGGCAAATCGCGCAGAATAAACGCCAGGACGCCCACCAAGCGCATCAACTTCTAAGCCCGAATCGTCAGCAATGCACGCAAGCCCTGTTTGTGCCATAAAAAATTTAGCTTTAATACGTGCATTTTCTTCAAAAGTTTCTCCATCTTCAACTGCGTCGGGAATATCGCCAATATCGGCTAATGATAAAAATTCAACGGGCAAACCTTTAAAGGCGACTTCCAATTCGCAAAGTTTATCAAGATTTTTGGTAGCGATAACAATTTTTTTCGCCATTCAACCAACCCTCCCTACGCGCCAAGCTAATTCGCCGAGCGCGTCTTTTTGTGCGTCAATTAATTCAGTAATACCTAATTCAGCCAAATTTAAAAGTTCATTTAAATCAGCGCGCGTGAAAGATTTTTTTTCGCCGGTAATTTGCACTTCAACCAATTCGCCGCCGCCGGTCATAACAACATTACAATCAGCCATCGCGGTTGAATCTTCCTCATAACATAAATCTAAAATTTTTTCTCCGCTTTCAGAAATACCCGCAGAAATTGCCGCCACGAAATTTTTAACCGGAAAAATTTTGCCCGCCTCATAAATACTTTCGCATGCCTCGACCAACGCCACAAACGCCGCAGTTATCGACGCGGTGCGAGTGCCGCCGTCCGCTTGAATGACGTCGCAGTCAAGAGTTATCGTCCTTTCGCCAATCGCCGTCAAATCCACAACATTTCTTAAAGCCCGTCCAATTAGCCGCTGAATTTCAGCAGTCCTGCCGCTAGGCTTTTTTAATTCGCGATGCGTGCGTGATATCGGAGCGGAAGGCAACATTGAGTATTCCGCATTAAGCCAGCCCGTGCCAGTACCTTTCAAAAACAACGGAACTTTATCTTCAACGGTCGCCGCGCATATGACTTTTGTATTTCCAATTTCGATATAAGCCGAACCGGCAGGGTAAATTTGATAGCGGCGTTGCAAAAAAACTTCGCGCAGTTGATTAGCCTTGCGTTTATCCGGTCTTGACAAAGAAATTCCCCCCGACTTGCAATTTAAAACACATTGTACACAAAAAAAATCTCAGCCGCAATGTTTGATTAAAATTTTCTTGACAAAATGAAAATCAGCGCATATAATACGCCCTGTCAGTTGAAATGCTGATAGAGACGCGGAAGTAGCTCAGTGGTAGAGCACAACCTTGCCAAGGTTGGGGTCGCGAGTTCGAGCCTCGTTTTCCGCTCCAAATAGTTCTTGCGGAAGTAGCTCAGTGGTAGAGCATCACCTTGCCAAGGTGGGGGTCGCGAGTTCGAGCCTCGTTTTCCGCTCCATTTTTTTGATAGCAAGTTGGTAACCGGTCGGTTCAAATGGACCCGTAGCTCAGTTGGTTAGAGCA
>CAJOIA010000035.1 GCA_905234505.1 uncultured Selenomonadaceae bacterium
GTGGTGAGCGTCAATCGCGGCTTGATTTTCCCACTTGTCAATCAGCAAAACCGTTTCAGCGTCATTTTTCGGGAAAAAATATTCATAGCGTTCATTGCCCGCCTCATTGCGAATTTCAGCGACCGTGCCGCTAGTTTCCATTTCTTCCGCAAATTTCCGCGCGTTGCCATTTTCGCCGCTGTAATAAATATTTACTACAATGCTCAAATCGCGTCACCTCTTTGCAGAATTACTTTCGCCGCGCTTAAAAATCTTCCTGCCGCGTCGAATATTATTTTTTACTGTGGGGCGCTTAACTTCAATCTGCTTTTTAATACCGCGCTCAATCCGACGCAGCCGTTCAATTTCTTCATTCGTAACGAGAGTAATCGCCGTGCCTTTTTCACCTGCGCGACCAGTTCGACCAATTCGGTGAATGTACGTTTCAAAATCTCGCGGCACATCATAACTGATAACGTGAGTCACGCCTTCAATATCCAGCCCGCGCGCCGCAATGTCAGTCGCCACCAAAATTTGAATCTTAGCTTCGCGAAACTTTTTCAAGACAAAATTTCTCTGCTGTTGAGTTAAATCGCCGTGCAATTCCTCAACTTCAAAATTCTGCTTCGCCAGTTCCAACGCCAGCTTTGAAGTATTTTCCTTCGTCGCGCAGAATATCATTGCCAGGTAAGGATTTTCTTCAGTCAAAATTTCGCACAGCCGCCCCAATTTTTTATCGGCATTGACCTTGACAACCACTTGATTAATATTTTCCAGCGTCACGGTTTTTGTGTCAATGAAAATTTCTTTGGGATTGCTCATAAATTCCGCCGCCAATTGCCGAATCCTAAGCGGCATTGTCGCAGAGCACAAAATCATTTGCTTATCGCTGGAAGTTTCGCGAATCAAATTTTCAACATCCTCAATGAATCCCAATTTCAAAAGTTCGTCCGCTTCATCGACAATAATTTTGTTCACGGATTTTAATTGGATCGTGCCGCGTTTTAAATGATCCAACAACCTGCCAGGCGTCCCAATTATCAGCTGTGGTATTCGCCGCAATTTGTCTTTCTGCCTGTCAATGTCTTGTCCGCCGCAAATTACAACGCTGTCAATTTCAACAATCGCGCAGAGATCCGCCGCAACTTTCGATATTTGCAAAGCTAATTCTCGCGTCGGCGCTATGATTAATGATTGCGTCGCAGGAATTTTTTTAAGCCGCTCAATCGTTGGCAATAAAAATGCTAAGGTTTTGCCCGTGCCGGTTTTCGACTGAACAACTAAATCTTTGCCTGCGCGAAGATGCGGTATAACTTTTTCTTGAACAGGCGTAGGCGTCGAAATTCCTTGCCGCTGCAGCAATTCGCAAATAGCCGCGCTCACTTTCAAATCTTCAAATTTCATTTCATCAACTCGCTAAAATTTCATTGCCGGTTTCGGTTATCAAAATAGTTTTTTCCCATTGCGCGGAAAGGCTGCCGTCTTTCGTGCGAACCGTCCAGCCGTCATTTTTGTCAGTGGTAACTTGCTTTTTGCCCGCGTTAATCATCGGCTCAACCGTTATGCTCATTCCAGGAACTAAAAGCATACCAGTACCGGCTTTGCAATCGTGGCTGACAAAAGGCTCAAGGTGAAAATCTTTGCCGCAACCATGCCCGCCCAAATCAGTTACAACCGAAAAACCATTGTCATGCGCCATTTTCCCGCAAGCCGCGCCTATATCTCCTACAAAGTGC
Organism: uncultured Selenomonadaceae bacterium; assembly: GCA_905234505.1. Taxonomy (GTDB): domain Bacteria; phylum Bacillota; class Negativicutes; order Selenomonadales; family Selenomonadaceae; genus Quinella. The sequence continues at coordinate 1,716 of CAJOIA010000035.1, forward strand.
CAAGGTTGCGCCGCCTTAATTCCAACCTCCATAATCTCGCGCGTAACTTCAATCAATTTTTTAGCCTCTGCGGAAATTTCACCAACATAAAACATTCGCGACGCGTCAGCAAAATAGCCGTCTAAATCTGTTGTTATGTCAACGTTCAAAATGTCGCCGTTTTTCAAAACCTCTTTACTTGACGGTATGCCGTGACAAACAACGTCATTCAGCGAAATGCAAATGCTTTTCGGAAAACCTTCAAAATCCAGGCAACTTGGATGCGCTCCTTGACTAACGATAAATTCATGAACAGCATTATTAATCGCCAAAGTGGAAATTCCTTCCTTAACCATACTGCCCGCCAAATCCAACGCGCCAGAATTTATCACCGCCGCAAGTCTAATTTTTTCAACATCAGCTGCATTATTAATCAACCTGTGCGGAGGACGAACCTGACCTTTTGAAGCGTCAAATTTAATCTCGTCAATTCGTTCGTCAAATTCCAGGTGACATTTCTTGTATTTCTTGCCACTACCGCACCAGCACATATCATTTCTTTTCACGTGCCGTAACATCCCCTTAAAAAAATTTTGTATCATCATAGCGAAAATATTTTATCCATTAAAACTGAAATTGTCTAGCAAATTCTTGACACTTCTGCCGCGTTGTTATATATTATCAATAATATAAATGAAAATTGGCTGAAAGTATCTAGCATCCGAAAGGGGGAATTTCCGGTGAAGCGTTTGTTCATTTTTCTGTTGATATTATTTGCGGCGGCAGGCTCATTTTTTGCTTGGCTATTTGACAAGGAGAAAGACGGCGTACCGATTTTGAGCTATCACCAAGTCAACGACATTGACAAAAATGCTTTGACGTTGACAGTTGAGCAATTCGACGCGCAAATGAAATATCTGGTTGACAACGGCTACAATGTGATAACTCCCAACCAACTTTTGGATTCGTGGGAAGGCAACGCTTCATTGCCCACTAATCCGGTTGTTATAACTTTCGACGATGGACACGTTGACATTTATAAAAATGTTTATCCGATTTTGAAGAAATACAATATCAAAGCGACGTTTTTTTTGGTGACGGATTATGTTAATCTTTATCCAAATTATGTGACGTGGGAACAAGCGCAGGAAATGCAAGAGTCGGGTCTTGCCGATATTGAAAGTCATACTCTTAGCCACCGCTTACTTACTGATATTAAGTCGCGCGATAAAATTTGGGATCAACTTTATGGTTCTAAGCAGGCGATTGAATGGTATTTGAAAAAGCCCACGAATTATATTGCTTATCCAAATGGACAGTATGATTTAGATGTGCTTGACATTACCAAAGAGGCGGGCTATCGCGCAGGTTTTACAGTTGATTACGGCTTGGCTCATGGCGGGCGTTATGTTTTGGACAGGATACCGATTTATGGCGCAAATTCTCACACGCTATTTAGGTTTCAGCTTAGATTGAATTTCGCTCCGATAATTGCGCCGCTGTCGAGATTCAAAGATCGTTTAATTTCAGACGGCAACCCCGAAGTTGCAGATTTAATTTGGATACCTTGAGGCGATAATATGAATTTTGGAAACTTAACAACTGAGCAAAGAAATCCGGCAAGTGAAAATATTGATAAAGTTTCAACGCTGGAAATGGTTAAAATTATCAATGACGAAGATAAAAAAGTTGCGGCGGCAGTTGAAAAAGTTTTGCCGCAAATTGCCGAAGCCGTTGATTTAATTGCTGAAAAAATTTCTAACGGCGGACGGCTTTTTTATATTGGCGCGGGAACTTCAGGCAGGCTTGGAGTTTTGGACGCGTCAGAATGTCCGCCAACTTTCGGCGTTGCTCCTGATTTGGTGCAGGGAATTATCGCTGGCGGCAATATTGCTTTAACAAATGCCGTAGAAGGCGCAGAAGATGATAAAAATTCAGCGGCTGTTGACCTGCGCGAAAAAAAATTTAATGCGGCGGATGTTTTAGTGGGAATCGCGACTTCAGGAAGAACGCCTTATGTTTTGGGCGCGATTGATTTTGCTAAAAAAATTGGCGCGGCAACTGTCGGCGTTTCTTGCGTTGAAAAATCGGCGCTGGCTGAAATTGTTGACATTGCAATTAATCCGATAACCGGCGCTGAAGTTATAACCGGCTCAACGCGAATGAAAGCCGGTACTGCTACCAAAATGATTCTTAATATGCTCACAACCGGCGCGATGATTAAAATTGGCAAGGTGTACGGGAATTTAATGGTTGACGTTCACGCAACAAATGAAAAACTGCGCGACCGTGCTCGCCGAATTGTCGTTGCCGCTACAAATTGCAATGACGCTGAAGCCGCCCTTGCCCTGGAAAAATGCAACGGGCACGCCAAAAGCGCCATTAATCTTATTTTGGGGAGGTGAGAAAATGCAAAACGGAATATCTGTATACGCTGGACTTGGCTACAAATTAGCGGAAAATATCGCATTGATCCAAAAAGCGGCGAAACTTGGATTGAAACGACTTTTCACTTCCGCGCAAATTCCAGAGGCTTCAACCAGCTCTGAAAAATTTTTTAACGAATTTGCCGATATTATCACTGTCGCCGCCACTAACGATTTTGAAATTATTATTGATGTTAATCCCGAGAATGTCGACGAATTTAATTTGGATGGGCTGATATTGCGCCTTGACGATGGCTTTACCGTCGCGCAGATTATTGAACTTAGCAAGCGCCGCAAGATTCAGCTGAATGCCTCGATTGTCGATGAAGAATTTTTGCAAAAACTTTTTGAGCGGAAAGCTAATTTCAAAAATATTTCCGCCCTGCACAATTTCTATCCGCACTTGAACACCGGCTTAGATGCTTATTTTTTTGTTGACCAAAATAAAATGTTGCATGATTTAGGAATAAGCGTCGGAGCGTTTGTTCCAAGTTTGGAAGGCAGGCGTCGTCCCCCATTTGGCGAAGGTTTACCCACTCTTGAAGACTGCAGAAATTTTTCAACCGATTTAGCGGCAAGATTTTTAGCGGCGCTTGGCACGGATTTTATTATTATCGGCGACGGCTTGCCAACTGACGAGGAACTGGAAGCCGTTGCTAATGTTCGCGAAAATGAAGTTATCATGAACGCTAGGCTGTTAACGGACGATTTAACCAGCGTGGATTTGCTGAATAATAGTTTTACGCGGCGTCCAGATGTTTCTAAATCGGTAATTCGCGCAGTGGAAGGGAGGCAGATTCTAAAAAAAATTGGCGGCGAAATAGCGGCTGATGATTTTCCGGTTGAAAGAAGTTTCGGCGACGTTACGATCGACAATGAAAAATTTGGGCGATACGCGGGCGAAGTTCAGATTGTCGAAGATGTTTTACCGGCGGACGCACGCACAAATACCGTTGCCCGCATTATTGACGAAGAAATTTTTTTAACCGGTTACATTAAGCCGCGCCAGAAATTTTCATTTAGGTTTATTTAAAATTCGGAGGTCCTTGACATGAAACCGAATGCTATGACAGTGATTTTTATGCTTGCGACCTTTATTTGTACTACCGCGATTGCCTCGCCAACTCTTTCACTAAATTCAAAGGGCAAGGACGTTTTGACACTCCAAAAAAAATTGTACGTGATAGGCTACGAAATTACCGAGCTGGACGGCGAATTTGGCGAAGAAACAAAAAAAGCCGTTTCAGATTTTCAAGAAGACAATGGATTAACCGTAACAGGCGTTGTGACAAATGCGACTTGGCGCGCGCTGAAAAATGCTAAACCTATTGCCGGACGCAGTTTATCAGATTTGAAAATCGTAGAAATTAACACGCTTGAAAAAGTTAAACCCAAGCCTATTGAACATGCTGAAGATTATTTTGTACCCTACGGTCAAACTTTCATCACTGAAGAGCAAGGAGTTGCTATTGTTGCCAGCGCCAAAAATTATATAGGTGTACCTTACGTTTTCGGCGGCACGACACCTTCAGGCTTTGATTGTTCTGGATTTTTACAATATGTTTTTAAGGAAAATGGATTTATAATTCCGCGTTTGGCAGATGAGCAGTATAATCTTGGTAAAGCGGCGCGGACATCGCAGCTTGTTGAAGGTGACTTGGTATTTTTTTCAACGTATCTTGAAGGCGCGTCACACTGTGGATTTTATGTAGGTGATGGGAAATTTTTGCATACCTCCTCGAGTAAGGGCGTGCGAATTGATTCATTAAGCAATGAATATTGGCAACCGCGGTTTTTAGGCGGTAGGAAAATCACATATTGACAAAAAAATAGCTCCTGTTGAAAAAGAAATGGCAGGAGCTTTTTAAGTTAATGCGCTCGGCGGGAATCGAACCCACGCTTTCAGCTCCGGAGGCTAACGTCCTATCCACTGGACTACGAGCACGAATTAATATGTATTTAGCACAAAACATTAACAATGTCAAGTTTTACAAAGGATCTAATTATAGGGCGCCGAACGTGATGTGAGGCGCAAACCGCGCCAAGTCACGTGATGTGACTTTTGCGCGGCTGTTCTCCATTCGGCACGCACTCTTGTCTTAACTCGCGGGAGTAATTAAAATTCGTTTTTCTTTCTTTGCTTGGCGTTTCTTTATTTTTACAAAAAGAAAGAAATGCCGATAATACTGAAAGCTGGCACTACTAAATTTGTATTGCAAAGCTAAAGAAATACTGATAAAATACTTTAGCTGAAAATTAAGAGGGTTTTGATAAAAAACTCCACCGACAGAATGAAGGGAGTAATTTTGTAGATGTTTGGATTGTTTGGTGGATCGCGCGATATGGGCATTGATCTTGGCACGGCTAATACACTAGTTCATGTCAAGGGCAAAGGGATTGTACTGCGCGAACCTTCAGTCGTTGCAATAGAACGAGACACCGGTGAAGTACTATCAGTTGGCGATGAAGCAAAAAAGATGATCGGGCGCACGCCTGGCAATATTGTTGCGATTCGCCCTATGAAAGATGGTGTTATTGCTGATTTTGATGTTACTCAAACAATGTTGAAATATTTCATAAGAAAGGCAATGAATACTCGCGCATTTGTACGTCCGCGCGTGGTGGTTGGAGTACCTTCGGGCGTAACTGAAGTTGAAAAGCGCGCAGTTATTGACGCGGCACAACAAGCAGGAGCGCGTGAAGCTTATTTGATTGAAGAACCGATGGCGGCGGCGATTGGTGCGGGTTTACCGGTTGAAGAGGCAACTGGTAATATGGTTGTCGATATAGGCGGCGGTACAACGGAAATTGCGGTAATTTCGCTAGGCGGTATAGTCACAAGTAAATCCATTCGAGTTGGCGGCGACGAAATGGATACTTCGATTGTCCAGTATATTAAAAAGCTGTACAATTTAATGATTGGCGAGCGCACGGCAGAGGAAATTAAAATTAAAATTGGCACGGCGATTATTACGCCCAAAACAGAAAAGACGCTTGAAATTCGCGGGCGTGATTTACTTAGCGGGTTGCCTAAAAATTTGACGATTCAATCTGCCGAAATTCGCGATGCCCTTGCTGACCCTGTTGAAAAAATTGTAACTGCCGTTAAAACTACGCTTGAAAATACTCCGCCCGAACTTGCCGCTGACATTATGGATCACGGGATTATGATGACAGGCGGCGGCGCGCTTTTGTCAAATATCGATAAGCTCATTGCCGCAGAAACCGGTATGCCTGTTTTGATTGCGGATGATCCACTTAGTTGCGTTGGTGAAGGCACGGGACGTTCACTTGAGGATTTGAACTTGCTTAAACGCGTAGTTATGACATCGAAAAAATCAAGACAATGAAACCGCGCAGTCGAAAACGTAGAAGCGAAACTGATAATAAAATCGCCGCGATTATTTTTGTGTTCATTTTCGTGCTGAGTTGTATGTTTCTCGTTGCCAAAAGCAATGTTGAAATTCCCGCTGCCGGTAAAACGCTGATGGCGTTTATGTCGCCTTTCCAAAATAGTTTTTCGTGGATTGGCAGTCAATTTTCTATGGCTAAAAATACCATTGAAGAAATTCAAAATCTGCAGGAGGAAAATCAGAAACTGAATCAAGAAGTTCAAGATTTACGCGCTAAAGATTTGGCAGCGTCCGAAGCCATTTCCGAAAATCAGAGATTGCGCGCGCTTTTGGGCTATAAGCAAGCCGCTACTCAGTTTGATTTGGTCGTGGCAAGTATCGTTGGGCGCGAATCCGCAACGTGGTCAAGCGTTGTAGTTATTAATCGCGGCACACTCGATGGCGTTGCTGATAATATGGCTGTCGTCACGTCAATGGGCTTAGTCGGTCACGTTATGGAAGCTGGATTGAATACCTCGAAAGTTCAGCTGCTTTTAGACCCGCGCTCTTCAGTGGGTACGCTAATTCAACGCGCCGATTCTCGCGTAGCCGGTATTGTCGAAGGCGATATTAATAATCCAACTTTGCCCAAAATGGTCAACATTCCTAAAGATGCTGACGTGCAAGTTGGCGACGTGGTCGTTACTTCGGGATTTGGCGGTGTTTATCCAAAAGGTATTGTTGTTGGCAAAGTCAGAGAAGTGCACAATGACGAAGGCGGACTTTTGAAACACGGTATTATTGATACTGCGGTAAATTTTGAGAAGCTTGAAGACGTCGCGGTTATTGTTAATTCACGCGAAAATCCGCCCGAACCTTTGCCGCCGCCGGTAAATAATGATTCTAATGCAGATCCTGAATTAGCCAAACAGCAACTTGAACAACAGCAAAAAATTCAGCAGGAAGTTCAAAATCAAGTTAAACAGGCGCAACAGCGACAACTGGAACAGGCGCAACAATCCCAAAAATAGCGAGGTAACGCCCAGTGAAAATGGTCATCTCGTGGACAATCCTAATCGTCCTAATGTACACTTTGCAAACGTCGCTCTTGCCATTTATCGGATACAACGGCGTTAGCGCAAATTTAATGCTGCTCTTAACCGTTTCAACGGCGTTTATTCACGGTTACCGGCAAGGAATTTTAATGGGATTAATCACGGGCACTTTGCAGGATTTTACTACAGGAAGTTTTTTCGGTTGCACAATTTTGAGCTACATGATAATCGGTTTGATATTCGGCAAATTTTCCGGACCATTTTTCAAAGACCAAATGTTTTTTCCTGTATTGAGCGCGCCAGTTGCCGCCACGATATATTTTTTTTTAATGGGGGGCTTCCTTTTCCTGCTGGGCTACAAAATAAATTTAACGCAATCTATACAGACGATTTTACAGCCGCTAATTGTCTATCAAATAATTTTTTCGTGGCTAGTTCACAAGGTAGTTTATAGTTTTTATAAATTTGCCGAGCGACACGGCTAGGCGTTTTGGTGATTGCCGAAACGTTTTTTTATTGGAGTGATTTTATGATTGAGATTAATGAGAAAGATGATGAATTTCGAGGGCGGCTAAAAGCTCTGCAGGTGCTGATTGTCTTGGTGATTTTAATTTTAATTGCGCGCGTGGGTTATCTGCAAATTTACGACGGCGAATATTACGCGCGATTAGCTGATGGCAACCGCATTAGAATTATTCCGACCGTTGCCCCGCGCGGGACGTTTTTTGATAGAAATAAACAACTCTTAGTAACAAATCGACCTGGCTTTGCGGTTTCACTTTTGCCGCTGACTGAGCCAATTTCGCCCGAAGTTATCGAGCGCGTTTCTAAACTTTTAAACGTACCGATTGAAGAAATTCAGCACAAAATTGATATTCATTACAGCTTCGACCCGATACGAATAAAAACTGACGTTACGCCCGACATTGTGACGATTATTGAAGAGCAGAAATATGATTATCGCGGCGTAGTTATCGAAGTTCAGCCGATTAGAAATTACATTTTAAAGCAGGAAGGCGCTCATACATTCGGCTATGTCAGCGAAATTTCGGACGCTGAACTTGAGGATAGAAAAGACGAAGGCTATAAATCGGGCGATATTATAGGGAAATTTGGGCTTGAGCGTGTTTATGACAAGGAAATTCGCGGCGTTAATGGCGGTGAGCAGGTTGAAGTTGACGTTGCGGGTAAACCGGTTCAAATTCTCGGCAAGAAAGAGCCTACGCCTGGTTACGATTTAATTTTGACGATTGATAAAGATTTGCAGGAAGCCTCAGAAAAAGCGGTTGACGATATTTTGAAAGAGATTGGCGCAAATGCTGCGGCGGCGGTAGTTTTAAATCCGCAAAATGGCGAAGTGCTTGCAATGGTATCGCGCCCTGCGTTTGACCCGAATTTATTTGCGCACGGCATTTCTACGCGCGACTGGAACGCCATTAATACGAACCCATATCACCCGATGGACAACAAGACTATCACGGGCGAATATCCGCCTGGCTCGACGTTTAAAATCGTCACGGGCACAGCGGCGCTGGCTTCCGGCAAAGTTACAGCAGAAGAGCAAATTTATGACGGCGGTACTCACTGGCTCATTCCAAAGGGCAATGCTGGCGGCGAAGTTTTAGGCTGGCTGAATTTTCACGACGCGCTTGCTCATTCGGATAATGTTTATTTTTATGAGCTTGGCAATCGCTTGGGCGCTGACGAACTTGAGCGCTATGCAAGAATGTTCGGGCTCGGCAAGGAAACCGGAATTGATTTGCCGTATGAATCGCCTGGACTTTCGGATTGGAAAGAATATAAGTGGGAAGTTTACGGCGATGAATTTTATTTGTCGGAGATAATGGACGCGGCGATTGGGCAAGGTTTTAACTTGGTGACGCCATTGCAAGCAGCTATGGTTAATGGCGAAATTGCGGCGAACGGCAAACGTTTTAAGCCGCATTTGGTCAAGCAGATTGTCACGCAGAACGGCGATTTGATTAAAGAATTTAAGCCGGAGCTTGTTGGTGAATTAGATGTTGACCCGTACATTATTAAATTGGTGCAGGACGCTTTGCACGAAGTTACAATCACGGGTACAGCTGCGCGAAATTTTGCAGGTTTCCCATATGAAATTGCCGGTAAAACTGGCACAGCTGAAAATTCGCAGGGCAGAGATCACGGCTGGTTTGTAGGTTATGCGCCATTTAATAATCCCTGCCTCAGCGTGGCGGTTATCGTCGAACAGGGCGGTTTTGGCGCGTCAAGTGCTGTTCCAATCGGCAGAAAAATTCTTGAAGCAGCTTTTGACATTATGAATAAGCGCGGTCCTTTCTAAAAAAAATATTTTCAGCAATAAAAAAGCCCACTGAAAAAAATCGGTGGGCATTTTAGTTTGTGTTAAAATTTTAGATTATCTTAGCGGATCTTCGCCGTATTTATTTCTGCCAACAGTGCCAGGTATGAACAGCAGATATAGCGCAAATATGAAACCGATAATCGGAATTAAGACGCCAATAACCCACCACTCGGGTCTGTCCAAATCGTGAAGGCGACGAATAACAATAGCGGCACTTCCCGCCAAACAAACCAATGACATTCCAAGAGTTAATATATCGAGGAAGAAACTTTCTTCGCCGAAAATTAATCCGACGACAAAGCCCAAAATTGCGCTCACAATGGCAATTCCCAGCGCAAACAAAATTTGATACTTGATGTATCTAAGCCTATTAAGCCTGCCGTGCGTCGTGAAAATGTGCTTTTGCAAAGCGACTGACAAATTTTCTACCAAAATAATCACCTCATTAAAATTTTTAGCCTGGCAACAAACTCTGAATCAAAAGCGCGGTATCTTCTTTGCCTTTCAAATGCTCAGAAATTTTGTTAACGTAGCTGTTGTTGTGGTCAATGTTATTCACAAAAAGAATTATATCCGCCGTCAAGGTTATTTTATCCATTGGCGGCTGCTTTTCGTGCTTGATATTTGAAATGGTTATTGACATTGTAATTAGCTCCAGCATTTTGTAAATCGTCACGAAAACGCCAAAATTATAACGGATTGTGCCTTTAAATCTCCACGGATATTGATTCATAAAAAATTCGTTGACAAGAAAATTTTCAAAGACCGCAGCGAATTTATCAACAAAAACCTTGCGAAAATTATTCAGCATTAAATATTTTTCAGCGGTAGCGCTAATCGACAGCTGATTATTTTCATTAACCTGCAATTCCAAAGTCTCAATCACGCTGTCAATAAAATGTTTATCCTTGCTTAAAAAACTTGAATCATTGCCATAGAGCGCCTCAAAAGTGCCCAGTACAATTTTCAAAAATTCTTGCGCATCAAATTTGACGTTCTGCGCGAAAATCGGAGCATATTGCTTGATGAAATCAGGCGAACCATAAATTTCAGTCAGCTTGTTAATTTCTTCAAGTGTGTTATTATCAATCATTTCATCGAGTCTGTCAAGGAAAAATCCCAACACAATCAAGCGGTGGTCAATCGAGAGCGAGCGCTCTTGCAAAATGGCAATAGCCGCGCTTTGAATTTTTATAATATAAGGCCACAATTCAATAGGCACGGGCGAAAATGGCGATTGAATTCTGTGTCTATTGCTATGAATAATCTCGGGGACTTCAATGTATTCAAATTTCAGTGGATCAGGCAAAACTAAAACCTGAGCCGCCACAACCGGACAAGTCATAGTCAAGGCGCGCTCATAAAAATTTATAAAACTGTACGTGCGACGCGGATAAGTAACGCAGGTTTCCGATAAATATTCTTCGCCGTGATTGCGTTGGATACTGCACCAATTATCTTCAGTGAGAAATGGACAATCGCGCTTTTCATTCATCTTTATTACGTACTGGTCGCTACCTGCCCCCCCATTTTTTAATTTGCTTGACAATTTTTTGAGCAATGCCTTTTGGTTTGATGTGCTGATATTTTTTAAAAGTCTGAGCGTCGATAATTACGCTCCAACGCCTGCAACAATGAGCACCACAAGCCTGCCCGTTACATTTAAATTCTTTAACGTACTCGGGCTGGAAATATTGATAAGTTTTTGGCAATTAAATCTCCTCCTATTAAAAGCCGCCGCCGACGCTAAAATGAATTCGACCGCCCTGTTTGCCGCGCCCATAATCCAAGCGCAAAGGTCCAAGCGGCGTATTCAAAGCTAAGCCAGCGCCGATACTACCGTAAATATCGTCGCCTTTTGGGAAAAAGCCGCTATTCCAAGCGCCGCCCCAATCGGTAAAGACAATACCTTGAACAATTTTTGCCAGCGGAAAACGATATTCAAGCGTCGTTAGAGCCATTCTACTGCCGCGAAATTGATCATCACGATAGCCGCGCAAACTATTTTGCCCGCCAACTCTAAACTGATTAAATTCTGTCATATCGCCTTCGCCAATTCCATATTCAGCTTTGAGCGCCCAAACTTGCGCGTGTCCAGCTTTCAAAAAATGCTGATGCTCAATGTTATATTTTTGATAGCTGAAATCGCCGCCGAACATTCCGCTAAATTCGCCGCCCAAAGCCACCCTATTGCCGCGCGTTGGATTATAAATATTATCGCGCGTGTCAGTGACGTGTTGAAAACCAATACTACGCGTTGTCCCGAAATTATCAGAAAGCCACTCTGTATTACCGCTTCGGTCGCCAGCGTTGCCGCCCACCACGTGCCGCACATAAGCGTCTTTGCGTTGCCGAACTGTAACATAATTTGTGGAATACTCGCTGAAAGGTCTGCTGAATGTAAATTCGCCGCCTTCGTATTTGCGCATATAGCGTTCCTTCAAATCGCCGTGCGTATCATAATCATAATATTGATAAGTGCGGTTATAAAGTTGAAAAGCGCCGGAAGTTTCTTTTTCGTCTAGCCAAGGCTTTTTATATGAAAATCTGTAACCGTGAGCATCATTTTCATCTGCGCTTGTTTCAAATGCCAGCCCGATTGAATCGCCCATACCCAAAAAATTTGTATCGGACAGGCTAATCATACCGAGTAAGCCCTCTTTTGTGCTGTAGCCCGCACCTATCGCAAAAGTGCCAGTGCGACGCTCTTTAACTTCAACTTCTAAAACAACTGCATTAGGTTCGACGCCCGACAAAGGTTTAACATTAACAGCTTCAAAAAATCCAAGATTATACAGCCTCTCAATCGAGCGCTGCATTGCGTTTGCATTAAACGGCGTGCCTGGTTTCTGCCTCATTTCGCGCAGAATTACATAGTCTTTCGTGCGGGTGTTGCCCTTGATTTTATAATCTTCAAGAATGCCCTCATTAATTTTCAGCGTCAAAATTCCGCTCGTATCCAAATTCGGGCTGGGGTCAACGATTTTTACATAAACATAACCGGCTGCGCGATATTTTTCTTGAATGGCGGCAAGGTTGTCGTGCAAAATATTCAAATCGATAATTGCGCCGTGCTTAATAGTTATCAACTTTTTCAGTTCTTCGTCACTAAAAACCGTGTTGCCGCTGAATTCAACATCTTTCAAAACCGGATTTTCCATAACGTGATAAGTGATAATGACGCCCTCTGGAATTTCAGTAAAAGTTTGGTACGCCTCATAAAAAATTCCTAAGTCTTTCAAAACGCGGCGGTCTCTAAGTGCAACTTCGGTGCTGAAGGTATCGCCAACATGCGCCATTATCGAATTTCTGAAAATCTGTAAAGTTTCTTTGCTCGCGCCTTCATACGCAATATCAATAATCGTTCGTCCTTCAAATTGCTGAATATAATCGCGCACCATAATATCGGATTGACTGAGCGGCGCTTCTATTTCAATGCCGTCAGATAAATCTTCTTCCGGCTCGTCAATATCTTCCGGCTCGTCAATATCTTCTGGTTCGTCAATATCTTCTGGTTCAGCAAGATCTTCCGGTTCAGCAATATCTTCCGGTTCGTCAATTTTTTCAGTAGCAATAGGTTTAGCCTTGACATTTTCAGCAACAGGATTTTCAATAGTTTCATCTGGTTTAATATTTTCATTGGTTTGCAGCCCCAGCAAAATTGGAAATGACATAATCGCCGCGCAACATAACGCCGCACGCTTTTTAGTGCTTCCGGTAATTTTCAAGTTTATTCCTCCTATTCAGCAGAAGCCGCTAAAATTTGTATCGTGCTTCCAGGCTGAAAATATATTCATTATCTTCACGCTCGACCGTTACGCCGAGATTGTCATTTAAATCATATTGAAAACCATAGCGCTTAATTTTGTCGCCGTTAATGCCCTGCGTATACCGCAACATAAATTTATCGGAAATATATTTGCCGACAGAAACATTAAATTCATATTTATCTTTATCGTTATCGTTGGATTTCTGCGCGTAATCTTCAAAAGCCGTGCCGCTGCCGCTTGCGAATGTAAATTTATCCAAGCCCAGCGTCCGCTTAACTGAATCTTCAATATCGCCCAAAATGCTCATTTGCAAACCCAAAGCGACAATATCTGTCACAGTTAAATTTTCTGTGCTATTTCCGGAAGCGTCGCGCATTGTTAAAAGTTGCGCAATTTCAGTTGAGTTCATTTCCGGCGTTGAGTGCAAAGTCAAATTCATATCGCCTAAAGTTCCGTCAACTGACAGCTCAACTTTTACATTTGAAACCGTGGCGTCGGCTGTTAAATTCAGACTCGGAAAAAATGAATCCATCTGATTGAAAAGCGCCTCGCCTTCGCGAATGTTAAAAACCGTCTGAATATAAGTAACAGTGCCGCCG
>CAJOIA010000036.1 GCA_905234505.1 uncultured Selenomonadaceae bacterium
AAAAGAAATTGACCAGTTCGTTGACCAAATCGACGATAACGCATTGGTTACTTTCAATGGCAAATATTTGCTCGACGGCTCCAAAACCCCGAGCGGCAAGGCGACCTATGGCTCTATGACTAATGAAGCGCTTTCCACTGAAACCACCGCGCTCACCAAACTCACGGACCTTTATGCTCGCAACGGTGAACACCTCATTATCGAATCCACCGACAAAGTTACCGCTTCCTATGTGCAGGGCGGTAGAACTTACGTCACTACTTTCCAAGTTGGAGATAATACACTCGGCGATGTTTTCCGCAACGTCGAAAATATTGACCAATCAAGCAAAATTTTCGCTACTTCAGACAATGAAGACGTTGCAAAAGCTGGCAATATTATTACCAGTTCTGCCGACAAAACGGCTGTTGATAAAGCTGTTGCTTATCTTCAAGATGCCCTCTCACTGAAAAATTTAGGTGCAAGTGCAAGTGAAGGTGAAGGTGAAGGTGGCGGTGAAGGTGAAGGTGAAGGTGGGGCTAGCTCAGGGGTTAGTGCCACCGAGGATAAATTTATAAAAGTTACATATGGCGATGATGGAGTAGCTGCTTTCAGCCTGGAAGACAATCTGGCAAGTCCCTCACCATTTACTAGTGCACTGACAAAAGCAGATGGTGTTAGTAATAGCTATAATGGTGAAATTGGACAAAAAGTTCAAGACGCATACACCACCTATAACTCTATAACAACGAGTATAGATTCAAGAGGAGAAGCACTTGCAACTCAACTTACAAGTGAATTTGGATCGGATGAAGTTGACTGGAACTCAAGCTTAGGGACTATCTATGAAATTAAGCAACGGATTTATGAGGAAGGCAGCGACAGGCTTATTCAGTACTACGAAGAGTACACCGACGCGACGGCGTCGCAAATTGAAGCACGAAAAGCTTTGGACGACGCGCTTTATGAATACAATAGCGGAATGGCTCAGCTCGACGCGTTAACTAAACTTAAGGATTTTGAAGCTGCCAAAGTCTCTTACAAGACAGCTGTTGATGCTTATATTTCTGCGGCGAGAACTGAAATGAGCGGAAAAACAGACGGTATCTATACCTTGCCAGCTGGCATTGGCACAAATATTAAGGCATTGATTTTCAATGCAGGAGATACCACTCTCACTGAAGCCGAGCGCTCCAAAGCAATTGACAACATTTTAACTGCATTAAATGATAAGCTTTACACATTGGTAGATTCATTGACCATTCCTGTATCTGGCTTCGCAACTACAGTCACAGGTCTCGTTGATAGCAGCGCTACTGGTTTTAAATATAATGATGGTGAAAACGATGTGGATGTTGCTGCTACTGCAAAGGCTACTTTAATAGGTACATCCGGTGCGGAGGGCGTTGATACCGCCGGCGCCAGTGGAATATTCGACAACGCAACTCTTAGATATCTTGAATTGGCGCGGAATGATGCTCTTGCGCAGTATTCCGGTCCCACGCTTTTGACCGGTTCAAATATCGGCGTCGACGCAACCAATCACCTTGTAACCACGCCGGACGGCAAAGCAGGCTTAACAATCACCGCGGCAAATTCCGGCTTAGATGGTCAAATCGCTGGCTTCTCAATTAGTATTTCCGACGCTGAAGGCAATGTTCGTAAATCTGTTGATACTATTCTCAATTCCTGGACAGTGCTTAACTTCGCGCGCAATGAATCTGTCGAAGACAATGCTCTGAAGATCCACATTGGCGCGGCTGCGCGCTCATGCTCTTGGACTTAAAGGCACTGATGGCAAAGTGGTTGACGTTTCCACCCAGGCTAATGCAAATGCGGCTGTCGCAGTATTCAATAACGCACTTCAGAAAGCTCTTGATCAACAGACAACCATTGGCGCTATCGAAGCAAGACTTGAATACACCGCAAGCAATTTGACAGTTTCCAGCGAAAATGTCCAGGCGGCTGAATCGGTTATTCGTGACGCTGATATGGCTAAGGAAATGACCAACTACACGAAGAACAACGTACTCAATCAATGCTCGCGCAGGCTAACCAAAATTCCAGCGCAGTACTGAGCTTGCTTCAATAATTAGCTGGCATTCGCTCGTAACCTGCGAGCGTGTCAAAATAGATAAGCCAGTTTTAATGGCTAAATAAACTCCGACAAATTTCATGGTAGTAAAGATTTAATTTCTAATATCGCAAGGAACGGGCAAGGACGTTACCAAATTAGTTCGCTCAGCGTCCTCGCCGTTCCCGCAATCATTCATAAATTTATAAAACAAGACCAGCTGAACTTTGAAAAATAAAGATAATTAGCATCACCTTGATGATTAAATATAGCTAGTACCGCGACCTGCCCGAGCGGGTTGCGTTATTAGGAAAAACATGTTTGTTTTTTCACTACCAAAGAGCCTCCTTCGACGTGGAGGGGGCTGCCTTTTTTTTCGATAACCAGCATCACCTTGATGATTGAATATAGCTAGTACCGCGACCTGTCCCGAGCGGGTTGCGTTATTAGGAAGAACATGTTTGTTTTTCACTACCAAAGAGCTTCCTTCGAAGTGGAGGGGCTGCTTTTTTTTTGCTAAAAAATATTGCCTTGCAAATTGAGCAGGCGGCGGCTATAATCAATTAAATATTTAACAAAGGCGGTGAGCGCGTGGCGAATTACACTACAACAACGCCTGAATGGGCGGTATCAAATCAATCGGCGGTAATGAGCGGCATTGAAGGCATCAAGGATACTACGGTCGGAAATATTAATCCGGAATACAAGCCGCGACGTCGAAATATCCTAACTGAAGATGAACTTGTTGAAGGCGTCACCAGAAGCGACAGGAGCGTCTTAGCGCGGGCGATAACGCTCATTGAGAGTAATAACCCCAAGCACTTTAAAAAGGCTCAAAACGTCTTACAACGGCTTCTGCCGCGAACTGGAAATGCGCTGCGAATTGGAATAACCGGCGTGCCAGGCGCGGGCAAATCCACGATGATTGAAGCTTTTGGAAATATGCTGTGCGATATGGGGCACAAAGTTGCGGTTTTGACAATCGACCCGACCAGTTCAGTTACAAAGGGCTCGATACTTGGCGATAAAACGCGCATGGGAACTTTGAGCCGTCGCGCAGAAGCTTTTATTCGTCCAAGTCCAGCTGGAGGCACATTGGGCGGCGTCGCACGTAAGAGCCGCGAAACTATGTTGATGTGCGAAGCGGCGGGCTATGACGTGATTATCATTGAAACTGTTGGCGTGGGGCAGTCTGAAACAACTGTTCGTTCAATGGTGGATTTTTTTATGTTGGTGGTATTGACGGGCGCGGGTGACGATTTGCAAGGCATAAAAAAAGGCATTATGGAACTTGCAGACGCGATCGTCATTAATAAGGCTGACGGCGATAATCTTGTGCGTGCAAAAGTGGCGCGCGGCGAATATGAGCGTATGATTGAATTTATTCGTCCCGCAACTGAAGGCTGGCCAACTCATGCATATTTGGCAAGTGCTGTTGAGAAAACCGGTTTGCCGGAATTGTGGCAGGTTATACAGGTTTTTAAAAAATTGACAATGGCAAGTGGCGTATTTCAACGGCGGCGCGATTCACAACTGCTGGATTGGATGAACGCGATGATTGATGAACACCTGCACAATTTATTTTTTGAAGACGCGGTAATAACCGGAAGGATGCCGGAAATTAAAGACGCGGTTTTGAGCGGTGTCATTTCACCAACTCAAGCGGTGGCGGAATTAGTAAAATTATTCGACGTGAAGCGCGCGGCAGAGCGGCAAGTCGATTTATTCAGTGGAGGTTAATTTTGTACACGAAAAAAATTTATTTCAGCGGCGGCGATTTTCACGAACTGCAAGAGCTGTTTGACGGTTTGCCTGGCGTTGTGAATGTTACGGCGGGTTATATTGGCGCGCAAAATGTTAAAAGTTACGTCAATCCTGAGCCGCGCCTTTTAGAAAATATTTCCGGCGTCGAAGTTGTTTTCAATCCGAAAAAAATTGATTTGTCAATGTTAATGGACGTGCTTTTTAATGTGCTGAATCCATATGCCGATAACAATTTGGGCGTTTACTATGCAACCGCCGAAGACGAGCCGCAGGTTGAATTGCATATGAATTTTATTGCGAATCGCGGCAAACAGCCCTTAGCTACTACAGCCTGCATTACGGTAAACGATACGACGCTGAATCAGAAATTCGCGCGCAAATGTTACGCCGCCGCTGGTAGGCTCAAAAATTTTACCGCCGCTGAAGAATCTCACCAACATTATCTGAAGAAAAACCCCAACGCCAAAACCGAGATTGATTTTGCGAAATTAAAAGCAACTCTGCGCTTTTAGAGCCTGCCCAATGCAAAGCCCGCCGTCATTCGCAGGAATAAATTTATGGCGCAAAACTTTTAAGCCGCGCCGATTTAATTTTTCAACAGTCAATGAAGTCAACAGCGAATTTTGGAAAACGCCGCCGCTGGTAGATTGAAAAAATTTACCGCCGCTGAAGAAATTCACCAACATTATCTGAAGAAAAATCCCAATATCAAAACCGAAATTGATTTTGCGAAATTAAAGGCAACTCTGCGCTTTTAGAGCCTGTCCAATGCAAAGTCCGCCGTCATTCGCGGGAATAAATTTATGGCGTAAAACTTTTAAGCCGCGCCGATTTAATTTTTCAACGGTTAATGAAGTTAATAGCGAATTTTGAAAGACGCCGCCGCTCAATGCGACGGTTTTTATTTTTGTCTGGAAGCTTAGATTTTCGCAAAACTGCGCGACCATTTCAGCAAGTTGCTCGTGAAAAAATCTAGCCAAAACGCCGCTGTCAACGCCTTCAAGCCTGCGCGAGAGAATTTCAGCGAAAAGTTCATTCGTCGACAATTGAGAAGTGAAATGTGAAATGTGATAGGTGATATATGGAGTATGTTGCTCAGCCGCCGCTTGAAGTTTCATAGCCGCTTCGCCTTCATAGCTCGAACTTTTACAAATTCCCAAAACTGCGCTAACCGCATCAAATAACCTGCCGCAACTTGTAGACGCCACGCAATTAATATTATTTTTCAGCAAGAAATTTTGAGCCGATAAATTTTTTTCATCGGCAAGGTTTAACTTTTTCGCGCACTCCAAATCCATCATCGCCAGCGCAATTCTCCAACCCTCTCGCGCAGAATTATCGCCGCCCGCTTGAATAAATTTCGCAATGTGACCAACCCGCTTGTAATTTTTCGCGTCACAAATAAAAATTTCGCCGCCCCAAATCGTTTCATCGTCGCCGTAACCTGTGCCGTCAAACGCTACGCCGATAACTTCACCGTGAAAATTATTTTCCGCAAGACAACTCAAAATATGAGCGTAATGGTGCTGAACTTGCACAACCGGCAAATTAAATTCTTCCGCAAGCTTGGTTGTCTGATAACGCGGGTGTTTATCGCAGGCAATAATTTCTGGCGAAATTTCCAGCAAATCGCTCATTCGCCGAATTGAACTTTTCAAAATCTCAATCGTCCGCAAATCGCCCAAATCGCCAATGTACGGCGACGCGTAAAACAAATTATTTTTCGCAAGGCAAAATGTATTTTTCAGCTCGCCGCCAAGCGCCAGCACGGACTTATTTTTTTTGCACTCATAAAAAATCGGTAACGGCGCAAATCCACGGCTACGCCGAATAATCGCCGGTTCGTCATTAACAAAATCCATAACCGAATCATCCGCGCGCATTAGAATTTTTCGGTTGTTCGATAAAACACAATCGCAAAGTTCCTGCGCGGCTTTGTCTTCAATTGCAATGGGAGTTCCGCTCGGATTGCCGCTCGTCATAATTAACGCTTCTGGAAAGTTAGGGACAAGTGACAAGGGATAAGTGAAAAGTAAAAGATGAAGCGGCGTATATGGAAGCATTGCGCCGATTTTGTTAATGTTCGGAGCAACATTTTCAGCGATTGTACCGGCGGGATTTTTTTTCAGCAGGATAATCGGCTTCTGCGGGCTGTCAAGAAAATTCAGCTGATTGTCAGTCAAAATGCATTCGCGGCGGACGGCTGCAATATCCTTGAACATCACGGCAAAAGGTTTAGTCGGGCGAAATTTGCTATCACGCAATTTTTGAACGGCAGCAAAATTTTTCGCGTCGCAAGCTAAATGAAAACCGCCAATACCTTTAATCGCCACAATCCCGCCTTCAGCCAAAATTTTTCGCGCTTGAATAATCGCTGCATTGCCACGCGCGCCACCGACAATATAAATTTCAGGACCGCACGCATTACAGCAAATCGGTTGAGCGTCAAATCTGCGCGAATCTGGATTAAAATATTCAGCGGCGCAACTTTCGCACATTGGAAATTCACCCATTGAAGTTCTTTCGCGATCGTAAGGCATATTTTTTAAAATGGTGAGGCGCGGACCGCACGCAGTACAATTTATAAACGGGTGCAAATATCGGCGATTGTTTTTATCAAAAAGCTCACTCGCGCAGGCGTCGCAAATCGCAATATCCGGCGACACAAAAATATCTCCTGAATCATGCTGGCTGTCGATGATTTCAAAACCTGTAAAAATTTTGTCGCTGTGCATTTCGGTAACGTCCATTTTTAAAATGCTTGAACGCGGCGGCGCTTGCTCAGTTATCGCTTGAATAAATTTGTCTATATTTTCACCCTGCGCGAAAATCTCAACGTAAGAGCCGCGATTGGCAACATTGCCGCAAATAAAAAATGCGCCGGCAAGTCGACTTATAAACGGTCGGAAACCAACGCCCTGTACAATTCCAAAAACTTTAATGTTATATATCTTCATCGCTCGTTTTTACGCCTCTTGCTTCGTCTAACATTTTGCGCATAGTTTTTAAAAGCGTAATCATTGCAACAGTATTAGCGGCGAGATATGAAATCAAAACGTCGTTGTCGCCCATTTCGCTCTTAAAAGCCTCTTTCAAATTTATATAAATTGAATGCACCGGATAATTCCCGTGCACTCGATAAATCCAGCTCAAATTTTGCATAGCAATATGATCGAGCACAGCGTAACGTTTTTCAAGGTTATTTCTGAAAAAAGGAATTTTGCCCATGAAATTATCAATATGCTTGAATCCATTGACGAGCCTGTCCATTTTACGGCGCATACTTTTAACGCTGAGAGTATTTCGAATAGCGGTGAATGTCAAAGAATCGTCTCTTTGGCGGTGAATGTAACAGATATTCGGCGCAAGAATAATTTTTTTAGCCAGGCAAACCAATTCAAATGTCCAAATGCTATCTTCCTGCACAACCGGCAAGAATTTTATATTATTTTCAATCAGAAAATCGCGCTTAATAAATTTCAGCCAAGGATATACCAAGAAAAAATTTTCCAGCCAATAAGGCAACCTTTCAGCAATGTCTTCAGGAAGTTTATTAAAATCCGCATCTTGTGCACTTCCCATAGGCAGGATATTTTTAAAAAAATCTTCACCTTCACCAATAGATTCCATGTAGCGCTTGCAAATTACAACATCCGAATCATATTTTTCAGCGATATTGTATAAATCTTCAAGCGCGGTGTTGGTAATGGCGTCGTCATTATCCATGAAAAAAACATATTTGCCGCGCGAAATTTCCAAGCCCTTATTTCTCGGCAAACTTGGACCGCCGCTATTTTCTTTCATTCTGACAATTTTAAGTCGCCCGTCAAATTCCGATAAATGATTTTTAACAATTGCCGCGCTATTATCAGTCGAACAATCATCAACTATAATCAGTTCAAAATTTTTAAGTGTCTGTACGCTCACGCTTTCAAGCAGCGTTTCAATATATTTTTCGCAATCGTACATTGGCACAATCACTGAAACTAGCGGCATTTCTTTCGCCATAAAAAAATCACCTCTTCAAAAATTCTCGGTAGAATAAGCAAATTCGCGGCAACATCAAGTAAGCTGTTAATTCTTCAAATTCCTCTAAAGCTTCGCCGTATTCTTTGCCTCCAAAATAGCCGTGCTCTCCGATATAAGCTAAAAAAATTGCGCCGCACATCACAGCAAGCGCGCCCATTGGTTTTTTACCGAATAAAAATTTCTTCACCGGCAAAAATTTAATCAGTATGATCAGCAGCGCCATAATGCAAATTGCCAAGAAAATATAAATCGGTATTCTATATGGATAATCCGCCATGCTGATGAAAATTGGCTCGCCCGAAATTTCCGTGCCGATTTGGAAAAATACTCGCCCCCAACTTAGCTCGCGCAGAGCAAATACAAAAAATAATATCGCGCAGAAAATGTGATACCATTTTAGTTGAAGTTTCGACGCCAGCGAGAATTTTACATTGACCGCAGCTAAGAAAATTAAAATTATGACCTGCAGATTTTCTATCAAATGGTTTTCAAAAGTTATTTCAGGCGGCGCGACGAACGCCAGCGGAATACTTAAAAACATCGCGGCTAATCCAATTTTTTCGCACATAAATTTTCCTCATTAATTTAATTTTAAGTTCAAAACGGGGGGGGGTATTCATTTGGCGGCTAAGAATCGTGAAATTTTTTATAAAAGTAATAGCTGTTGTGAAGAGCGCAGAAATTAAAACGTCATTGTCACCGAGTTTTTCAGCAAATGCAGCTTTGAAAGTTTCGTAAATCAAATGCGGCGGGACGTTTGGATAAGTTAAAAGCACCCAGTTTAAATTTTGAAAAGTTATATGAGCAAGAACTTCATATCGCAATTCCGGAGCATTTTTAAAATCTTCAACTTGGCTCATAAAATCGTCGACGTGCTTAAGACCGTTAATAATTCTATCCATTTTGAGATTAAAAGATTTGGCATCAATGTTGCTTGAATAAAGTGCCGAATGTCCGAGCGAATCTGCGCGATACCGACAAACATACACGGGGAAAGGAATAAGCACGCATCTTCTTAAAAGAGCCGCAAGCTCAAAAGTCCAAATGCTGTCCTCCTGCATAATCGACAAAAATTTAATATCGTTTTCGACAAGAAAATTTCTCAAAACAAATTTCAGCCAAGGAACAGCGCCCAAAAAATTGTTGTACATCCAAGCGAAAATCTGCTGCCGAAAATCTCCAGTTACCACTTCAATTTTATCATCGGCAGGGTCGCCCTCAAGCTTCATATTGGCGATAAAGTCCTGCGCGAAACCTTGAGATTGAAAATATTTCTTGCAGTAAAGCACTTCAGCTTGAAATTGTTCAGCGCAGCGGTACATCGTATCAAGCGCGCCAATCGTCAAAGCATCATCGCTATCCATAAAGAAAACATATTTACCTCTCGAAATTTCCAAGCCTTTATTTCGCGGTAAACCTGGTCCGGTATTGCTTTTCATTTTTACTAAATGCAAACGCCCCTCAAAAATCGGAAGGTAATTTTTAACAATTTCACAGCTTTTATCGGTCGAACAATCGTCTACAATAATAACTTCAAAATTTTTCAGCGTCTGCCCAAGCAAACTATTCAGCAATTCGCCAATAAATTTTTCGCTGTTGTACATCGGCACAATCACCGACACCAGCGGTATCTCATTAATCATAAAAGCCCTCCTCTGGCAATTCGTCAACCTGCTTTAAATGAGTGCCGTCCAAATACCAAATTTCAGTAACCTCAATATGAATTGCGCTTTTTTTCAAGCCGTGCCGCATAACGTCAGAATCTTGCTTGACGAAAGGATTTAAAATCTTGTTAATTTCAATTTCCTGTGGTCCCTGCAACTTGTCAGTCATATCAATTTCAAATGGCGTGATACCTGCGCGACCGTCCCTGCCGTCAATAATCACGCGCCCGATAATTCTATCCAAGGGCTTATTCGACGAAATATCAGCGTCAAGCGTCAATTTCAATGTCTTTGAAAAGCCGTATTCATCGCCTTCAGTTATAACTGCCTTGAAATTTTTAAATGCAAAAGTATCGGCAATTTGATCTTTAATCGGTATATTCAAACTCTCCAGCTGAATTTTAAGTGCGCGCTCCACGCCGTGATAATAGCTGTCAAAACCTTTCGCCTCAATTACGCGCCATTCAGTTTCTGAAATTCTTTGCATAACAATTTCCAGCTCAAAATTAAATTTCAATTTCTCATTGTAAAAATTAACCGCCGCAGTTGCCACGCCGTCGTTAATCACCGGCTTGGAATAAGTTTTAATTACACAACTATCAACGCTGGAATTTCTAAGCCAAGTTTGCAATTTAGTATCGCCAGGGAAATTTGTATGTCCGTCCTTCAGATAATGCGCGGCGGCAAGTTTCGTCGACTCGAGAAATTCAGTTTTTAAATTTTGATAGCGATTGGAAATTTCCTGCGTCGAATAAAACATTGAATTATTGTTGTTGTTAATGTATTCGGTGATAATTTCTTCGGCGGCGGTGTTAAGAATTTTTTCAATGTCAATCAGCCGATTAATCATTTCAATGTCGTGATGGTCAATTGCCTCGCGAATCATTTTAACCGAATTAACCGGCAGCGTTTGAACTTTTTGCATAGCATTATAACTGCCGACGCCCACCGCCACAAGTACAATCAGAATCAGCGGCACGGCTATTATCAAAGTTTTTTTCATAAATTAATTTTCCCCTAACAAATCTGGTCTTCTGCGTCGCGTTATCTCCAACGCTTGAGCTTGACGCCATTTTTTTATTTCAGCATGGTTGCCCGACAATAAAACTTCCGGCACAACTTTACCTTCAAATTCGCGAGGGCGGGTGTATTGCGGATAACTCAACATCCCCGCGAAAAATGAATCAGTTTCCGCAGAATCAGCCGCGCCCAAAACATTTGGCAACATCCTTGCAACCGCGTCAATAATCACCATCGCCGGCAATTCGCCGCCCGTCAAAACGTAATCGCCGATTGAAATTAATTCGTCAGCCAAATCATAAATGCGCGCGTCAAAGCCTTCATAATGTCCGCAAATAAATATCAGCCAATCAATTTCAGCAAGTTCTTTCGCCTTAGCCTGCGTGAAAGTTTCGCCGCTCGGATCGGTAATAATAATTCTGCGCGAAGGAGTTTTAGAATTATTTAAAACGTGGCGAACTGCGCGATACATCGGCTCTGGCTTTAAAACCATACCGCTGCCGCCGCCAAATGGTGAATCGTCAACTTGCCGGTGTTTGTCGAAAGCAAAATCCCTAAGCTGCGTCAAACGAATTTTTAAAATGTCATTATCAACCGCGCGCTTTATTATACTTTCGCGCAGCGGGCTGAACATTTCCGGAAAAAGCGTGATTACGTCAATTTCATTCGTCATAAGCGCCGCCCGTCTTGTCAAGAATTTGCTCTTCAAAATGATTCGCAATTTGCTTATCGGTCGCCGTAACCTTCAAGCGCTGGTCTTCAGTATATTCAAAACGCACGTCAACATAAACTTCGCCCTTTCGCGCAGGAGGCAAATCTTTAAGCGTCAAAGTTCCCCTGAATCTGTGATAAACTAAATCGAGTTCTTCTTCGTTGCCAGCCTCATAAATATTCACGTCAATTCGCGTCTGATTGTCATATGCAGTTTCATATTCCTGAGTAACGGCGCAAGGATAGGGCGTATCTTTCGCAAGTATCCTGTCAAAAATCATGCGACCGTCCGGACTGAGAATTTCAACGCCCAACGAATGAGCAAGCACACTTTCAATTTTAATGCCGCCGCCTTCAAGCCCGCTGTTTTTCGCTTCAGCAACCCGCGCCGCACCAATCACAACAAGCCGCGACATATCCAATTCGCCGTCGGGATTAATTCCCAAATCGTGAGCAATTCTTTCGCGAATGTAGGGAATGTTGCAACTGCCGCCCGCCATTATTACGTGACCAATTTCTTCAAGCCCGAATTTATTATTTTCCTTAGCAAATCGATTAAGCTTTTTAAAAATCTTATCGTAGAGCGGCGCGCAAATTGTATCGAACTCTGCGCGAGTTAAAATGAAATCCAGCGAATAATCTTTGCCGTCAAACTTAGCAACATTCGGCAGGTTAATTTCGCACTGCTGCATATCGCTCAATTCTTCCTTAACTCTGCGCGCTTCCATAAGCAGGCGATTTTTCAGCCGGTTATATTCGAGTTCGTCAATCATAGCAGTATCGGCGCTTTCAAGATTAATATTCGCGTCATCTTCAACTTGCCGGATTAATCTTTTCTGCACAAGTTTATCAAAATTATCGCCGCCAAGCCTGTCATTGCCATCAATCGCAATAGCGCGGTAGGTGTGCTTTTTATGATCCGCTTCCAAAACACTCAAATCAAAAGTGCCGCCGCCAATGTCGATAACTAAAACTTTCTTTTCAAGTTGTTTTTCATGAACAGCCTCAATCGCCGCTGCCGTCGGTTCTTCCAAAATCCACATTACGCGGAAGCCGGCTTCTTCGCCAGCCTTGCGGGTTTCGTCGCGCTGATTGTCATTAAAATAAGCGGGAACTGTAATAACTGCGCCAATTTCAGCATTTTCATCAATTCGCGCGCGTTTAATAAATTGCCGCCGCACTTCCTTTAAAATTTCTGTCGCAACGTCGGTCGGCGTGAAATTTCTAATGCCAAGTTGCCACGTTTTATTTAATTCGATATTGCCAATGTACGTCTTAGCCGAACTAATCATATTTTCCGGATTCATAATGCCTTGATTCTGCGCAATTTGCCCAACTGTAACTTTGCCATAATCATCAACATAAATCACGCTCGGCAACATTGTTTCGCCTGGCGGAAATTTCATCAGCCGCTTTTTGCCATTAACGAAATAGCACGCCAGCGTGTTTGTTGTACCTAAATCTATTCCAAGCACATATTCATAATTCATTGCATTCCCTCACTTCACGCCTTGTAAACCGTCATAACGCCGTTGTACTGCAAAAATTTCTGCTCGCCAAATTCATTCAAATAATTAATGCGATATGGCAGGCGCTCAATTTCGGCGATAATTCCTGCGTATTTTGCATTTTTGCGAATTTGCGGCGTCATATTTTTATAATCTTCGTCAGTCACCTGCACGCCCGCCGTAATATTCAGCGTATAAATTCCGCACTCGCGCAGATATTCATTGACGCTTTCAAGAAATTCAAAGTAAAAAATATTTCCGTCCCGCACGCCGCGACTTATCGCCACGATTATATTATCAAAAAAAGCATTCTGAAACAGATTAAAATATTTCGCGGTAACTGTTTCGCTCAATTCGCCGTCCTCGATATTTTCAAGATGAATATTGCTTATAAAATTTTCCACAGCTTTTAAATGAGACTCCAACAGCCGCTGAAATTTTTTGCTGGTCTCGGTGTCATTTGCGGCTAAAAATTTTTTCAATTCGTCAACATTCGCCGCGCGTTTAATCTTGTTTGAAATTTCCTCGCGCTCATTTGGCAAAAATGCGCCCGTCGCCTCTTCAAGATAAAAAATCGATTCAGTTGCATTTTCATTTTGCGCGGGAGTGGAATTTTTATTTGCGGCAATTTGCGATTTCAAATTTTCAATTTCGCGCAGAAGGTCGGCTTTGGTGTTTTTCAATTCGTCAACTTGATTTTGCAGGACTAAAATTCTGTCGTAAAATTTCTGTTCAGCAACCGCCACCGCCGCCTGTATCCAATCTTTGACTTCTTGCTTTTCCTTGTCAAAATAAAACATTGTCAATCCTCACTCAAAATAAATCGGACGCCTTTTGAATTTGCAACGCGCTTTCTTTAATATTCTGCCCAGACTGAATAATCTGCGCCGAAAAATCTAAACTCAAATCTTCACGCACGCTGAATTTAATCTTCACAACTGCCGAATCTTTTTTTAAACCGGCGGGCAAATCAATTTTCAAAATATCCACCTGCTTCACGCCGTCATCGTCAATTCGCCGCGCAAATGGATAATTCTTGACATCGCGCTCATAATATGCAATTTCCAAATGCCGCTGATTATCTTCCAAAAGTTTAAAATCGCATTCCGCTTCGCACGGCAATTTAGTATCTGCGGGAATTATCGGCTGAAACAGATTGTATTGCAGCCCTTCAGTCGACGCAACGCCAATTTGCACCGCCGTAATATTTGAAGTTACACTTTCCAGCGCATTAATATTATCTGCCAAAATCGCCGCGCCGCGACTTATCAGCGTTGAAATATTATCCGAACTGACAATTTCAACTGCGCCAATTTTTTTCTTGAGCACTGCGCGAATCATCGGGATTTGACTTGAGCCGCCCGCCAGAATAATTTTTTTCACGCCGCCGATATTTTTTGCCGCGTCACTTTCCACAACGCGCTTGGTTATTTCCGCCGTGTGATTTATCTTTTCGCCAATTAATTTTTCAAGGTCTTCGCGCAGAATTTCCTTGACAAATTCACTATTCTTGTCTTTCGCCGTGTAAAATTGAAAATTGGCAATGATTGATTCTTCCTCGCTCAAAGTAATTTTAATTCGCGCAGCTTCCTTCAAAATGGCGTGACGATTTTGCTTGTACTGAATTTCTTCAACGCCATGAAAATCTTCGTCAAAATCCAATTCGTCGAAAGGCTGATTGGTGCCAAATTCTTTATTCGCCAAATCAAACAAGTACTGCGCGAGAATTTCAGTCAATAAATCGCCGCCACAATTTGGGTCGCCGTCCGTGTAAATCTGATTGAAAGCAGAATTTTTTTTCTGAATCAATGAAACGTCGAAAGTGCCGCCGCCGAAATCGTAAATCAGAAATTTATTATCGCGAAAAATATTTTCACTCTGAGCCGCAACAGCAGCCGCAGTCGGTTCAAATACAAGTTTAATTTGAGCGGGCGGTAAATTCATAGCCTCAGCCGCCGCATTTTTAATCGCATTATTAGCCGCGTCGCTAAATTTCGTCGGCACGGTGATAACTGCGCGATTAATCAAACCTTCAGCCGCACCAAATTTTTTAATCAGATATTCTTGCACCTGCCCAATCAACCGATTCAAAAAAAGTTTCGTGGCAGTTTTGGCGTTAATCTTGTCAGTCACTCCGTCCTCAAAAGTAACCTCGTCGAACTTGTGATTTGGATCGTTAAGTTTGGTTTTGAAACTGGAAATTTTCCCGCCAATATTTTTTTCACTAAGAGCCAGCGCCGCCAGCCCGATAATATAATCATCTTTCGCCTTGAAATAAATAACGCTCGGAATAAGCGGCGAAGCATTTTGCCGAAAAGTTTTGAGCGCGCCCCTATCGTCAACATAAGTCACAACTGAATTTGTCGTGCCGAAATCTAATCCAATTGCAATAGCCATTAAAATAATCAGCCTCCCTTCGCTGCACATTTTACACCAAGAACGAAAAAATTTAAATTGCTTTGTAAGAATCAATCAGTTAAAATAAACTTCGCAAAGGAGGAAGCATTTATGCTGAAAAAACTAGCAGTATTGGCGGCGGGAATGGCATTAGCGAATTCAACAGCATTAGCAGCTGAAAGTCCCAAATTCCCGATACCGATGAATCATGAAAAATTTGAAGTAGAAGAGCCAGAATATTTAGTTGGCGGGATAGTAACTTCAGCTGTTCATCAGATTTTGCCGATATCGGCTGAAGCAAGATTTTTCGCGCCGCACATGGATATGAATGTTCAATCGAGCAAATTTAATTACAATGGCGGTCCTGTCAGCTTGAAGGGCACTTTGGGCTTTGGCAATGACAATGCGCCGGAATTTATTTTTCGGTACAGCGGCTTGAGTTTGGATTATATTAATGTGGACGGCGACGGCGACAGAACTTTTTCCGCCGCGAATCCGCTGGTTTATGGCGGCAAAACTTTTACCGGCAATGTGCATTCCAGTGATAAATTTCAATATCTTAAGCTAAGTTATGGTCATCCGATAATTTCGATTTTGGGCAATGGCATTGATTGGAGCGTCGGCTTAACCGGCATGTATTGGAAAGGCACAGTTAGCGACACTGCCACCGCTCAAAGCAAAACTAAAAAATTTGGCGCGCCCCTGCCAACAATCGGCGTCGGTGCTCACCTTCAACCTTTGCCGGTACTTAAAGCTTATGCAAATCTTTCTGGTTTGCCGCTCGGCAGTCACGGGCATTTTTACGATTTTGAAGCGGGCGTTCGCGTTAACCCCGCGCCCATCGTTAGTATTAATCTTGGTTACCGAAGAATTTATGCGCATTTAGATTATCACAATGATTCCGGCGAAATTGCCTTGAAAGGTCCATTTGCTGGCTTGCGCGTGGATTTTTAATATCCTAAATTGCCACTAATGAAAGGTTATTACTTGTTTTTTTTTGGGGAGGTTTTAATTTTGCATTCTTTGGGTTACAAAAAGCTGAAAAAAATGCTGTTAGCGACGTTGGCGGCAACTTTGTATCTTCCGACAATACCTGTTCAAGCGGCGCCGGATTTAAAAGGCGATACAGTTTCAGCTAGGACGCAGAGTGAAGAAACTCAAGGTACAGGCATTGAAGAGGATCTAGCCGGTAATGTTTTAGATGTTGAAGGCGAAGATTACAATATGATTTATGGCGGCGGCGACGAAGCTTCGGAGGATCCCTCTTCTAGGAATAAAATAATATTTAAAGGAAGAAGAGCAAATGGGATTTTCGGCGGAATGTCGACAACCGGCAATGTCTCAAAAAATACTATATCGATGAGCGGTGGGTATGTAGCGGGCGGGATAATTGGCGGCGTTACGTATTTTCCATATGACAGCGAAGGTAGCGCGGGCAATGTTTTTGGAAATGAAATTGAAGTTTCCGGCGGTACTGTTAATTTTGTTTCCGGAGGCGAAGTTTCATACACTTACCCAAACAGCGGCAGTTTTACATTGGATACGACGCAGGAAAGATTTTTAAAAGGCGGTGAAGTTTACAATAACAAAGTAACAATCAACGACGGCATTGTAGCTAATGGCATAATTGGCGGTTCATCGATAGCCGGTAAAGTACGTGATAATACCATTGAGATTAAAGGCGGGAAAGTTTACGGTCAAATTATCGGCGGCGAAGTTCGCTATCCAAATGACAATTCCGAAGTTACCGATAACGTCATTAAAATTTATGGCAGTCCGGATTTGAGCAATGCTTATCTTATCGGCGGCTTACTCGGCAGCGAATATACCACCAGCGGCGGCAACACTTTAAATATTTATACTACTGGCGTTACAGCGCAAAATATACAAGGCTTTGATTATTTAAATTTCTATGTGCCAGAATCTCATATAAATAATTCCGGAGAGCGAATGTTGACGTTGACTAACGGCACAACTTCATTGAATCTTGATAAAATCAATATATTTGCGCCGGGTAATGTAGACCTTAAACAAGACGATACAATT
>CAJOIA010000037.1:0-20288 GCA_905234505.1 uncultured Selenomonadaceae bacterium
CTTCATAAGTTTGGATTTCGGCGTAAGCGCTGGGCGAAAATATCAAACTGCCAACAACAACCGACGCCGCCAATAATTTTCTCAACAATTTTATCACCCGCCAATTAAATTTTAAGCCTGTCCATAGCCTTCAAAGTATTTTCGCGGCTACCAAATGCAGTGAGTCGCAGATAACCTTCACCGCACGGACCAAATCCCGCGCCAGGCGTCCCAACAATATTGTACTCAGTCAAAAGTTTGTCAAAGAAATTCCAACTAGGCTCATTAGTTTTCAGCCAAATGTAGGGTGCATTAATACCGCCGAAAACTTCATAGCCAGCCGCTTGCAGTCCTGCGCGAATAATTTTAGCGTTAGTCATATAATAATCAATTAACTGTCGAATTTGCGCTTGCCCTTCGTCAGAATAAATCGCCGCCGCGCCTCGTTGTACAATGTAAGCTGTGCCGTTGAATTTGGTAGTTTGCCGCCGCAGCCATAAATTTTTGAGCGGAATTTTTTCACCGGCTGAAGTTTTTCCTGTCAAATTTTCTGGAATAACAACATAGCCGCAACGTGTACCGGTAAAGCCGGCGGTTTTGCTGAAAGAGCGAAATTCAATAGCAACATTGCGCGCGCCTTCAATCTCATAAATCGAAGTTGGAATATTTTTTTCAGTGATATAAGCAGCATAAGCGGCGTCGTACAAAATCACGGCGTCATTTTTTTGTGCGTAATCAACCCAATTTTTGAGCGCGGCTTTGTCAAGCGTCGTGCCGGTTGGATTATTCGGCGAGCAAAGATAAATCAAATCAACGTGCTCATTGGGCGGCGCAGGATTAAAATTATTTTCCGCAGTGCAGGGCAAATAAACAACGCCTTCAAATCTTCCGTTAACCAAATTGCCAGTGCGCCCCGCCATTACGTTTGTATCAAGATAAACCGGATAAACCGGATCGCCAATAGCAATTTTGCTGTTGATTGAAAAAATCTCTTGAATGTTTCCGCAATCGCACTTCGAACCGTCGCTTATAAAAATTTCGTCCGCACTGACATTCAAACCGCGTTTTTGATAATTCCATTCAGCAATTTTCTCGCGCAGAAATTCATAGCCTT
Source organism: uncultured Selenomonadaceae bacterium (assembly GCA_905234505.1). GTDB lineage: Bacteria > Bacillota > Negativicutes > Selenomonadales > Selenomonadaceae > Quinella. The sequence goes on from CAJOIA010000037.1 coordinate 1,094, forward strand.
GCTCGGGACCATAGCCGCGAAAAGTTTTAGCGTCACCCATTTCAGCTACAGCTGCCGTCATCGCTTCAATACAAACTTTCGGCAAAGGCTGCGTAACATCGCCTATTCCCAATCTAATAATTTCAGCGTCGGGATTTTCAGCTTGATAATTTTTCACGCGCCGCGCAATTTCAGTAAAAAGATAATTCGCAGGCAACTTCAAATAGTTTTCGTTAATCTTCGCCATAAATTTACCTCACTTATTGTAGCCAAGACCTTCAACAAATTCATTGATATTCGCGTTGCTCTTAATCATCGGCTCAACAAAACTTCGCCAGACATTTAAAACAATCACGCGCGGATTTTCAGTATCTTCAAGAGCTTCAGTCAGCGCGTCGGAAAATTCTTCCTGCGTAGAAACCGCCTCCGCTTTAATTCCGAAACTTTGCGCATAACCAACAAAATCCATTTGATAATCAAATTCGCAGGCAATATAGCGCTCATTGAAATTAACTTTCTGCAACTGGCGAATCATTCCAAGACTGGTATTGTTGACGATAAGCGAAATTACAGGAAGTTTCAGCCGCGCGATTGTGTAATATTCATTGCCGGTCATTTTAATTCCGCCGTCGCCGGTAACGCAGATAACGCGCCTATTTTTGCCAAAAGCGATCTGCGCGCCCATAGCTGCCGGTAAACCAAATCCCATAGTTCCTAAGCCGCCCGAAGTTAACCAAGTACGCGGTTCTTCTATGTGCGAATGGAGCGCTCCCCACATTTGGTGTTGACCGACGTCCGTTGCATAAGCGTAATTTTTACCGGCAGTTTTTTTAGCAACTTGATGAATTGCCCAAGGCACTGTCAGCCGATTAACTTGATAATCATAGTCAAATTCTTCACGCCAATTTTCAATCTGCCGCCACCAATCTTGTCGCGCAGGAATTGCCTCGTGCCTCATTAACAATTTCAAAATAACTTTCATATCGCCCGCCAGCCCTAAACTTCCAGCGATATTTTTATCAATTTCGGCGGGGTCAATGTCAATATGAATAAATTTTTTAGACTGCGTATATTTGCTAACATTGCCGGTTTGCCTGTCGCCGAATCTGCTGCCAATGGCTATAACCAAATCAGCCGCTGCTATTGTATTGTTAGCCGCTTTTTTGCCGTGCATACCGGCGAAGCCTAAATTTTGCGGGTGACTGTATGGAACAGCGCCGAGCCCCATTAAAGTTTGAACAACCGGCAGATTAAATTTTTCGATGAACTGGATAATTTCTTTTGACGCACCGGCAGAAATGGCGCCGCCGCCAACAATCGCCGCCGGACGTTCTGCGCGAGCAATTTCTTCAACCGCTTCAGCCGCGCATATTATAAAATCGGCGTCGGGTTTACTTGGAAATTTTTCTTCAATAATTGGCGGTTTATAATCGACTTCAGCAAAAAAAATATCTTGAGGAATATCAATCAAAACTGGACCGCGCCGCCCGCTCATTGCAATTTCAAAAGCCTGCCGCACTGTATCAACCAATTTTCGCGCGTCTTTAACTTTGTAATTCATCTTGGTAATCGGCATAGAAATATCGAGAATATCAGTTTCCTGGAAAGAATCGCGCCCCAATAAATTTGTGCTTACCTGACCGGTAATTGCCAAAATTGGAATTGAATCAGCAAAAGCGGTTGCAATACCTGTAACAAGATTTGTAGCGCCAGGACCGGAAGTTGCTAAACAGACGCCGACTTTGCCGGTAGCTCTTGCGTAACCGTCAGCCGCATGCGCTGCGTTTTGCTCGTGCGTTACCAATATATGTCTTATATCGCCTTGATTTAAAATTTCGTCATACAGCTTGAGTACAACGCCGCCAGGATATCCAAATATTGTATCAACGCCTTGTTCGCGCAGACATTCCAAAATCGCTTGCGCTCCATTCATCTTCATTGAATCACTTCCCATAAAAATTTTAGCCAATGATACTACATAAAAGACGATTTATCAATTTTTATTCGCATTTTCAAATTCATAGCCCGCAAATTTTTGAAATTGACAACCATAAGCAGGGTTGTTAAAATTGCTAAAACTAAAAGACCTCGTCGGTAGTATCTGTAAGGCAGATTTTAACCGAATCGAGGTTTTTTGCAATATAAGAAAAGCGGTGATTGTAATGAATACTCAAACTGTCAAAGGTAAAATTCTAATTATGGTTCTTCCTATTGTAGCGATTGGATTAATTTTGATGGCTGTAATTATTTTCAGGTATACAAGCGGCGCTTTTGAAGAGCAAATCATTGAAAGCAATACAAACAACGTCCGCGAAGTTGGAGATGGCGTCAGTGAATGGCTTGATAAGCGAATGTTGGAAACTGCCGAAACTGCGGCGACTTACGGCGCGAAGAATGCAAATGCTGAACTTATGAATCAAAATAATGTTTATCGTTTTCAACTTATGAATCAGCGTTATCCTGGTGTTTATGATAGCGTCAGCTGGGGCTTAATGGATAATTCCGGCGTTTTGCATGGCGTTAATTCCAAAGGTACGATTGAAATGCAGAACAAAGAAAAAGGCTGGTATCAGCAAACAATGAAGGCTGAAAAAGATAGCTGGATGGCAAGTCCTGTTATTTCACAATCTACCGGCAAGATTATTGTTAACAGCATAGCGGTTTCCAGAAATAACGCAGGTCAACCGACGGTTATGGTTCTTGCGGCAATTTACGTTCAATCTGTTATTGACAAAGTTAATGAGCTGAAAATTGGTAGCAAGGGCTATAGTTTACTTGTTTCCAAAGAGGGCGTCTATATTGTAAATCCTGACGAAGAAGCAATTATGCATAAAAATATTTTGGAAGAAACAGACCCAGCGCTTGTCGAACTTGGAAAGCTTATGTTGAGCGGTAGCAGCGGCGTTTATCATTTTAATTTGGCGGGAAATAAAATGCTTGCCTTTTACAATCCAATAGAATCAACCGGATGGGGAATGGCGACCCTTGCCTATGAAGATGAAATTTTTGCGCCGGTTACAACAATGTTAAAAATTATGGCGGGAATTTCCATTTTGCTGTTGGCGTTAATTTCGGCGGGAGTTTTATTTACAATTAACAAGGTAATGAAACCGCTTGGCGTAATGATGAACGAAGTTGGACTTTTGGCAACGGGCGATTTCCGCGACAGAAATATCACAGTGGATTCGCAAGATGAAATTGGAACATTGGCTCGCGCAGTGGTAGCAATGCGGCAGGGCGTTTCAAAAGTCGTGCGTTCGGTTGATAATTCGGCTGAAAGTTTGTCACATTCGGCGGAAGAATTAAACGCTACAACCGACCAATCTGCAAAGGCGGCAAACCAAATCGCGCAGTCAGTATCAAAAGTTGCAGAAGGTACTAATAAACAGCTTGAAGCGGTAAATGCCACGTCCGATTTGATAACAATTTTGAATGATGCAATTCAAGTTACTGCCAGGGAATCTGCAAATGCGTCGGAAAAAAGCAACCATGCATCAGAAATTGCGCGCAAGGGCGGTGAAACTCTCGCTGTTGCCATTGAGCAAATAAAAACTATCGAGCGCTCTACAGCGAAAACTACAGAAACAGTTACAGCGCTTGGCGAAAATTCCAAGCATATTGGGCAGATTGTTGACACCATTGCGGGAATTGCAGATCAGACAAATTTGCTGGCTTTGAATGCGGCGATTGAAGCAGCGAGAGCCGGTGAACAAGGTCGCGGTTTTGCGGTCGTTGCGGACGAGGTTAGAAAATTAGCGGAGTCCAGCCAAGAAGCGGCACATCAAATTTCAGATTTAATCAGAGTCACTCAAGAGGGAACTAACAAAGCTGTTGAGGATATGGCAAGAGGCGTTGAGGTTGTCAAAATTGGCGCGGAAAATGTTATGCAGATGGGGCAGGCTTTCCAAGATATCATTGATATTGTTGCACAAGTTAGCGTGAAAATGCAGGATATTTCGATAGCGACCGGTAATATGGCGGAAAGTGGCGCTGAAATTGTTCGGCACGCTAAAATCATTGAAGACGCAAGCAAAATAGCGACGCAGGAAACCGAAAATGTAAGTTCGGCGACAGAAGAGCAAACTGCTGCTGTTCATGAAATTTCCGAATCAAGCAGTAAACTTTCGCGTATGGCGGGCGAATTGCAGCACGAAATTAAAAAATTCAAGATTTAGTGGCTAGTGGTTAGGGGTTAGGGATTAGGAATTAATTGCAAAAAAATCAGTGCTCAAAGAAAATTTCTTCTGAACACTGATCACTATTCACTATTCACTATTCACTATTCACTAATCACTAATCACTTAAATCTTAAACCTGCTGACTTGTTTCATTAAATGCTTAGCGTTATCTTCCGAGACCGTCATTTTCTTAAGAATTTCATGAGCATTTTCAGCCATCGCATTAACTTTTTCAGAGATAATTGAATTGCCCCTGGCGCCTTCTTGTGTGGAATTTGCAATTTCTTCCATAGCGTTTGTCATGGTCTGAATTGAAGTAGCTAAATTTGCCGCGCGCTCATTGGAAAGTCGCGCCCAATCTTTGACGTACTCGGCGTCTTTCTTGTATTGCTCGGCGGTTTCAGTCATACCTTTATAATCTTTGTTGACGGTATCGTCAATAAATTTCAGAACTTCAAATGCACCGTTCGACAGCTCATTAACCGAAGTAGTAACTTGGCTGGTGAGCTGTTTTATATTTGAAGCAGAAGCGGCGGTTTGTTCGGCGAGCTTGCGGACTTCATCGGCAACAACAGCAAAACCTCTGCCGTTTTGTCCTGCGCGAGCGGCTTCAATCGCGGCGTTAAGAGCAAGCAAGTTAGTCTGTTCAGCAATTTCAACAATTTCTTTGGTAAAGCGCTCAATGTCGGTGACAACCTGAGCAGATTCAATCGCCTTTTCAAGTGAAGATTTTGTTTGCCCATAAAGTTGCTCGGAAACTTTGATAGATTGATTTGTATTTTCGCGAAGTTTAGAGGCGCGGTCGTTAATTTCATTCGCGTAGGATTCGCTTTGCTTGGATTCCTTCGACGTATTTTGAATTTCTTCATTAACTTGCCCGCCCAATGTTTGTATATTTGAAGTGGTCGTAGCGGTTTGCTCCGTGCCGTGTGCAATTTCTTTCGCGATAACTGCAACGTCGTCTGTGTTTAAATCCAATTCCTTGATGAGTTCTTGAACTTCCTCCGCCATGTCAACGCTTTTCTGCGCCGTATCTCTAACGTTTATCAAAATGTCGCGCAGTCCAACTTGCATTTTGCTCAAAGCGTGTACAACCGTCCCAATTTCGTCGCCGCGTTTCATAAGGTCTTCCGGAATTTCGCGGTTAAGCTCTCCTTTAGCAATGGCGTCAAGTTCTTCAATCGCATGTCCAAGCGGATCGGCAATATTGCGCGAAATGATAACTGCCGCGCCAATTCCGAATAAAAGCCCCAGCGCTATAATAAATACAAAAATGCGAATAGCTAAATCATAACTTTCATTGTTCGCGTCGAAAAGATTTTTGCCCAAAACAACATTATTCGGCGTAATTTCGTTTAAATCGTCGGCAACTTGACGCACAACCATTAAATTTTTATAAAGATTAATTCTGTCATTCGGCGCTAATGTTTGAGTGGCTTTAACGGCGGCTTCAGCTTTGTCAAGGTGGTCAAATAAATGTCCAAGCAGCGCGTCCATTTTTTCGCTATGTGTAATATCATTAAGTTTTTGCGCGTTAATTTTAATATTTTCAAGGCGTGCAAGGATATCTTCCTGCAAAATCCCGCGATCTACGCCATTTCCGCCCAATAAAATATAAACAATGTCAACGTCGATATAGCGGAAGTGCCCGTTAGCATCGTTAATATATTGCGTCGCCATAAGATTTGAGCGGTACATTTCATCAAGTGAATCTTTCGCCCGATTATTGAAAATGACACCGACTGCGGCAACAGCGCAAATAATTGCAATCATAACAACAGAAAAATAAAGAATTTTTGAGCGCACGGACAAATTATGCAACATGGCAATCACCTCTTATCGAAATTGAGCAAGATTTTCGCGCGTAATTGAAGTGAAAGGCACAAGAATATCTTGCGGTGTTTCACCCCTGCCAATTTGCTCAAGAATCGTCACAACGCCATTAGCCTGCGCGATACCGTCTTGTTTAATAGTTTGAGCCATTTCACCACTTGCAACCGCGTCAAGCGCCTCGTCAACCGCGTCAACGCCTGAAACAAGACAGCCTTGCAAACGATTAGCCGCCTTGAGAGCAATAATCGCGCCAAAAGCCATTTGGTCATTGCCGCAAACTACAGCATCAATTTTCGGGAAAATACTAAGCCACGTAGACATAGTTTTCATAGCTTCAACCTTGCTGTACCTGCCGTCTTGCATATCCAAAATATTAATATCGGGACGTCTCGCCGTTATTTCAGTGCGGAAACCTTCCCAGCGCTGTTGAGAACTGCCCAAATTGCTTGTACCTTCCAAATAAACAACATTAGCGCCTTGAGGTAATCTTTGCGCCATAAATTCAGCTTGAAGTTTGCCGGCTTCGTATTCTTCGGAATAAGAACGATAGCGTTTGCCGCCGTTAGCATCGCGGTTAACCGTGACAACCGGAATATGAGCCTTTTCTGCGCGATCAACCAGCGGAATAATACCGTCGCCATCAATCGCCAGTAAAACAATAGCCTTAGCGCCGCTGTCAATGGCGTCGCGCATTTGGTCAATTTGAAGGTTACTATCGCCGCGCGCGTCAAAAAATTCTATTTGCATGCCCTTAGCCTCTGCGCCGCGTGCAATTTCTTCGCGAATTAATTTGCCGCCAAATGCATCGGCATTATCGAAATTAATATAGGCAATTTTACCGCTGCTGGAACCTGAACCACCACCGCCGCCGCAACCTGTCATTAGCGCACCGGCAAGGAAAGCTCCGGCAAGAATGCTTAAACATTTTTTCATCGGATTAGCGCTTTTATAGGGTATAGTGTAAAGGGAATAGGGAATAGGGAATAGTGATTTTCACCCTAATCCCTAGCCCCTAATCACTAACCACTAAATAAAACGCCGCCACTTCCTTTCGTGTAAAATTAGAGGCGTGCGCAAATAATTTCTGTAGCTTCTTTCGTGCCAATTTTTTTGAAGCCATCTTGATAAATATCCGCCGTACGGTAACCGTCTGCCAAAGTTTTATCAACCGCCGCTTCAATTGCCTGTGCCGCATTTTCAGCGTTCAAACTGTAACGCAGGAGCATTGCCGCACTTAAAATTGTTCCCATTGGATTAGCAATATTTTTTCCAGCAATATCAGGCGCGCTGCCATGTATCGGCTCATAAAAACTGGTAAGCTCGCCAATCGACGCTGAAGGCATTAATCCAATTGAGCCGCCAATAACCGACGCTTCATCGCTTAAAATATCGCCGAACATATTGCCAGTCACGATAACGTCAAATTGTTTTGGATTTACCGCAAGTTGCATCGCGGCGTTGTCAACGTACAGGTGATTAACTTCAACGTCAGGATAATTTTTCGCCATATCATTAACCACGCGCCGCCACAATCTGGAAGACGCCAAAACATTTGCCTTGTCAACTGAAGTTAATTTTTTGCGACGCTTTCGCGCAGAGTCAAAGCCGAGTTTTACAATGCGTTCAATTTCAGGAACTGAATAAATTTCAGTGTCATATGCGCGTTCAACTCCGTCAACAATTTCAGCTTCGCGGCGAGGTCCAAAATAAATCCCACCAACCAATTCTCGCACAATCAGCAAATCCGAACCGCTTACAAGTTCAGGTTTAAGCGGCGAACCGTCAATCAATGCGTCATAAACTTTCACGGGGCGCAAATTCCCATACAAACCTAAACCTTTGCGCAAACCAAACAAAGCCTTTTCTGGGCGTTTATCCACCGGTAAATTGTCCCACTGCTTGCCGCCGACCGCGCCAAATAATACAGCGTCAGCCGCTTTGCAGGCGTCAAGAGTTTCTGCGGGCAACGGTTCACCAAATTTATCATAGGCAGTGCCGCCAGCGTCGCGTTCCTCAAATTCCAAGCCGAGATTAAATTTCGCGTCGATTTTCTTTAAAACTTCAACCGCCGACGCAGTGACTTCCTTTCCAATGCCGTCTCCAGGAATAACGATAATTTTCTTCAATCTAATCGCTCCTTTACCAATCGAGAAATTTTTGTTAAAATTATTTTAGCATATTTCGTTAAGAAAGGCGATTTAATTATGAAAAAAATCACAGTGCAACACATAGCTGAAGTTATGAATAGAATTGCGCCGCGGCAACTTGCTGAAGACTGGGACAATCCTGGTTTATTGGTTGGCAGTTTCGACGCGCCCGTTGAAAAAATTTTTATTTGCCTTGATGTCAATGATAATGTTGTGAAGAATGCGGTTGAATTTGGCGCGCAGTTGATTATTGCTCACCATCCGATTATCTTTCGCGCAGTAAAAAATTTCCGCACAGATTTACCGCTCGGCAAAAAAATGGCAACGCTGATTAAAAATGACGTGGCGGTTTTCGCGGCTCATACAAATTTGGACAGCGCGATTGGCGGCGTCAATGATGTTCTTGCTGAAAAAATCGGGCTGATTGACGTTAAAAATTTTGGCGAGGAAGAAAATTCACTAGGCAGGATAGGAAAATTGCCGGAGAAAATGACTGCGCGAGAATTTGCGGCTCACGTCAAGAAAAGTTTAAATGCTGAAAGCGTGAGGTTGATAGACGCGGGCGATTTTCAGATTGAGAAAGTTGGACTTTGCAGCGGCGCGGGGAGCGATATTATTTCAAAGGCAAAATTTTTTGGTGCTCAAGCGTTTGTCACGGGCGACGTTAAATATCACGAGGCGCAGAGTGCAATTGAAAATAAAATTCACGTTGTCGACGCGGGGCATTTTGCGACGGAATTTCCGATTGTTCATGCATTAGCTGAAAAATTGTCGGTTGAATTTGAAAAGCTTAATTACAAAATAAAAATCGCGGAAGATAAAACCTCCCGCGACGTTTTTGAAATGATATAATACAACTTTCTAATCACTAACCACTAACCACTAACCACTAATCACTGACCACTCTTCTTATAGCGCTTGTTGAATTTTTCGATACGACCGCCGGCTTTGACGTCGCGCTGACGACCGGTAAAAAACGGATGACATTTGGAGCAAACATCAACGCGCAATTCTTTTTTTGTAGAGCCGGTTTTGAAAGTATTGCCGCAACCGCAAATGACGGTCGCCTCATAATATTTCGGATGAATTTTATCTTTCAAAATGAACACCTCGAATTCTAAAAAAGTTGACGCGCAAATAGCGCAAGGTGTATTATACACGTTGCAGAAATGCTTTGCAAGATTTTTGTTGAAATTAAGGAGCTAAAAATATATGGCAGATAATAATATGCGTTGTACGATTTGCGGCAGGAAAATTAGAATGCAAAGCCAGTACGATATGCCGATTTATGACCCGAATACTGGTTTTGCGGTTTGCCGAAATTGTATCAAGGAAATTAATCATTACCTCGAAGAAGAAGAAAACCGCCGCTATCACACAGTTAAACAAACTTTCGTAGATAAACTCGGTGAAGTTCTTGAAAAAAATAAGCCGCACATTATCAAAGAATATCTCGACCAGTTCATTATTAAGCAAGAGCGCGCCAAGAAAATTTTATCAGTGGCGGTTTACAATCACTACAAGCGCATGAAGTACGATTATGAGCACGCTGATTCTGGTGACGAAATTGATAAATCCAACGTGATTATAATGGGTCCGACCGGTTGCGGCAAAACGGCTATGCTTAGTCATTTGTCAAAGTTGCTGGATATTCCTTTCGCGGTTACTGACGCTTCAAGTTTAACCGAGGCGGGCTTTGTTGGCGCGGACGTCGAAGTTGCGGTTAGAAATTTGTACTACGCCGCCGGACAAAATATTGAAAAGACTGAGCACGGCATCATTTACCTTGATGAATTTGACAAGATTGCGCGTAAATCCGGCGAAAATAATTCAATCACGGCCGATCCAGGTCATGAAGGCGTTCAGCAAGGTTTGTTGAAAATGTTGGAAGGCAGCGTTGTAGAATTTACCGCGCGCGGTCAACGTAAGCACCCTGAAGCTCCGACAATTAAAGTTGACACGCGAAATATTTTGTTCATTGTGGGCGGCGCGTTTGTCGGTATTGATAAAATTGTCGCGCAGAGAATCCGCAAGGGCGAAGCTAGCTTAGGTTTCGGCGTCGATATTCAACCCAAAGAAGATAGCGACGAAAAATTTAATGAGCTGATTCACCAAGTGCGCCCCGAAGATTTAATGAAATACGGCATAATTCCAGAAATAATTGGGCGTCTGCCGGTAATTTGTACGCTGGAAACTTTGGACGAACATTCATTGTTTAGAATCTTAACCGAGCCGAAAAATGCGCCTGTCAAGCAATATCAAAAATTATTGGCGATGGACAATGTTCAGCTTGAATTTGAAGAAGCGGCTTTGTTGGCGGTTGCGAAAAAAGCTATTGAACGCAAAACCGGCGCTCGCTCATTGAAGGGAATTATTGAAGATACAATGCTTGATGTTATGTTCGATATTCCAAAATCGGAATTGCCGCGCAAAGTCATAGTTACTGAAGAATGCGTAACTGAAGGCGCCGAGCCGAAAATTATTTTTCTCGAAGCTGAAGAACCTCTAGCTGAAGTTGCCAATTAACAAAAAAAGCCGCCCAAGGACGGGCGGTCTGTAAATGCGATGAATAAGAGAATTTACTCCCATGCGCGCGTCCTAGTCGACCGGATGTCGACTATTGAGCGCGCTTTTTTTTTAACGAAATGCCAATTTATTTTTTCGTTGAAATCTTTGCAGTGGGTTTAGCAACAACTTCCTCGATAATATCTGCAAGCGCAACTTTCATAACACTCAAAACTTCCTTCAAAACCGCGTTGTACAAATCGCCGCCATCGACCACGCCGCGCCCATTTTCCGTGATAAAAAATTTCTTCGGCGTATCATTCGCCTTCAAAGCCGCGTCAATTTTATCGCTAATAATTTTTTCAAGCTGTTTCTTGTCCAAAACTTTCACGCTCCAAATTTTTTCAGCGATTGTATCAAACTATCAATCCCGCGTCAATCAAAGTTCAATGCTGATAAATATCTCTCGCCGGTATCTGGCAACAGCGCCACAACAGTTTTGCCAGCGTTTTCTGCGCGAGAGGCAACAACTTTAGCCGCAAAAGCCGATGCGCCGCTCGAAATTCCAACGAGCAAACCTTCAACGCGCGCAATTTCTTTCGTGGTGTCAATCGCCTCTTCATTTTTAACGCGGATAATTTCATCATAAATCTTCGTATTGAGCGTATCTGGAACAAAGCCCGCTCCAATGCCTTGAATTTTATGAGCGCCCGCTTTGCCAGTGGAAAGTACCGGCGAACTGTCCGGCTCAATGGCTATAACTTTAATTGCAGGATTTTTGGATTTTAAAAATTCGCCAACGCCAGACAAAGTGCCGCCCGTGCCAACTCCCGCAATGAAAATATCAACCGCGCCGTCAGTATCAGCCCAAATTTCCGGACCGGTGGTATTCCTGTGGCATTCAGGATTCGCAGGATTAACAAATTGCCCGGGGATAAAACTATTTTTAATTTGCGCGTGAAGTTCCTCAGCTTTGGCAATCGCGCCCTTCATACCTTTGGCGCCTTCAGTTAAAACTAATTCAGCGCCGTAAGCTTGCAAAATTTTTCTGCGCTCAATGCTCATAGTCTCCGGCATCGTGATAATAATTTTATAACCACGCGCCGCCGCTACCGCTGAAAGTCCAACGCCTGTATTACCACTGGTCGGCTCAATAATCGTTGTGCCCTTCGTAAGTTTGCCTTCGCGCTCGGCTTTATCAATCATCGCCCAAGCAATTCTGTCCTTGACGCTGCCAGCCGGATTAAAATATTCCAACTTCGCAATGACTTTCGCCCGCAAATTATTCGCACGCTCTAGATTGCTCAAGTGAAAAAGCGGAGTCCTTCCAATTAATTCTTGAAAATTTTCGTAGACCTTTGACATTATAAAATCCTCCTTATTGAGTACATGAGACTAATCTATTCCCTAGCCCCTAAATCCTAACTCCTAACCCCTAATCAAATACCTTCGCCGTCCAAACCGGTGAATCTATGTTGAATCGTGCGCTCAATTTGAACGACGCGACCTTTCTGAATTTTGATAACCAGCCGACCATACGCCAGAGTTGCAAATTCCTTAGCAATTTGCTTACGGATATTCGCGCAAAGTTCCTCGCTCCAATCCGGCAATTCACTATCCCAATCTGAAATGCGTCGCCGCTGATTTACTTCAACTTGCATCAAATAGCAGTCCTGCGCGACAAATATTATTTCGCCGCTACGAATTTTTTTCAATTCCGAAATTGCGAAGTTCAAAACTTCATCTGGTATTTCGCCGAAATTTGCTTTTTTTACCATAGCTCACCTCAACCGATTTTTTAACGCCGCATTTAAAATTATCACGGCGAAAATATTTACTGCCGCCATTATCGCGCTCTGAGTTAATTCTTTCGTCGACAATTGAATCGCCTGCTTAATAAATTTTTTATCAGTGATGCCCTTAAACGCAAAAAAGCCCGCGAATACCAAACCCGCCGGCTTCCGATTTCGAATCACCAAATTTTTCCGCAATGATAATCAATTCGCTGAACTTTGTCAAGCGTCCAGTAACATTTGCGATTGTCAAACTAACAAAATAAATCATTTGTAAATTTTTTTGCAGAGCGGTTAATAGCCGCTTTTTTTGTGCAATAAAAAAGTCAGCGAATCTTTAACCTCGCCGACTTTCGCGTTATATTTAATCTGCCGCTCTGTGTTAAACATCCGTGTTTATGATAGCGTACCAATTCAGATCCTTGTAGCTTGTACCCCCCCCCCCATTTTTGACTTGTAAATATAAATGTTGCTTAAATTTTCCTTCATAAATAAAGCCACACTTCCGATAAAATTTATTGGCGCGAATATTTTCGTCAAGCACATTCAAATAAACTCTGTGCAAATTCAAATTCTCAAAGGCGTATTTCAAAATTTCGGCAGTGGCTTTCTGCGCGACGCCAGTACCCCAAAAATTTTTTCGAACAACAATAGCATATTCAGCATTTTTATCAGCCACAGAAATATTTTTCAAGCTGATTGTGCCGAGATATTCATCGTTTTCATCGATAATCGCGAAGTGCTGATTTTCCTCCGTGAAACTATTCGCAATGAAATTCAGCGCGCGCTCCTTCGTCATACTGGCAAAATCAAATCTAAAATTCTGATTCACAGCCTCGTCGTGCATCCATTCCAACATTTTGTCGGCGTCTTTATCAAGCAATTTTCTAAGCATATTCTTCACCTCAGCGCGATTGTACACAAAAATATTACGCGTGGCAAGCTGTTGCCAAATCTGAATAAAAAATGTAAAATAGCAGAAATTTTTACAGGAGAGATTTTTTTGGATTTTATAAAAGTGCGTGGTGCTCGCGTTCACAATCTAAAAAATATTGATGTTGAAATACCGCGCGAAAAATTTATTGTGATAACCGGCGTCAGCGGTAGCGGTAAAAGTTCCCTTGCGTTTGATACGATTTACGCCGAGGGGCAACGCCGCTATATGGAAAGTCTTTCGAGTTACGCGCGTCAATTTCTCGGTCTGCCGGATAAGCCCGACGTTGAATTAATCGAAGGCTTGAGTCCCGCCATTGCCATTAACCAGAAAACCACGAATAATAATCCGCGTTCAACTGTCGGCACTGTCACTGAAATTTATGATTATCTGCGGCTGCTTTTCGCGCGCATTGGCAAACCTCACTGCCCAAAATGCGGCAAACCTGTTACCGCCCAAAGTCTTGATCAAATTCTCGCGCAGATTTTGAAATTGCCCGAAGGCACACGATTTACTTTGCTTGCGCCGATTGTCAATCAGCAGAAAGGCACTCACAAAGAAATTTTTGCAAGTTGACGGCGAACTGCGCGACCTTGACGAGGAAATTAAACTTGCAAAAACTAAAAAACATTCGATTGAGCTTGTTGTTGACCGGCTGATTATTCGCGATGGGATTCGCTCGCGCTTGGCTGATTCGCTCGAAACTGCGCTGAAATTTGGCAATGGCGTTGTTTTCGCGAATACTGACAATGAAACTTTGACATTTAGCGAAAAAAATGCTTGCGTCGATTGTGGAATCAGTTTACCGGACATTGAGCCGCAACTTTTTTCATTTAACAGTCCGCGCGGCGCGTGCGAAAAATGCGGCGGATTGGGCAGGATTTTTAAACAGCTGAATTGGGAAAGTATGTTTGAATGGATGCAGGCGATTCATGAATTTAAGACTAACGACGATGCTTTTGAACTTTGCCCCGATTGTCATGGGCAGCGGCTGAATCCAATTGCGCTAGCGGTTACTGTTGGCGAAAAAAATATCGCGCAGGTTGTGGATATGTCGGTGGAGCGTTGCGGGAATTTTTTCATTGAATTGGAAAATCAGCTTGACGATACCGATAAAAAAATTTCGCGGCAGGTTCTTAAGGAAATTAAATCGCGGCTGAAATTTCTCTGCGACGTTGGATTGGATTATTTAACTTTGTCTCGTAAGTCTGCCACGCTAAGTGGCGGCGAATTTCAGCGAATTAGATTGGCGACGCAAATTGGCTCTGCTTTAACCGGTGTGCTTTACGTTTTGGACGAGCCTTCAATTGGACTTCATCAGCATGACAATCAGAAACTTTTGGAGACGTTAAAAAATCTGCGCGATTTAGGAAATACTTTGCTGGTTGTCGAACACGACGAAGAAACTATGCGGGCGGCTGATATGCTCGTTGACATTGGGCGCGGCGCTGGCAAAAATGGCGGCGAAGTTATCGCGCAGGGCACGATCCAAATTCATTGACCGGCGATTATCTGAGCGGGCGGGCGAAAATTCCTGTTCCCGCTAATCGTCGCGCATCGGAAAATTTTATCAGCTTTGAAAATCTCAACGCCAATAACCTGAAAAATATCACAGTGAAAATCCCGCTCGAAATTTTGACGATTATAACCGGCGTCAGTGGAAGTGGCAAATCGACGCTCATTGACGAAATTGTTTACCCGCGCTTGATTAAAGACACCGACACGCTGAAAAGTTTTGGAGTGAACACGGTTATAAAAATTGACCAAGATCCGATTGGGCGCTCGCCGCGCTCAAATGTTGTGACGTACACGAAAATTTTTGACAGGATTAGAAATTTATTCGCGGAAACGCAGGGCTCGAAGATTCGCGGTTACAATTCCAGTCGATTTAGTTTCAATGTCAAAGGCGGGCGCTGTGAGACTTGTAGCGGCAACGGCGTTTTGAAAATCCCGATGAATTTTTTGCCAGATGTTTATGTTACGTGCGACGTGTGCAAGGGTGCGCGCTTTAATGCTGAGACGCTTGAAGTCAAATACAAGGGTAAAAATATCGCCGAAGTTTTAAGTATGACGGTTGACGAGGCGCTTGAATTTTTCGGTAACGTGCCTGGTATTGCGCGAATGCTGCAGGTTTTGAGCGATGTTGGACTTGGTTATATTGAATTGGGGCAACCGGCGAATACTTTAAGCGGCGGCGAAAGTCAGCGCGTGAAATTGGCGGCTCAATTGGCGCGCCCGATTACTCAGCTGAAAAATATTTACATTATGGACGAACCAACAACCGGATTGCACTTTGACGACGTGAAAAAATTAATCGGCGTAGTCCAGCGGCTGGTGGAGCGCGGCGACAGCGTGATTATTATTGAGCATAATCTTGACGTGATTAAGAATGCAGATTATATTATAGATTTAGGACCGGACGGCGGCGACCGTGGCGGTGAAGTGATTGCATTTGGCACGCCGGAGGAAGTCGCGCAGGTTGAAAAATCTTACACTGGTCAGGCTTTAAAGGGGTGTTTAAATGCGAGTCGTGCCTTATGAGCCGAGATTTAAAAATGATTTTGTCGAAATGAACAAGGCTTGGATTGAGGATATGTTTGTGCTGGAAGATGAAGATATCGCCATACTGAATAATATTGAAAGTTTAATCGCGCAGGGCGGCGAAATTTTTTTCACGCTGGACGATGACGATCAGGTTTTGGCATGTTGCATGATTGAGCCGCTGTCCACAGGCGAATGGGAAATTGCAAAATTTGCTTCGACTGGCAAAGTCAAGGGCGCAGGTACTTTGTGCTTTCAAGCGTGTATCGATTATGCGCGGGCTAAGGGCATTGAAAAACTTTTGATTGTGTCGAACACGAAATGCGAAGCGGGAATTCATATTTACCGCAAGTTCGGTTTTAATGAAATTCCTGTTGACAAAGAAAAATTTCCGTTCGAGCGGGCGAATATTGCGTTTGAGAAATTTTTATGAAGGGGCGAATTTATGAGTAAATTGACATTGGAGCGCGCGAAAGAGATTTTGCACAAGCACACGACCGAGGAACATTTATTTACGCACGCGGCGGCAGTTAGTGCGGCAATGGAGGCGATGGCTGAACATTTCGGCGCGGACAAAGAGCATTGGGCGGCGATTGGCTATTTGCACGATGTTGACTTTGAAAAATATCCTGAGGAACATTGCCTGCATGTGCGTGAACTTCTTGAACCGGAGGGCGTTGACGCTGAAGATATCGATACAATTATTTCGCACGCTTATGGCTTGCACCCCGTCACGGTTAAACCTACGACCGATTGTCAAAAAAGTTTATTTGCCGTTGATGAACTCACGGGGATTATTCACGCTTATTCATTAATGCGCCCAGAAAAATTTGACGGCATGAGCGTTAAAAGCTTGAAGAAAAAATTTAAGGACAAGCGATTTGCGGCGAAATGCAACCGCGAAGTTATCAGCAAGGGCGTTGAAGATTTAGGTTTGCCGCTGGATACTGTTATGGAAATTTGCATTCATGGAATGAGCAAGCACGCCGATGAATTTTAAATTCAGTTTTTAATCAGGAAGAGGCTTTATAATGTCCAAGCTTTTTATGAAAGGTGGTTTCGATTTATGATTTTCCGAGCGCTGGCGTTGGTGATGATGTTTATGCTGGCTAGTTCAACGAGTTTTGCGGCTATTGCATTTCGGCAGGGAGATCAAGGCAAAGAAATTGCAGAAGTTCAGGCTCGATTGGAACGGATGGGCTATGATGTTATTGCTGACGGCGATTTTGGAATTGCGACGGTTGAGGCAGTCAAAGATTTTCAAAAAACTCACGGTATGACGGCTGACGGGCTTGTTGGCGATAAGACTTACGCGGCGCTAATGGGGCGGGCTATGCCGGAAGTCAGCCGCGGCTCAAATTTAATCACGCGCCGCCTCATCAATAACGCTATGCAATATATCGGCACGCCTTACGTTTTTGGCGGAAATTCACTTTACTACGGTATTGATTGTTCTGCTTATACTCAGCAGATTTACGCCAGCATTGGTGTTAATTTGCCGCGCACTGCTGATTATCAATTTGAATGCGGAACGCCGGTTTCTCGCGCAGATTTAATTCCTGGCGACGAAGTTTTCTTCACTACTTACACTTACGGCGCGTCTCATTGCGGGATTTATATTGGCAACGGCGAATTTATTCACGCCAGCTCAACTTACGGCATTACAGTTTCTTCACTGAATGACAGCTATTATGCTTCGCGCTACATTGGCGCGCGCAGAATGTTTTGATGGAGGGTGATTTTTTTGAGAGATGATATGCGCCTCGAAGGCAAATACATTGTTCTTGAAGAAATTTCGCCTAAATATTTTAAGTACGTTATTGATTGGCGCAATGACCCTGAACTGAATAAATTTTTAAATCAGCCATTCAAGCTTACAATGGAACTTGAGCAAAATTGGTACGAAAATAAATATTTGAAAGACGATACTCAGGGCTTGTGGGTAATTCTTGACAAGGCAACCAATACGCCTGTCGGTACGGTTGGCTGGACAGATTTTGATTATGCCAACAAAAGGTTAATCGGCGGGCGTTTACTTTTTGGCGATGAAAAATTTACTAGGCATCCTGGTTTTTTAGAAAGTCATTTTTTGCATGCGGATTATCTTTATAAGTTTGCGGATATTGAATACGCACATATAGTCGCAGAAAATCACAAAGCCATTCATTTAAATGAAATTACTGGATTTGCCATTAATACCGGAAAAATTCAATATCCTAATGAACTTTTTGTAAATGGAATGAAGCAAATCGAATTTTATCGAACTAAAGAAATGTACCTTGAAGCGCGAAAAAAAGTTTTTGAACGAATATTTAAACGCAGAATGTAAGCGAGGTGTTTATATGTTACTAAAAGGCAAGACCGCAATTATCACCGGTTGCAACCGCGGGATTGGTAAAGCGATTCTTGAAAAATTTGCTGAAAACGGCGCGAATATTTTTGCTTGCGCGAGAAAAGAATATCCGGAGTTCGTCGAAAATATTAATGCTCTGACTGAAAAGTACAGCGTTGAAATTATGCCGATTTATTTTGATATGACCGACGAAGACGCAATGAAAGCGGCAGTTATGTCTATTAAAAAATCGCGCAGAAATATTGATATCCTTGTGAACAACGCCGGTATCATTTCTGAATCACTGCTTTTTCAAATGACGCCAATTGATAATATGCGCAAAGTTTTTGAAGTTAATTTTTTCGCGCAGATGAGATTGACTCAGTATATTTCTCGGCTTATGCAACGCACGGGCGGCGGCAGTATAATTTTTATGAGCTCTATAGCGGCTCTGGATGGCACTCCAGGACAACTTGAGTATATTGGCAGCAAAGCTGCACTTATTGGCGCAACAAAGGCGCTTGCTAATGAATTTGGAGCATTTAATATTCGCGTTAATGCTATCGCTCCTGGACCGACCAAAACCGATATGGGCAACCAGATTAGCGCTGAATTGGCTGAAGCGGCTATCAAACGTTCTGCGCTTGGACGTTGGGCTGAACCCGATGAAGTTGCTGATGTTGCTTTGTTTTTGGCTTCAAATTTATCAAGTTATGTGACAGGAAAATATTTGCGCGTAGATGGCGGCACCTTCGTCGGCAATGGCACGAGGGGGGGTAATTAATCTAGATATTAATTATGCTTCTTCATTAGCAAAAAAGATGCGGCGTTCCGTCATTGAAACAGGATATTCGGCTGGTAAAAACGGCGCACATTTCGGCGGAGCTTTGTCGGCGATTGAAATTCTTGCTTGTCTGTATGGCGGCATTATGAATAAAGATGACTGTTTTATT
>CAJOIA010000037.1:20314-33619 GCA_905234505.1 uncultured Selenomonadaceae bacterium
GGGACATTTTCCGCTTGAGGATTTGAAGACTTTTGAGCAAAATGAATCTGAACTTGGCGGTCATCCTGTTATGAATCCTGCGCGAGGAATTGAATTTTCCGGCGGCAGTTTAGGAATGGGCTTATCTCAAGGCGTCGGTGTTGCGCTTGGATTTAAGCGGCAAAATCTTGACAGGCGCGTATTTGTACTTTTGGGCGACGGCGAATGTGACGAAGGCTCTGTTTGGGAAGGCTTAATGTCAGCAGCTCATTTCAAGCTGGATAACTTGATTGTCGTTGTCGATAAAAATAAATTGCAATATGACGGCGAAACTTCCAACATTATGAATTTACAGGATTTGGCGGCAAAATTTACTAGTTTTGGCTTTGAGGTTTATGAAGTTGACGGGCACAATATTATTTCTCTGTGCGATGCGTTTAACAGCACAATGAATAAAAATTCCCGCCCTAAAGTTATTATTGCCAACACGATTAAGGGCAAGGGCGTTTCTTTCATGGAAAATCGCGCAGAATGGCATCACAGCATTTTAAATCAGAAACAATACGAACAGGCAATTTTTGAACTTGAGGAGGCTGTTTAAAATGGCTGTCGAGAGACGAACATTAAGAAATTATTCAATGTTAGGTGAACGCGGCGCATTTTTCACAAGTCTAACTGAACGGGCTAAGGATATTGAAAATCTCGCATTACTAACAGCTGATTTGGGCGTTTTGAGCGGTCTCAGCCGATTTATGAGAGAGTACCCCGATAAATTTTACAATATTGGAATTGCCGAACAAAATATGATTGGCATTGCGGCAGGTATGACAAAAACCGGATTAAATGTTTTTGCTACAACTTACGCAAATTTTATTACTATGCGTAGTTTCGAGCAAATTCGTATGAATCTTGGCTATATGAAATTTCCCGTTAAAATCGTCGGTTCCGGAGCAGGGCTGGTTATGAGTATGTCCGGCAATTCGCATTATAGCTTTGAGGATATCTCAATAATGCGCGCCATTCCAAATTTGACGATTGTTGCGCCGGCTGACGCCTTCGAGGCTGTGAAAGTTTTGGACGCGGCAATCAATTTCGACGCGCCGATGTACATTCGTTTGACCGGCAAACTTAATACGCCGATGGTTTACAAAGATGATTATGATTTTAAGATTGGCAAAGCTGTTGTTCTGCGCGAAGGCACGGACGTTGCAATTTTTTCAGTTGGAACTTTAACGGCAAATGCGCTGAAGGCGGCAAGTTTATTAGAAAGCAATGGTATAAGCGCGGCGGTTATCAATATGCACACGATTAAGCCGCTGGACACTGAAATTCTTGACAAATATTTTTCCGCTGTTAAAATTGTTGTGACGGTGGAGGAACACAGCACAATTGGCGGGCTGGGCGGCGCTGTTGCCGAATACAAAGCCGATAAAAAATCTGCACCGCCGCAAATTTTTATTGGGCTGCCCGATATGTACGGCAAAGCTGCTGAATATGAATTTTTGCTTGACAGGTACGGCTTGACTGCAGAAAAGATCTGCGCGAAAATTATTCAAAACTTGAGGGGATAATATGACCAATTTAGAAAAATATGACAAGGCATTCATCGACGCTTTTGCGGTAAGTGAGGGTGATTTGCCTACGCTGAAATATCAAGACATAGCGGCTTGGGATTCAGTCGGGCATATGACTTTGATGGCGAATATCGAAGACGCTTTCGACATTATGATGGAAGTTGAGGACATTATGGATTTCAGCTCGTACGCGCACGGCAAGGAAATTTTGAAGGCGAATTACGAAGTTGACGTTGAGGCGTGAAATGATATTTGATTTAGGAAAATTTGCGGGCAACACAGCTCTTATCGCGGAGAATGAAACTCTGACGTACGAAGATTTAAAAATTCGCTCGGAAGAAATTTCAGGCGCGGCTGGCGGTCGTTGCCTTATTTTTTTATTTTGCAAGAATAGCGTTGCGTCGGTGGCGGGTTACGTTGGATTTATTAATCGAAAAATCGTGCCGCTAATGATTGACGCTGGTTTAGATTTGGATTTGGTTAAAAATTTATTGGAACTTTACTGCCCCAAATATTTGTGGTTGCCTGAAGATCTGCGCGAAAATTATTCAGCCTATGAAAAAATTTATGAGCGCGACGGTTATAATTTACTTGCGACGAACGCTGAAACTTTCGCTTTGAATGAAAAACTTGCTCTGCTAATGACAACTTCCGGCTCGACCGGCAGCCCAAAATTCGTCCGCCAAAGCTACGAAAATATTCTTGCCAATACAAAATCTATCGTTGAATACCTGCAGATTGGCGAAAGCGAGCGCTCCATTACGAATTTGCCGATGAATTATGTTTATGGCTTGTCGATTATCAACACGCACATTTTCAGCGGCGGTTCGATTGTTTTAACAGAAAAAACGCTGTTTCAAAAAGAATTTTGGCAGGCTCTCAAAAATAATTCTGTGACAAATCTTAACGGCGTGCCATATACATTTGAAATGTTGCAACGGCTGAGGTTTTTCAGAATGGATTTGCCCGCGTTGAAATTTATTACGCAGGCTGGAGGCAAACTTGATCCCGAAACGCATTTGAAATTCGCCGAATACTCCGCTAAGACTGGCAAGAAATTTTTTGTAATGTACGGCGCGGCGGAGGCTACTGCGCGAATGGGCTATCTTCCAGCGGAAAAATCGCTTGAGAAAATCGGCTGTATGGGCATTGCAATTCCAGGCGGCAAATTTGAATTGACTGAAGGCGGCGAATTAATTTATTATGGCGATAATGTCAGTCTTGGTTACGCGGAGAGCGGCGCTGATTTGATTTTGGGCGACGAGCGAAATAAACGCCTTGAAACCGGCGACCTTGCTAAAATTGACGCGGACGGTTATTATACGATTGTCGGGCGCAAGAAAAATGTTTGGTAAGCGCGTGAATCTGCAGGAAATTGAGCATATTGTGCGGCAGAAATTTAATCTTTCGGAAGTGGCTGCGGCGGGCATTGACGATAAAATGTTTGTGTTCGTAACCGATGAAAATCTGCGCGACGAAATTTTGAATTACCTTAGCCAAAAAATTAATGTCCATCCGACCGCGCTCAAAATTAAATTCATCGCCGAAATTCCTAAAAACGCGTCCGGCAAAATCATTTACAGCGAATTGGAGAATTTTTATGAGCTATGAAGAATTGCTGACAATAGAGCCATTTTCACTCGCGCAGGACAAAAAAAATTCATTGCTGTTGGAAAATCTTTTGAGTTTGACGGAATTTCACAGAGCAAATTGCTCGGCGTATGAAAAAATAACCGACGCAATAAATTTTCGCGCAGAATCAGTTCAAGGCGTTGAAGATTTGCCATTTCTGCCGGTACGGCTTTTCAAGGAAGCAGAACTTGCCAGCATTCCCAAATCGGAAATTTTTAAGACAATGACATCTTCCGGAACTTCGGGGCAACGCGTTTCAAAAATTTTCCTCGATAAAGAAACTTCACTAAATCAGCAAAAAACATTGATAAAAATCGTCACCAGCTTAACTGGCTCTGCGCGAATGCCAATGATAATAATTGACAGCCCGAGCGTTTTAAAAAATCGGCAAATGTTTTCGGCGCGCGGCGCGGGAATTTTGGGCTTTTCGATTTTCGGGCGCAAAAGTATTTATGCGCTCGACGACGATATGAATTTGCAGGTTGATAAAATTGCTGAGTTTCTCGCGGAAAATGCGGGCAAGAAGATTTTTCTATTCGGATTTACATTTATGGTTTGGAAATATTTTTATCAAGTTCTGCGCGAAAAAAATTGGAAATTGGATTTGAGCAATGCGGTAATGATACACGGCGGCGGCTGGAAAAAAATGATTGAGCAAGCCGTGACGCCTGAGGAATTTCGGCGCGCGCTCAATGAAGTTTGCGGGCTAAATGAAATTTTCAGCTATTACGGTATGGTTGAGCAAACCGGCTGCATTTATCCGGAATGCGAGCACGGGCATTTGCACGCGAGCATTTTTTCAGATGTGATAATTCGGCGCGTGGAAGATTTTTCAACTTGTGAAATTGGCGAGCGCGGCGTTGTTCAAGTTGTGTCGATGTTGCCGAAATCTTATCCTGGACATTCGCTGTTGACTGAAGACGAAGGCGTTTTGCTGGGCGAAGATGATTGTCCGTGCGGGCGCAAGGGCAAATATTTTCAGATAATCGGGCGGCTGGCTAATGCCGAATTGCGGGGGTGCAGTGATACCTATGCAGCTGAACATTAATTATTTAATTGGCGACGCAGAAAAATTTTCGCAAATCGAAGTAGTCAAGCCGCTGGAAATATTTTCAAATGAAGCGTGTGAATTTTTAAATGCAGTATCAAAGCCATTGCTGAAAGTGCGAAATTTTCCTGATGTGGCGACACTGGGCTTTTGGTGCAGAAAGGCGTCAACGTCAAAAATGGCGGCTGCTTATAAAAGTTTAAATCGAATTGGGCGCGGGATAATTTTTCACATTGCGCCGTCGAATGTGCCGGTGAATTTTGCTTACAGTTTCGCGGCGGGGCTGTTGGCGGGCAACGTGTGCCGTCGAAGAATTTTCCGCAGGTTGAAATTGTCTGCAACGCTTTGAAAAATGCTCTGTCGGATTTTCCAAAAATGGCGCAGTATGTTTATATGGTTCGGTACGGGCATGAGCGCGAGATTAACGATTTATTTTCCGGCGTCTGTGATACGCGCGTGATTTGGGGCGGCGACGCTACAATAAATGAAATTCGCAAATCGCCGCTGAAAGTTCGCGCCAATGAAATTACTTTTGCCGACAGACATTCAATCGCCGTGATTAAAGCCGACAAATATTTGAGCGCTGAAAATAAAAATCGCATTGCGCAGGATTTTTACAATGCGACTTATTTGAACGACCAAAATGCTTGCAATTCGCCGAAAATAATTATTTGGCAGGGTAAGGATACTGATTCGGCGCGTGAAATTTTTTGGCAAAATCTGCAAGAGATCGTTGACCGCGAATATAATTTGCAGGCGGTTCAGGCTGTCGATAAGCTTGTGCAATTTGATTTGCTCGCTATGAATAAAAAAACTGTGTTAAAAAAATCTACAAATAATAAAATCTTTCGCGCAGAAATTTTCAGCATTGACGCCGATTTAAGGAATTATTTTGGCAATAGCGGCTTTTTCCTTGAATACGTCGCGCAGGATTTGACTGAGATTTTGCCGATTTGCGACTCGCGCTGTCAAACTTTGTCATATTTTGGATACGATATTGACGCTCTGAAAGATTTTGTGAAGATTAATCGACCGCGCGGCATTGATAGGATCGTGCCGTTTAGCAGAACTTTGGATTTTGGCTTGAATTGGGACGGCTACGATCTGATTTATTCGATGTCGCGAATCATTGCTGATTAAAAAAATTTTCATAAGTACTTGTCAAATTTTAAAAGCTGTGCTAGTATAAGTGTCGAGGGACTTGCTTATGGCGAAGGCAAGAAGGGTATAATGGCGACAGAAAAGGGAGCGTTCGGTAGCTTCCTTTTTTGCTTTGTAGGAGGAAATTTTATGATTGAACTTGAATTGAAATACGGTTGCAATCCAAATCAAAAACCTGCGCGAGTGTTTGCCGAAAATGGCGAATTGCCGTTTGAAGTTTTGAATGGCAGACCTGGCTATATAAATTTATTGGATGCGCTGAATGGCTGGCAGTTGGTACGCGAAATGCGCAAAGCTACCGGTTTACCTGCGGCGGCGTCATTTAAGCACGTCAGCCCTGCAGGTGCGGCGGTTGGACTTCCACTTGACGATACGCTTAAAAAAATTTATTTCGTGAATGGCGAGCTCAGCCCAATGGCTGCTGCTTACGCTCGGGCGCGCGGCGCTGATAGAATGAGCTCTTACGGCGATTTTGCGATTTTGTCCAACGAATGCGACGAATCTACCGCAAATTATCTTAAAGCCGAAGTCAGCGACGGTATCATTGCGCCGAGCTACACCGATAAAGCGCTGGAAATTTTGAAGTCAAAGCGCAAGGGCAGTTATCTGATTTTGAAAGTTAATCCGAATTTTGAACCGCCCGCGATTGAGCGCAAACAAATTTTCGGTGTGACTTTTGAGCAACAGCGCAACGATATTAAAATTTCTGCCGATTGTTTAAATGATATTCCTACTGCGAATAAAAACTTCTCTGACGCCGCAAAGCGCGATTTGCTGATTGCCTTGATAACTTTGAAATACACGCAGTCAAATTCGGTTTGCTACGCTAAGGGCGGTCAAGCTATTGGAATTGGCGCGGGGCAACAAAGCCGCGTACATTGCACAAGATTAGCCGGTAACAAGGCTGATTTTTGGTTTTTGCGTCAAAGCCCTCAAGTTTTAAATCTGCCGTTCAAAGCCGATATTAAGCGCCCAGATCGGGATAACGCTATTGATGTTTACATTGGCAATGAGAGCGACGATATTTTAAATGATTGGCAGCGCGTTTTTACAGTGCGCCCCGAAAAGTTCACTGACGCGGCTAAGGCTGATTGGCTGAAAAATTTCAAGGGTGTATCTTTGGCGTCTGATGCATTTTTCCCGTTCGGCGATAATATTGAGCGCGCCCATAAATCCGGCGTTGAATTTATCGCGCAGAGTGGCGGCTCAATTCGCGACGACAACGTGATTGAAACCTGCGATAAGTACGGAATTGTTATGGCTATGACGCACATTAGGCTTTTCCATCATTGAGCGCCATGACAAATTTTTCTCGCATTGAAAATATTGAACAAAGATTATTTTATTACATTTGCGGATTTTCGTTTTTCCTGCCGCTGTCGATAGCGGTCGGAAATATTTTTTTGACGTTGTCACTATTTGGATTGGCTCACAGATTGATGAGAAAGCATGATGACGTTGCCGAAAATCTCCGCCGATATAGAAAAATTTTTTTAGTAATATTGGCGTTAATACTGGCAGTATTTTTTTCAGCGCTGACTTCAGGCTTTGTTTTGGAGGGTATTAAAAGATTCGCCGAACGATATATCTACCACATAGCAATATTATTTCCGGTATTTTTAGTTCGTTACAGGAAAGAGCAGATAATTTTTTTGGTGAAGTGTTTGCTGGCGGGAATGTTTTTCTGCCATCTGTCGGTAATATTTCAAGCCGTGTCGCATCTTTCAGAAGAATCTTGGCGATTCGGCGGCGTCTTGGATATAATGCCGCAGGGAACTTTATTAACTATGTCGTTACCGATTTACGCGTTACTTTTTATGCATTTGAAGCGGCAAAGATTTTGGGCGTTAACGGCGCTAACTGTGGGAATAGGCGCGCTTATATTGAACGGAACGCGCGGCGCTTGGCTGGCAACTTTAATATTAAGTCCGACGGTTATACTTTTATATTCAAAGAAAAAATTAAAATCACTGAGCGTAATATTGAGCGTATTGATATTAATTGGCGGGATTTTTGCGGTTACGCCGCGTCTTTCAGATAGATTTGCAACGATAACCGATATGAATATGCAGTCGAACGCCGAGCGAATGAAAATGTGGCAGAGCGCCTTCAATATGTTTGAAGATTATCCAATATTCGGGGTAGGTTACGGGCAATACGCCACTGCCTATCAAACAAAATATATTCTGCCAACCGCCCAAGAAAGATTTCAAACTCACGCGCATAATAATTTAATTCAGATGCTCGCTGAATGTGGCAGCGTTGGTTTTTCCGCTTTTATTTTTATGTGGATTTATTTTTCATATTTTAGTTTACGCGGCTGGCTTCGCAAAAAAAATTTTGCTTGTCTGCTATTTTTCTGCGTACTTTCCGGTTTAATGTTGCACGGCTTAACCGAATTTAATTTTGAAACTGCCATACCGAGTAAAATATTTTGGTATTCACTGGGCTTATGTCTGGCTTATTGCCGAATAAAAAATGATTGAGTCGATAAATTTATCGGCTTATTTTTTTGTCACGCTCTCAATCAAATTTTCCCAAGCGTTCCAGATATTTTCAGCGGAATATTTTTTCATAGAATTTCTTGCCGCACTGCCGATTTTTTCGCGCAGATTTTTATCTTCAATCAGCATAGAAATTTTTTCAGCCAATGGCAAAACGCCATCTTCACAAAGAAAACCTGTAACGCCGTCGTCAATCAAGGCGCTCATCGCAAGACAATTTTTATAAGCCACGACCGGCAAGCCCATGCTCATTGCTTCAGTAGCCGTCATTCCCCAGCCTTCAACCGCGCTTGGAAATACAAAAATATCTCCGTCCTTCAAAACCTGCGCGACGTTTTTCGTCGTACCTTTAAGAAAAATTCTATCCTGCAAATTATAATCTTCAATCTGATTTAAAAGGCTTTTTGTGTAGCGCGGATTATCTTCAGCGCCCCAAATTTCTACTTGCCACGCCGGATATTTATTCGCTATTTTTGAAAACGCCTCTATCAGCAAGTGCGGGCGTTTGTGTCCACGAACCAGCCTGCCGATAAATAAAATCTTGTATATCGATTTTTCGCTTAACAAATCCGCCTGTTCTTTGTATTGCGGCACTACATTTCCAATAACTTCTACTTTTAAATTTGGAAAGCGCGACGTTAGTGGTTTGGTGAATATTGGCAACAGTACTTGACATGCTGCGCTTTTTTCCAATGCAGCAATTTCTCGCGGCGGATATGTTTGAAAATAATCTTCCGGTTCGCCGTGCGACATTATTATAACAGGAACATTTGTTTTTAAATCGCACAAAAATATTTTGGCAGAAACCGGCTGAAAACATATTATTATATCCGGTTGAAAATCTGCAGTAGAATTTTGAACGTTTGACAGCAAGAATTTTTCTATGAAATCATCATTCACACCGCGC
Organism: uncultured Selenomonadaceae bacterium; assembly: GCA_905234505.1. Lineage (GTDB taxonomy): Bacteria > Bacillota > Negativicutes > Selenomonadales > Selenomonadaceae > Quinella. The sequence continues at coordinate 29,120 of CAJOIA010000037.1, forward strand.
GCCAATTTTTTACTGAACGGACGATAAGCTTCGCGCAGTAGTTTATACCTCAATGGATACTGAATAATTTTTCCTTCAAATTTCTGCAAGTTGCACGTCTTTATATTTGCGTCTGTTTGAAAGAAAAATTCGCCTTCGCGCTCGTCCATGTACATCATCAAAATTTCGTGTCCGCGCCTATTCATCTCATTTGCAAAGGCACAATTAACTTTCGCCGCCGCTATCTTGCACCATCTTTGAAAAATTTGCTAATAATAAAACCTCCCAATTTTACCTTGACAATTCTTTTGCTGCTGTCTAAGATTGTAACAATTCAAGATTTACTTTGCAATAAAGGTGATTCATAAATGCAGATTTTCAAAAATGATTGGGCGAATTTCCTCGACTCGGAACTTCAAAAGCCGTACTATCAAGAGCTGCGAAAATTTTTAATTAGCGAATATCGCACGCAAAAAATTTACCCGAATATGTATGACATTTTTAACGCACTGCATTTCACGAGCTACGCCGATACAAAGGTTGTGATACTCGGTCAAGATCCTTATCATGAACCTGGTCAGGCTCACGGTTTGAGTTTTTCCGTCCTGCCGAATGTTCCAACGCCGCCGTCGCTCATGAATATTTTTAAAGAACTTCGCGCAGATTTAGGTTGCGAAATTCCAAATAACGGCTGTTTAAAATATTGGGCAGAGCAAGGCGTTTTGCTTTTAAATGCGGTGTTGACAGTGCGGGCGCATTTGGCAAATTCTCATCAAGGCAAAGGATGGGAAACTTTTACCAACAAAATTATTGAACTTTTGAATGAGCACGAAAAGCCGCTTGCGTTTATTTTGTGGGGGCGTCCTGCGCGAGCTAAAAAAGCTATGATAACAAATCCAAAACATTTTATCGTAGAATCGGCACATCCAAGCCCGCTATCTGCGTACAATGGATTTTTCGGCAGCCGACCATTTTCCAAAGTCAATAATTTTTTGGCGTCAATTAATGAAAAGCCAATTGATTGGCAAATTCCTAATGTTTAGTTGACAAAGGCGCGCTGTTTAAAATAAAATATTTCATTATGATTGAAGAATTTGAATTAAACGAGGCGAATAAATGAATATCAAAACACTTTTGATAGCCGTTGTAATGGCGGTGATTATGTCATTTGGCGTGCTGGTGGGGTTATTTGCGGCGCTGAATTTGGACGCAAAGGGCGCGGCAAATATTACGCGATTAGTTGGCGCTATGCACTTTATTGAATCTCAATATGTGCAGGAAGTTGAAGAGGATAAACTGATTGACGGCGCAATTAGCGGAATGGTTCGCTCGCTTGGAGATCCGCATTCAATTTACCTTGAACCGAGACTTTATAGCCAGCTAAAAGCAGATACAATGGGAATTTTCGGCGGTATTGGAATTTATATGGGCTTCAAAGGCGACAGCGTTTTCGTTTTGGGTGTCATTCCAGGCGGACCAGGCGAAAAGGTCGGTTTGAAGGCGGACGATGTGATTTTAGCGGTTAATTCTCAGCCAATTAGCGAAATTGAGCCTTCAGAAGTCGCTTTGAAAATTCGCGGAGAAATCGGCACAGCTGTTGACTTGCTGATTAGGCGCGAAGGTGAAGAAGATAAAACTTACAGTATTATTCGCGAAGTTATTAAGGTTAAGACTGTCGACGGCACGATGATTGACGGCAGGATTGGTTATATTCGAATTACGAATTTCAGTGAGAATACCGGACAAGAATTCAAAGACGTTTTTGTTAACCTTGAAACCGACGGTATGCGTGGATTTATTTTGGATTTGCGGCAAAATCCAGGCGGCGTCATTACAAGTTGCGTTGAAATTGCACAGGAGCTAGTTCCCGCCGGTCCGATTGTTTCAGTCATTCGCCGCGACGGATCTAAGGAAGTTTATATGTCGGAACTTAAAAATGCGAAATATCCAATAGTGGTATTGCTGGACCAAAACAGCGCAAGTGCCTCCGAACTTTTGAGCGGCGCGCTTCAAGACACTAAGGCGGCGCTTATCGTCGGTACTAAATCTTATGGCAAAGGTTCTGTACAAACTGTCATTCCTATGTTCCAAGACGACGGCATTAAATTGACAATTGCTAAATATTACACGCCGAACGGACGCAGTATTGACGGCACGGGCATTATTCCGGACGTGGAAGTTGAACTTGATAAACCGCTGACTATGACGCGTGACATAAATCTTGATTCGCTTGACGATCCGCAAATCCTAACCGCTGAAGACATATTAAATAAACAAATTGACGAAGGAAAAATTTTGTTTGAATAATGTTTGAATATGAATTTATGAGAAATGCGCTCTGCGCGATAATTTTGGTAACGCCGCTGTTCGGTATCCTCTCAACAATGGTTGTATCGAACAGAATGGCGTTTTTTTCACCGGAATAGCAATAGGCACGCTCTTGGGAGTCGGCAGTGAAATTTTTGGGCTGATAATTTTTTCAATAATTTTTGCGTTGTTAATAACATACATAAAAAACAAAGCACACAGCGGCGCGGACACGGTAATTGGTGTTTTCAGCTCAACGGCAATAGCGCTCGGCTTAATGTTAATGTCAGCGGGCGGGCAATTCAATAAATTTTCGCGGTTTTTAATTGGCGATTTGCTTTCAATCTCACAGGAAGATTTAATCTGGCTCGGCGTGGTATTCGTGGCAGTTTTCATCAGCTGGATATTTTTATTCAATCGGCTTTTAATTGCCTCTGTAAATCGCACATTGGCGCGTAGCAGGGGGATTGACACGCAGTTGGTAGAATCTATCTTCGCGGTGATTTTGGCGGTGGTTGTGGCGCTCTCAATTCAATGGGTAGGAATTTTGATAATCAATGCGCTGTTGGTTTTACCGGCGGCTGCTGCGCGAAATGTAACAAATTCAGTTAAATCTTACCATTTATTGAGCGTTGCAGTTGCGTTAAGTTCGGGGCTGGCAGGATTATTTTTGGCGTATGAATTAAATTCGGCGGCAGGTTCAACGATCGTGGTATGCGCGGCGGTAATTTATTTCGTCACGCTAATTTTGAAGCCGCGCTTTGTGAAATGAGGTGCGTTATGGATAATTTGAGATTGGAACTGGAGCGGTACATAAAAGAAAATTTTGTTGACGAAGATTCAATTTTGCGCGATTTATCGACGGACGAAGGCACATTAAATGAAACTATGAAAATGTTTGGCGTTATTTCAGCAATTCCGGCGTCAATTAATTTTTCTAAGATATTTGATAACGCGCGCAGTGAAACTTTTTCAGAAATGTTGAGGCGGCTAATTCGTGAGAGCGGCAAACAAAATTCTGAAGTTTACGCCCGCGCCAATGTCACACGCCAACACTTTTCAAAAATATGTAAGGTAAATGATTATCAGCCGAGTAAATCTACTGCAATTGCCTTTGCAATCGCGTTGAATCTGAACTACCGAAAAACTCAAGAATTGCTCGCCAGCGCTGGTTACAATCTGACAAAAAGTAAATTGTCTGACGTTATCGTTATGTTTTTCATTGAGCAGGGAATTTTTGATATCGAGCGCTTGAATCAGTGCCTTTACGAATACGAACAGCCGACTTTGAGCGATTAAAATTTTGTCGCCTGCCAGGTTACCAATTTTAAAATCAATCGGCTATAATTCATTTAAAAGGGGGTAATTGTTTTGAAAAATTTAACAGAGGTAGTTTTTATTTTGGACAGGAGCGGCTCAATGAGCGGCTTGGAGAAAGACACGATCGGCGGTTTCAATTCAATGCTAAAACAGCAAAAAAATCCCGACGCTGAAGCTTATGTTTCAACAGTTTTATTTGACCACGAATCGCAGGTTATTCACGATCGAGTTCCGATTGATGAAGTTCCCGAGTTGACAGACAAAGAATATTTTGTGCGCGGCAATACGGCTCTGCTAGATGCGATGGGCGACGCTATCAAGCACATTCGCAACATTCACAAATACGCGCGCCCTGAAGACGTTCCGGAAAAAACTATTTTCATAATCACGACGGACGGCGAAGAAAATTCCAGCACGCGCTACAGCTATGACGATATTAAAAAACTTGTCGAAGAGCAAAAATCTAAGGGCTGGGATTTTGTATTTATGGGCGCAAATATTGATTCATTCGATATTGCAAGCCATCTTGGAATTAGCCACAATCGCACGGTAAATTATCACAATGACAGTCGCGGTACTTCGGCTAGATTTGCTTCAATGAGTAAATTTTTCGGCGCGGCTATGTCTGCTAAGAGTATGGACGAGGTTGCTGATAATTGGCGCGAAGATGTTGACGAAGATTATAATTCACGCAAATAAACCCTGCGCGAAATATTTTTAGCTCTGAAGAAATTCAGGGCGATTTTTTTTTGCAACTTTGTTATAATAGCCGCAAATTTTTTTATTAATCGAGGTAATTATTTTGAACAAAAATTTAGCTTTTTCAATAAAATTAAATTTTAAAAATAAAAATCCTGTGCGAAATAATTTTGACACCTTGAAGAAATTCGGGGC